>NZ_SOHG01000057.1:0-19741 GCF_004403155.1 Cryobacterium sp. Hh7 | reverse complement strand
AAAAGTCACGCCACCACGCCGAAGAACGCCAGACCAGCACTGGAATTGACTTCAGCGCAATCTGGCGTTCCGGAAATAGCTAGGAAACTCCCGCTAGGCCCGGGGGATGCTGACGCATCCGCTTTGCTATTGCCCGGCCAATATTTGAGGCGCGCCCTCTCGGTTGAGGGGCAGCGACCGATCCCGACCTAGGCTGGTTCTGTTATGCAACCGAGAGTCACCGCCATCCTTGTCGCCCGAAACGGTGCGAAACACCTTGAGCGAACTCTCAAGGCGTTGTCGTTGCAGACCCGCAAACCCGACATTGTGATCACGGTGGACTGCGGATCGAGCGATGCGACAGCCAAGATGCTGGCCGATTTCGGGCCGACCCAGTTCATTGCCGCCGATGCCGACCTGAACTTCGGGCAGGCGATTACCGCCGCCGTGCGCGTGACCACGCCGCCCACGCACGACCGGGAGCTGCTCTGGCTGCTCGCCCAGGACAGCGCCCCAGACCCGACCGCCCTCGAAGTCCTGGTCGACGCGCTCGAGATTGCGCCGTCCGTTGCGGTGGCCGGGCCCAAGGTGATGGAGTGGATCGCCGGCGAATACATCCACAACTTCGGCGAGTCGATGACGCCGTTTGGCGCGACCGTCACCCTGGTGGAGAGCGAACTGGACCAGGGCCAGCACGACGGATTGAGCGATGTGCTCGCCGTCAGCGCCGGCGGCATGCTCGTGCGCCACCAAGTGTGGGAACAGCTGGGTGGTTTCGACCCGGCGCTGCCCACCGTCGACGACTCCCTTGACTTCTGTGTGCGCGTGCGCCTCGCCGGGTATCGCGTTTCGGTGGTGCCGGCCGCACGGGTGGCTTCGGCCGGCGACGGCGTGGCCGGCCCGAACCAGTCCTCCCGCGGGCGGCTGCGCCGCCGCCGGGTGCGAGCCGAACGCTCGGCGCAGCTGCATCGCCGCCTGGTCTACGCGCCGGCCGGAGTGCTCGCCCTGCACTGGTTGACCCTGCTGCCGCTCGCCTTCATCCGCTCGATCGGCCAGCTGCTGCGTAAGGAGCCCGGAGCCATCGTGGGCGAATTCTCGGCCGCATTCGGCGCTGCCTTCAACGGCCTGCGCGTCAGCAGCGCCCGTCGCATGTTTACGAAAACCCGCACCCTCGGCTGGGATGCCATCTCCACTCTGCGCGTTCCGTCGGCCGAAGTTCGCCGGCGGCAGTCGCTCAAGCGCGAGGCGAGCCTGTTCGGCCTGCACGGTGAACGCGCCGAAATTCGGTTCTTCTCCGGCGGCGGAGCCTGGACCATGCTCGCCGCCGCGGTGGTCGGCATCGTGATGATGGTGCCGCTGCTTGGCGCCAACACCCTCATCGGTGGTGGGCTGCTGCCGCTGTCGCCCAGCCTGCCCGAACTGTGGGCAAGCGTCGGCTACGGCTGGCGCGACCTCGGACTCGGCTTCGTCGGCGCCGCAGACCCGTTTGCCGCAGTGCTTGCCGTGCTCGGCTCCATCGCGTTCTGGTCGCCGTCCTTTGCCTTCGTGCTGGTCTACGCGCTCGCCTTTCCGCTCGCTGCGGTCGGCGCCTGGATGGCGGCGACCCGCCTGACCGACCGGGGCAGCCTGCGCGCCCTGGCCGCCGCCCTGTGGGTGCTGGCCCCGAGTTTTCTGGCCGCCCTGGCAGACGGCCGCCCGGCCGCCATCCTCGTGCACCTGCTGCTGCCCTGGCTGTTTTTCACCTGGTTCGCGGCCGCGCGCACCTGGTCGTCCTCCGCCTCGGCCGCACTGTTGTTCGCGGCGGTCGTGGCCTGTGCGCCCTCCCTCGCCCCGGCGCTGCTCGTGGCCTGGCTCCTCAGCGTGGCCATTGCCGGTCGCCGGGTAATGCGTTTCATCGGCATTCCGCTTCCGGCGCTCGCCCTCGCGCTTCCGCTCATTGCCGACCAGGGCCTGCGCGGCACCTGGCTGAACCTCGTCGCCGACCCCGGCCTGCCCGTACCGAGCGATCACGCACCGACCCTGCAACTGCTGCTCGGGTTGCCCGGCGGCAGCGGTTGGGCCGGTGTCCTCGATCGGTTCGGGGTGCCTGGTCTCGACCCGCAGCTGATCGTGCCCATCCTGCTCGCGCCCATCGCCCTGCTCGCCCTGCTGGCGCTGCTACTGCCGGGCGCCCGGCTCGCGGGCGGCGCCTGGCTGGTCGCCCTGCTCGGATTCGCCACCGCCCTCGCCGCCAACCAGCTCGTTCTCGCCGCCATCGGTGCCGAACCGGTGCGGGTGTGGTCGGGCGCCGGGCTCAGCCTGTACTGGCTCGGCCTGGTCGGCGCCCTCCTGATCGGCCTGCGCGCCCTGCGCCGATTTGCGCCGGCGCCCGGGGTCGTCGCCGCGCTGGCTCTGGCCGTCGTAGTGCTGCCGCTTCTGGGCTCCCTGCACCTCGGTACCGCCGCCGTGCGCGAGGGAACCGGGCGAACCCAGCCGGCCTTCGTCGCCGCCGAAGCGCAGATCGATGACCGGGTCGACACCCTGCACCTCGTTCCGCAGGCCGACGGCGGCCTGCTCGCTACGATCGAGCGCGGTGTCGGCGCCACGCTGAACCAGCAATCCACCCGCGGCAGCACCGACCAAACGCTCAGCGCCCGCGAGAAAGCGCTGGCGGAGCTCGCCGGTAACCTGGCCTCACGCAGCGGGCTGGACACCAGCGCGGATCTGGCCGAATTCGGCATCCGCTTTATCGTGTTGCAGCCGGCCGGCGCTGATGTTCTTGCCGGTGACACCCAGCTGCGCACCGAAACCGCCCTGGACGGCAATGCCGCACTGGCACCGGTGGGCGACACCGAATTCGGCCGACTGTGGCAGTTCGGCGAAACGGATGCTGCCGGTGGCGTTTCAGCACCGGCTCGCGCCGGCGGCGTCTTCGGCTTGGTCACCCTGCTGATTGCCGTCGCCGTGGTGGGCAGCGCCGTACTACTGTCGCTGCCGATCGGCGCCGGCCGTGAAGCCGTGCGCCAGGCCAACCGCGATGCGATTCGCCGCGCGGCCAGGGCCAACGCCAAGCCGAAACCGAAACGCACCCGCCGGGGCAAGAGCATGGTCGGTTCCGACCTGGACGCCGATCGGGAACCGCCGCTCGGTACCGATCTAGAGGCCGACCTGGCCATGGACCGGGAAACCGGCGTCGGTACCGGGCTGGAATCGTCCACGGAAGACACTGTGGAGGACGATCATGCCCGCTAGAAGCACTCTCGTCCGCATTGGTGGTCGGGCCGGCCGCGGCGTGCTCGGTCTGGTTGGCATCGCGGTCGTTGTCGCTGTCGGCGCGGCCTCGACCCTCGTGACGCTGCCGACCGTTGAGAACGAACCCCGCTCGAGCGAGATCGTGCCGCTGCCGAGCGAGCAGCAACGGGTCTGCCCTGGACCGCTGCTCACTCTCGCCGAGGATTCGACGCAGGCCCAGTCGGCGTCGAGCGTCGGGTCCGCTGCCGCCGTGTATGGCGCTATCGACGCGGCCGGGAGCGACTTTGACCAGATTCGCCCGGACGTCACCGAGATCAGTGCGGTCGACGACTCCAGCAGTCGGCAGCCGCCGCTGTTGCTGACCGTTCCCGTGCAGGATGGCGCCACCGTGCCGCCGCTCGTCGCCGGCAGCCAGTCGCAGGTCGTCGGCACCGACACCCTGGGCGGGCTCGCCGTCGCGTCCTGCACCGAAGCGGCCAGCGAGAGCTGGCTCGTTGGGGGATCCACCGATATCGGCGGCAGTAGCCTGCTGCTGCTCAGCAACCCGTCGACCGTGCTCGCGACCGTCGACGTCACCGTCTACGGTGAGAGCGGAATCGTCGACGCGCCCGGCGCCTCCGGCATTCTGGTGCAGCCCGGTGAGCAGCGTGTCATTTCGCTGGCCGGCCTCGCCCCGAACCTGAAATCCCCGGTCGTGCGCGTGTCGTCGCGTGGTGGGCAGGTGGCGGCAGCATTGGAGCAGAGCAGCATCCGGGGGATTGAACCCGGCGGAGTCGAGATCATTGGCGCCACCGCCACGCCGGCACTCAACCAGACAATTGCCGGGGTGCGTGTCACGTCGGCGGTCGCCGCGGACACCGTTACCACCGGCGAGGGGTTCAACGCCGATACCCCGTCGATTCGGGTGTTCGTGCCCGGCACCGAGGCGGCGACCGTGCAGATCGGCGTCACGAGCGCCGACGGGGCTGCTGACGGCACCTCGACCCAGGTAGAGATCGAGCCCGGAGTTGCGACCGAAATTCCGCTGTCGCCGCTGACCGTGGGCAGTTTCTCGGTGAAATTGCGTTCCGACCAGCCGATCGTCGCGGCCGCCCGTACCTCCAGCGCAGGCGCTGACGGCCGGGACTTCGGTTGGTTCGCGGCCTCGGCACCGCTCGAGGGTTCGTTCACGGTGGCCGTCGCCGAGGGGCCGTCGCCGACCCTGCACCTCGTCAATGGCGGGGGAGCGGATGCTGCGCTCACCCTCACGCCCGTGCAAGGCTCTCCCGTCGACCTGCAGATCGACGCCGGGGCGAGCGCGACGGTTCCGCTGCGGAGCGGGGCTCGCTACCTGGTGAGCGGTGCGGAGTCGGTGTGGGCGCTCGTGGACTACTCCGGCGACGGCCTGCTGTCGTCATTCACCGTGAACCCGCCCGGACCGCTCGCGTCGTCGATCCGCGTCTACACGCACTAGCCGGTTGTCGTTCCGAGCGTTCCTCGTTTGGTGCTTCGTGCGCGTTCGGGGCGCTCTTGTGTCCGGGGCCCGGGCCCCGAACACCTGGGTCCGCCGTCCGCGGCGAGGGCTCGTCGGCCATTTAGGACCGGGCCGGGTCAGCCGCGGCGGGGGCATCTGTTTTGGTGTCGCGGGCTTTCGTGGGCACGCAGCTTTCAATGGCAGACTGAACACTCGACTCGTAACCCGCTGGGAGCCGCTAGTGACGATTGACCCTGTGCTTGACCCGACCGCGCGCGCGGACGTCGCCGTGATCGGCGGATCCGGCCTCTACGAACTCGTCGACCCCGCAACCGCGGTCACGCATCGGATTCCGACGCCGTACGGGTCGGCGTCGGTCACGATCGGCCTGCGCGCGGGTCGCCGCGTCGCTTTTCTGCCCCGGCACGGCAGCGGCCACAGCGTCGCGCCGCACCTGATCAATTACCGGGCCAATCTGTGGGCCCTCGCCTCGATCGGCGTGCGGGCGATCATCTCCTCCTCGGCGGTGGGCGGGGTCACGCCGGAATATCCGCCGGGTCTGCTCGTCGTCACCGACCAGTTCATCGACCGCACGTCGGGCCGCCCCGACACGTTTTACGACCGGGAATCGGTGCAGCACCTTTCCGCCGCGGACCCTTTCGACCCTCAGCTGCGCGGGTACGCCCGGCGCGCGCTCGAGGACCTTGGCGAGAACTTCGCTCCCTCCGGCACGGTCGTGGTCATCCAGGGTCCACGGTTTTCCACCCGGGCAGAGTCGGTCTGGTTCCGTTCGATGGGCGCGCACATTGTCAATATGACCGCGTACCCCGAAATCGTGCTGGCCGGTGAGCTCAACATGGGCACGGTCAACCTCTCCTTCGTGACGGACGCCGACGCGGGACTCGCGCCGACGCCTTATGCCGTCGAGGTTGGTCCCGTGGTCGATGCCTCCGGTTCGGCCTCTCCTGGCTTGCCTGTGCCCGGCGTGGCCGCTTCGGGCTTGGCCGTGTCCGGGTCACCGGCTTCAGCGTTGTCCGCGCCCGGCGCTTCCGGCGGCCCCGTAACGTCTGGCCCGACCGCGACCAGCGAAACGGATGCCGTCACCGCATCGGTCGTGTTCCGTCGCCTCCGCGAGGCCCAGCCGCGCATCCTCGCGGCCATCGACGGGATCTTGCGCGCCTTGCCGACCGACTTCACCCCGCGCGAGCTCATCGACCCGGCCCAGGTCGACGCCGTTCTGGCGCGGGCAGTGCTGTCGGATGCCGCGCACGGCGATTCCTCTTCTGCCCTGCTGTCGGACCCAGCCGGGGATCTCACGTGACGACCGGTCGGTCTGCGCCTCGTCGCAGGCTCCCCGGTGCGTCCTGGCCAACCACCGGGCCTGGTGCTCGTGCCTGTTACCGAGGCCTCGCATGAGCGGCGTCCGTCTGCTGATCACCGGCGGCGCCGGATTCATCGGTTCCGCAATCGTTGAGGCTGCCCTCGCCGGCGGCTACGAGGTGCGCGTGCTGGACTCACTGCGCGCCGACGTGCACGGCCCCGCGGCAGAGTCCACAACCGGTCCGGGCCCGGGCCCGGAAAGTGGGCCCATGATAGAACATGGGCCCCGTTTCCGGGCCCGGGCCCGGAACATCAGGCCGGCGGGACTGGACCCGCGGGTCGAGTTCGTGCACGGGGACGTGACGGACCCGGCGACCGCAGCCGGCGCCCTCGCCGACATCGACGTGGTCTGTCACCAGGCGGCCAAGGTCGGCCTCGGTGTGGACTTCGCCGACGCCCCCGACTACGTGCACAGCAACGAGGTCGGGACGGCCGTGCTGCTGGCCGCGATGGCCGCGCGGGGCATCCGTCGCCTGGTGTTGGCGTCATCCATGGTCGTCTACGGCGAGGGCAGCTACCGGGGCCCGAACGGCTTTACCCGGCCCGGCCCCCGCGTGGCCAGCGACCTCGATGCCGGACGCTTCGATCCCCGTGACCCGGCCACCGGGGAGCCGCTCGAGCCCGTTCTGGTCAGCGAATCCGATCCGCTCGACCCGCGCAACGTCTACGCGAGCAGCAAACTCGGCCAGGAATATCTTGCGACCGCGTGGGCCCGCTCGACCGGCGGACGCGTCGCGGCCCTGCGCTACCACAACGTTTACGGGCCGGGCATGCCGCAGAACACGCCCTATGCCGGAGTCGCCTCACTGTTTCGCTCGGCACTCGAGCGTGGCGAGGCTCCCCGAGTGTACGAAGACGGCCGGCAGCGCCGCGACTTCGTGCACGTACGGGACGTCGCCGCGGCCAACATCGCCGCGCTTGACTTCACCGGGCTCGACTACAGGCCGCAGGCTGCCGGTCTTGGCCGAGCGCCCGCCGACTCTGCAGCTGATGAAATCGCACCCACCGGCTCAATGAATTCCGATGCGGGAATATTGCGTCCGTTCAACGTCGGCAGCGGTATGGTTCACACCATCGGAGACATGGCGACCGCCCTTGCCGCGGCGGCGGGCGGCCCGGCACCCATCGTGACCGGGCAGTATCGGCTCGGCGACGTGCGGCACATCACGGCGTCCTCGGAGCGTTTGCGACGAGAACTCGGCTGGTCGGCGCAAATCTCCTTCGAGGACGGAATGCGCGAGTTTGCGACCGCCCCGCTGCGCGCCGCCGTGCGCCCCTGATTGGTCGTCCCGGCGCATCCGTGAGGTGCCACCTTTCGCCCCTTGAGCAGGCCCCGCGATGCCACCCCTGAGCGGGTGAATGGTCACAATCGGCGCCGCATCAACACCGCTCAGCCAAGCGGATGCTGCGGCAGCAGCAAATCAAACCGACACCCATTCTCCACATTGGTCACCGTCACCAACCCGTGATGGGCCTCAGCGATCCCCTGAACAATAGCGAGTCCGAGCCCGGCGCCGCCGCTGCGACCGCCGGTTCCCCAAGCGGACACAGTCCGCGGCTCGCTCGCCCGCCACCCGGCCTCGAACACCCGGCCGAGGTCCTCTTCGGGGATACCGCCCGCCGCATCGACGACCGAGATAATGGCCCGCCCGTCGACGTGCCGGGTCGCGGAGACCACGATCACACTGTCGGCCGGCGAATGTTGGATGGCATTCATCACCAGGTTGCCCACCGCACGGGCGAGCTGGCGGGCATCCGCTTGCAGCATCAGACCGCGTTCGCCCTCGAAGCGCAGGTCGAGCGATTTCGCGAGGGCAACCGGCGCCAGATCGGCCACCGTATCGCTCATCAGGTCATACAGGGAGACCCGTTCGAGCGACAACTGCAGCGCTCCCGAATGGATTTTAGACAGCTCAAACAGGTCGTCGACCATGCCGCTGAGTCGATCGACCTGCCCGCGTATCTGTACGTAGTACCGCTCGGGGTCTGGCGCCATGCCGTCTTCCAGCGCCTCGGCCATGGCGCGGATTCCAGCCAGCGGGGTGCGCAAATCGTGCGAGATCCAGGCCACGATTTCGCGTCGGGACGTTTCAATGCGTTCTTCCCGCTCGCGGGATTCGGTCAGCCGATCGGCGGTTGCGGCGAGCTCCCCGGCCAGCGCTGCGAACTCCAGACTCGTATGCCGATCCGGGGAGAGAACCGATTCGCCTCGACCGATGCTCGCCGCGGCGGCCCGAAAATACTTGTTGTCGCGTGCCAGTGAGCGTCCGAGCACCGACGCCATTACGAGCGACACGACACCCGCCACCGCTGCGACCGCGTAGAACACGATCAGATCGTGCGCCGACAGATACATCAGCGAGGCGACCGCAGCCGTTCCACTGACCACCGATGCGACGGTGGCGAAGGCGACGACGACGATCTGGGCGATCAGCGACCCGCGCGACAGTAGCCGCAACGCGAGCAACCCGAGCGCGCCCACGACCAGCGCGCAGCCGAGTGCGATGCCGGCGACCGCGGCGAACACCGGGGCGGTCATGTCGTGCCGCCGGCGTTCTTCGGGCCATCCGCGCTCTGTGCGCCCCGCGCAGTCCCGGCTTTTTCCGCCGGCACCGTGCCATCCGCAGCCCCCGCGCCCAGCGGCACAGGGTCGAACCGGTAGCCGACCCCCCAGACCGTGTTCAACACGAGCGGATGCGCCGGGTCGGCTTCGATCTTCTCCCGTAGCCGCCGCACGTGCACGGTCACTGTAGACAGGTCACCGAATTCCCAGCCCCAGACCGAGCGGAGGAGTTCCTCACGGGTGAGCACCTTGGAGGGGCGCCAGATCAGGTAGGCGAGCAAATCGAATTCGCGCGCGGTGAGCACGAGGGGGGTCCCGCGCAGGCGAATCTGGTGCGCGGCCAGGTTGAGCGTGAACTCGCCGGCCTCGAGAATCCCCTCCGGAATCGACTCCGACCGGCTGCGCCGCAGCACCGACTGCACCCGCAACACAAGTTCCCGCGGCGAGAACGGTTTCACCAGATAGTCGTCGGCACCGGCCTCGAGTCCGGCGATGCGGTGCTCTTCCTCGCCGAGTGCGGTGAGCATGATCACCGGAAGGGCGCCCCAATTTTGCCGAATGCGCCGACACACTTCGATGCCGTCGAGCAGCGGAAGCATGCGATCGAGCACGACCAGGTCGGGCGGCACAGCCTCGGCTCGGCGCAGTCCGGCGAGCCCGTCGACGGCTTCGTCCACGACGAATCCGGCGGAGCGCAGGTATTGTCCGACCACCTCACACACCATCGGATCGTCCTCGATGACGAGCACGCGGCGCCCGGCCAGGGCATCGGCTTGCGGCGGCGCGAAATATTGGGAGGGGGACACCCCCTCAGACTAGGCGCGCGGTCGTGTCACCGCGCGGTACCGCGCGACCGATCTGTGCGCCTGGTCAACGGATGCCCCGCCCCATGCCGCCACTAACCGTGCGGGGCCCGGGCCCGGAACGCGGGCCCAGTCTACAAAGTGGGCCCCGGTTCATAGGGTGGGCCCGGTCGACGGCTTGGCTTGCTGTGGAGCTGCTCGGTATCCTTCCCAGGTTCGTAACCACTTTCGCCCCGAACACTCAGACCCTGTGCATAGGGTCGAGCCATGACGAGTATTCGGGTTGACGTGGTGCTGCCCTGCCTGAACGAGGCACAGGCGCTTCCGTGGATTCTCCAGCGGATGCCCGCCGGCTACCGGGCGATCGTGGTTGACAACGGATCCACGGACGGTTCGGCGGATATTGCCCGTGCCCTCGGCGCCGAGGTCGTGCACGAAACCCGTCGTGGATTCGGCGCCGCAGCCCACGCCGGGCTCCTCGCCGCGACCGCCCCGATCGTTGCGTTCTGCGACGCCGACGCCTCGATGGACCCGCGCGACCTGCCACTCGTGGTCGACCCGGTCGCTCAAGACGACGCCGATCTCGTGCTCGGAAGACGCCGCCCAACCACCCGAAATGCGTGGCCGCCGCATGCCCGGTTAGCAAATACCTATCTTTCCTGGCGACTGCGCCGAATAACAGGTGTGAACATTCATGACCTCGGCCCCATGCGGGCCGCCCGCCGCGACCACCTCCTCGCCCTCGATTTGCGCGACCGCCGCAGCGGGTATCCGCTGGAGATGTTTCTCGGCGCTGCCGCGGCCGATTGGCGCATTCGTGAGGTCGACACCGGCTATGCGCCGCGGGTCGGCCGCAGCAAGGTGACCGGAACCGTGCGCGGCACCCTCACCGCCATCCACGATATGTCCGCTCTGCTTCGCGCCAGCAGCGCCGTCCGGAACGAGATTGACGACAGCCCACGCCGGAATGACAGCGCCGCCAGTGGCAACGCTGCCCGCGTCAGCCGCATTGGGGACCGCTCATGACCGCCATTGTCGTCATCGCCAAGGAATGCCTGCCCGGCAAGGTGAAGACCCGTTTGCACCCGCCGCTGTCGCTCGAGCAGGCCGCCCTTCTCGCCGCGTCGAGCCTCGCCGACACCCTCGCGGTCGCCGCCCAGCTACCCGCGACGCGCCACATTCTCGCCTTCGATGGTGTCACGCCGCCGCCAGAGGCATCCGGTTGGCAGATTTTGCCGCAGACCAGCGGCGGACTCGACGAACGCCTCGCCGCCATCTTCGACCACCTCGACGAGCCGACGCTGCTGCTCGGAATGGACACCCCGCAGGTCAGCGCCGAGCTGCTCGCACCAGTATTCCAAAACTGGAATGAAGCGGATGCCTGGTTCGGCCCCGCCAACGACGGCGGGTTCTGGGCGCTCGCGCTGAAAAACCCGAGCGGCGCGCTGCTCCGCGGCATCCCGATGAGCCGCTCCGACACCGGCGCACACCAGCTGCAACGTCTCGACCAGGCCGGCCTCACCGTGCGCCTGCTGCCCGCGCTCACCGACATCGACACCATAATGGATGCCCAGACCGTCGCCTCGATCGCCCCCCACACGCGCTTCGCGCGTGCTTTCGCGGGGGTGCGGGCATCCGCTCAACCCGGTGATGCGAACCAGCCCGCGACCGAACGGCGCTCGCCGGATCGGCCCCACGCGGAGGGGCGAGCTGCCGACGTGGCTGCCCCCGACCTGCACCCGGTGGCCCCGTACCCGGCCGACCTGCACTCGGCAAACCTGCACTCGGCGGCCGCGCGCGCTGCCGACCTGCTCACGCTGACCGGAACACGCTCGTGACCCTCGTCTCCCCCCGCCTCTGGGACCAGCCGGCGAAATGGCCGGTCAGCGAGGGTCCGAATGCCGCTGACCGATTCACTTCGGAACTCGTCGGGGAACTGGCCGAGCATGGGACCGCGAACCGTTCGGCTGCCGACCAGACGACGGCCGACCGTTTTCGGCGCCCGACTACCTTCGGTGCCGGCGGATCCGAACCCTACGCCCAGGCACTGCAAAGCGACGACAACGTGCTCTACCTGCACGGCCGCCGCCACGACGCCGATCCGGAAACGGCCGCCCGCGTTTCCACCATGCACGCCGGACGGTGGAGCGCCGGAGCCGATGCGATCGACCGTTCCCTGCTGGCGGGCGTCGCCGGACCGGTGCTCGATATCGGCTGCGGACCGGGCCGAATGATCCGGGCCGCGATGGACGAAGGCCTCGACGCACTCGGCGTCGACGTGTCACCGACCGCCGTACGGATCGCCCTGGCCGCCGGACTTACTGTGCTGCACCGCTCCGTCTTCGATCACCTTCCGCTCGAGGGAACCTGGGCAACCCTGCTCCTGGTCGACGGCAATATCGGCATTGGCGGCGACCCCGACGCGCTCCTCGAACGCTGCGCCGCGCTGCTCGCCCCCGACGGCATGCTCGTCGTCGAGGTTCACCGCGACCCCGAACACGACCTCGCGTATGTGGGCACCCTGCACGACGCCGCCGGACACACGAGCGACGCCTTCCCCTGGGCCGAACTCGGAGTTAGCGCCCTGCGCCGCCGGGCCGCACAAGCAGGCCTGACTCCGGTCGCCGAATGGTCCCGCGGCGGCCGCACCTTCGCCCGACTGGCTCGCGCCTAGTCGTTTATCTTTCCGGGCCCGGGCCCGGAAACCGGGCCCATGCTGGATCATGGGCCCGGTTCCCTAAGGTGGGCCCGGACCAAGGTGCTTAGGAGTCTGACCGTGCACCGACGATCTTCAATGTCTGAGCGAGCCGCGGATGACCCGCTGGCGCCCAGGGCAGCCGGTGAAACGGTCACCGCCAGGATCGTCAGCGTCCAGAATCAACGTCGATCTTCCCAGCATGGTGCCGCTCCCGCAGCAGCGCCCACACCGACAACCCCACCGTCAAAACCGCCAGTACGAGCCAGAAAATCCCCAGGTTGAGCCCGTAATCCAGCGGCAGCACGGTCGGATTCGCCGGAGCAAAATTCTTCGCCACCATCGTCGGCACCGCGATCAGCGACACAAGAGATCCGACCACAATTGCGCCCTGCACGATCGCAATGACCGTGCCGGTCGTCCGCCGCCCGACTCGGCGCAGCGCAATCGCACACGCAAACACGATCGGCGCCAAAATCGCATCGTGCAGCACGATCGCCGCCGCAATCCAGAGCGCCACCCCGGGAATCCGGGTCAGCCGCACCGAATCGAACATCACAAACGCGCCCCAGGCCAGCAGCAGCACACCAGCACCCACCAGCGCCAAACGGATGCTCCGCATCCGCCGGCTGGTCGACGCCGCGATCCCGGCCGGTGGCGGAAACAGGCCAGTCCCGGCGTTCTCGGTTGACGTGGTCGCCGAACCCATCGGGGCACCCCCGCCGGTCACCCCCACTCCGGTGTCCACACCGACGTCACCGCCGGCCGCCTCGCCGCGTGATCCGCGCGCATCCGCTCTCATGATTCGATCGCCTCGATTCGGCTCAGCCATTTGGTTTGCAACACCCCGGGCCGCCCTGGCGCGATCATGCGGGCCGGATACCCATGCTCGAGGTCGAGCGTCTCGCCGTTGAGCTCGAGGGCCACGAGCGTGAGCGAGTCGCGCACATATTCCCGGCCCATCTGGGTTTTGCTGAAACTGCCGCGTTCTTCCAGGCTGATCAGACGAAACGAGGTCTCCGGGTCGGCTTTCATCAGGTCGGCGAGGTCGCGCAGCCGCACACCGCGCCACGTCGCCATCTGACTCCAACCCTCGACGCAGGCGATCGGCAGCCGAACCTCGGTCTGCGGCAGCGCGAGCAGTTCGGCCCGGGTGAAGGAACGCTCGGTGCCGGCCACCGCGAGGGTAAGAGTCCACGATGAAGCGAGGGCGGCATCCGCCACCTGCGCCTGCTCGCTGGTGCGATTCACCGGAACCCCCTGCTGGCCGACGCCCTTCTTGCGCGGCGCAAACAGGTTGACCGCGTTCAGCGGCGTGAAGGTCTGGCCGGCGGTCAGGGCCACGACGGCCGTAGTGGCGACGCCGACGGTGGTGAGAAATCCGCGCCGGCTGACCCGCGAGGACGGGCGCGGCGTCGCATCGATATAGTCGAGCAGTCGCCCGGTGAGGCCCCCCGGCCGAGTCGTGCCCCACAGTCGCACCGCCTCCGCATCAGCCGCCCGGTCGGCCGACACCGCGTCGACCAGATGATCGCCGTCGCCCGAGTCAGAACCGTCGCCCGAGTCAGAACCCGAACCCGAACCCGAACCCGACGACTTACTCCAATACCGCGTAATCACCGGCAGCTTGACCGCAATGTGAATCACCAACAGCCCGATCAGCACCCAGCCAAGCGCAAAGTGCACCTGCCGAAACGGAAAGGGCCACGGATACCACTGAAACGTGTTGAGCAGTCCGATCGTGATCTGCACGAGCGAGGCCCCCACGAACAGGGCGATCGAGGCCCGTTCGAGAAAATGCACGAAACCGCGCACCGGGGGATAGGCGAACAGGTCGGGAAAAACGATGTACAACTTGGCCAGCAGCAGCGGAAAACAGGCGATGCCGGCGATGATGTGCGTGCCCTGGGTCACCTGATACAGAAATTCCGGCCGGGTCGCGAAGCGCATCCAGTCGAGCGGTTCCTGCAGAAAATGGCTGTACAGGCCGGTGCCGAAGCAGATCAGAAAGGCGGCACCGAGCAGCCGCCCGATCACGGTCGCCATGCGCGGATTGCGCACCGGTGACGCCAGCGCTCGCTGGGCCTCATACATCAATTGCCGCATACTTCTATTGCATCACCACAGCGCGTTGCAAACCGGAAAAATTCCTTACGATGTGCGGGTGAGTTGGGGAACGATCACGGGCAAACGAACTCCGTACGAGAGACTGAACCGTGCGCATAACGATCATCGCGGTCCTGCTGGTGCTCAGCGCTGCCCTCACCGCATTCAGCGCGACAACCCTCGACCTGTTCCCGCCCGAGCGCGACGAAGTGCAATTGGTGTTGGTCACGGCTGCGCTCTGGTTTGTCTTCGGCCTCGCCTGCTGGCTGCTGCATAAAATCAACGGCAAAGCGGTGGTTGCCCTGATCCTGGCTGGCTCCGCCCTGATCGGCGGCGCGGCCATGGTCGGCCCGCCCAACACGAGTACCGATTCGGCCCGCTACGCCTGGGATGGCATCGTGCAAAACGCAGGAATCAGTCCCTACGCCTTCACCCCAGCGGATGCCCGCCTCGATTCCCTGAGACCAGGCTGGCTGTTCCCGACGCCCCAGAGCGAGGCCGGCGGGGAGGAGAAATGTGTCGGCGAACGCATCGCCACCGCACGCACGACCGACGGCGACCTGCTCTGCTCGTCCCTGAACCGCACAGCCGTACCCACGATCTACCCTCCGGCCAGCGAAATCTTCTTCGCCGGCGTGCGTTTCCTTACCGGACCCGAGCCGGCCTACTGGCCGTTGCAGCTCGCCGGGCTGCTACTCAGCCTGGGTACCACGGTCATGCTGCTGGTCGGCACGCGCCGCCGCGGCCTCGACCAACGCAACGTCGCCCTCTGGGCCTGGTGTCCACTCGTGGCGACCGAGGCGATCACCAACTCCCACGTGGATATGCTCGGCGTCATCTTCGTCGTCGCGGCCGTATTTCTCGTGTCCACGAAGAAGGTCTGGCGTGGCGGCATCGCCCTCGGGATCGCGATCGGCACCAAGCTCATCCCGGTGCTCGCCGCGCCAGCGCTGCTCCGGCGCGGTGGCTGGCGAATGGTGACGGCATCCGTTCTGAGTTTTGCCCTGCTCTACGTTCCCTATGTGATCGCGACCGGCATCGGGGTCCTCGGCTACCTGCCCGGCTACCTGAGTGAAGAGGGGTATCAGGACGGGTCGCGGTTCGCGCTGGTGTCCCTGGTGGCGCCGGGGGCATCCGCTGTGATCGTCGCCGGCCTGATTCTGGCCATCGTCGCCGTGCTGGTGATTCTCAAGACCGACCAGAACCAGCCGTGGGTCGGCCAGCTCGTCATGATCGGCGCGACCCTGCTCGTACTCAGCCCCCGATACCCCTGGTATGCGCTGTTGCTGCTGCCGTTCGTGGCGCTCAGCGGCCGCTGGGAATGGCTGCTCGTGCCGATGGCGCTCACGCTGCGGCTGCTGGTGCCGAGCGTTCCGCTCACCCGAGCGTCGATCGCGATCGCGATCATCGTGATCGTGGCGGTTTCCCTGCATCGCACCGGCCCAGGCTCAGTCAAGCGGATGCTGCGCCCCCTGCGCGCCCGCCGGTCCTGACCGCCCTGCCTGACCACCCTGCTGTCTGACCGCCGTGCCTGACCGCCTTGCTGCCTCACCCCGCCTTGCCTGACCACCCTGCTGTCTGACCGCCGTGACTGACCGCCTTGGTGCGGCAGCCCACCTCAACCCGCTCGCGTCACTCGTTAGAGTTCGCGGCACCCCTAGCACCGGGCGCCCGTTTCGCTAACGAGTGCCGCAAGGCGCACAGGTGCCGCAAGGGCCCCCGGACACACAACAAACGGGGCCCGCCGTGTGGCGAGCCCCGTTTATGCTGTACAGCCGAAAGCTGTGAAGAAGAACTACTTCGTGGCGGCGGTGATGGTTGCGATGCCAACGAGCATCTGGTCGGCGACTGCGTCGGTGCTGAACGTGGAGTTCAGCAGGCCAGCGGCGACGGAAGAGATGTGAACCGTAGTGCCGGTGAGGATGGCGTTGTCGCCGTCCATCTTGAGCGGCTCAAGGGTTCCACCGTAGAGGTCGAACAGCAGGGCCTGGGTGGCAGCGGACTCGCCGTTGACCGAGACGTCACCGAAGAGCTCCGAGGTGCCCGGGTCGATGGTGAAGTTGGTCAGCTCGACGACGATGTCGCCGGCGGTCAGCGAGAAGCCGGATCCCTCGTGCTCAATGGAACCCTGAACGAAGGGGCGGTAATCTTCGGCCGGGTCGTAGTAGTCCACGTTTCCGCCGGTGATCGGGAAGTGCAGGCTGCCCTCTTCCAAGGTGGCCGTTCCCACGGTTCCGGCGGTCAGGCCGAGGCTCGTCAGAGCGGCACCGAAGTCGGCGTCGAGCAACACGGCGGTGTCCACACCGGACAGGCTGGGGATCGAGGCGAGCGGCGTCGGCGTCGCGTCGGAGGAGCTCGACGAGCTCGCGGCAGGCGCCGGGGAGGAGGTGGTGGCTCCTGCCGAGCAGCCAGCGAGACCGGCGATGAGAATTCCGGCGGAGGCGAAACCAATGGTGGCCTTGGTGAATGTGCGCATGGGATGAATCCTTTTCTGTCAATCGAGCAGATGGTGTTGGGGTCTGCATGGTGTTCGGTTCCACCCCCGAAATGGTTTGGAATTGCCCCAATCCGTTACCGTTCTGTTACTCAATTCAGCAAACGTTCAGACAACGCTGGCGCGCCAAACACCCCTCAATCCCGGTCCTGAACAGGGATCGACGCTGATCAGCCGAGCGGATGCCCGACCCGGCTCGCGGTCCACGTTCTGACCACATGCGAGCTTTTCAAGCGCGCGCCGCGCCGACCCGGGCAGCACGGCTCCCGCAGCCCAAGCGGTGACAGCCGCGAAGTGGCGGCGGCCTAGAAGTGGCGGAAGCGATCCGGTGCGAGGTCCCACGGGTCTTTGCCGAGCAGCTCGGCGACTCCGCGAAAGACGCAGGTCTCGATCATCATGCGCTGGTGCATCTCATCGTTTTCGTGCAGGCGGGACAGTCGCTGAATTGGCAGCCGGTAGAACACCACCCGATTCGTCGCCGGCGTGACCATCCAGCGTTCCACGCCGATGCCCGGCATCACCGAGCGCGGACCGGAGGCCACCTCGAACACGGCGTGGCCGAGTTCTTCCGGCCAGACGCCGCGCAGGTATTCGATCGTGGAGGCGACCGTCATGTCGAACAGGTCGATCCGGGTGCGCAGCGGCGGCAGAAACGGACCGGTCGCCGAGCTGCGAATTCCGCGGCCGTGCCGGTCGCGCCCGCGGCCGCGTACGGTCGGTTCGGGCGCTGCAGAACGTCGAGATCGGGCCATGCTGCCATCCTAGGCTGGTCGACGGGTACCCTGAGAGACAATGACATTCCGTCCGTGTTCCCGCGTTGCCTGCCTCGAACCCTCGGTGGCCACGCTCACCTTTGACTATCGAGACTCGCTGGCCGTACTCGGCCCACTCGCCGGCCGCAAAGAACCTCACACCTTCGACCTCTGCGCACGGCACGCGGAGCGAACGACCGCTCCGCAGGGGTGGCAGCTGATGCGGCACCGCCTCGTCGCCGACGAGTCCGACCCCGTCGAGTAGCCAGCTCCGACTTTCCCCGGCCGCCTCGTCCCGCGGTCGAACCCCTGACGCGGCCCGCTGCCCTGCTCGTCTATTGGGCCGTCTCGGCCTCGCCGACTAGTGGCCGTTTCGGCCTCTTGGAATTACTTCGTTGACAAAACCTGGCCATCTCGTCCCGCAGGCCGGCTGCCCATGGAAGTGGGCAGCATCCGTTCTGCCGCTGCTTCGCATTATCAGCGTGCGGTCGAACCGATTTTTGTCGGGGGCGTTCAGGCGGAAATGGCAAGATAGCACCATGACTGTCGCTTCGGCCACCGCGCCCCCCACGTTCACCTATAAGATCGCCGACTTGTCACTCGCCGAGGCTGGACGCCACCAGTTGCGTCTGGCCGAGAACGAGATGCCCGGGCTCATGGCCCTCCGCACCGAATTCGGCGAATCGAAGCCGCTCGCCGGAGCCCGCATCGCCGGATCCCTGCACATGACCGTGCAGACCGCCGTGCTGATCGAGACCCTCGTCGCGCTCGGCGCCCAGGTGCGCTGGGCCAGCTGCAACATTTTCTCGACGCAGGACGACGCCGCCGCCGCGATCGCGGTCGGCCCCACCGGCACAGTGGATGCCCCGGCCGGCGTTCCCGTGTTCGCCTGGAAGGGCGAAACCCTCGAGGACTACTGGTGGTGCACCGCGCAGATCTTCGACTGGAGCGCTGAAGCGCAAGCCGCCGGAGCCAGCTGGACCGGCCCGAACATGATCCTCGACGACGGGGGTGACGCCACCATGCTCGTGCACAAGGGTCGCGAGTTCGAATTGGCTGGCGCCGTACCAGCGGATGCTGCCGGTGACAGCCACGAATACGGCGTCATTCTCGCCGCCCTCCGTCGCTCCCTGGCCGAGTCAACCGACCGCTGGACCCTGGTCGCCGCCGACCTCATGGGCGTCACCGAAGAAACCACCACCGGTGTGCACCGCCTCTACGAGCTCGCAGCGGGCAAGGAACTGCTCTTTCCGGCCATCAATGTGAACGACTCCGTCACCAAGAGCAAGTTCGACAACAAGTACGGCATTCGCCACTCGCTGCCCGACGGCCTCAACCGTGCAACGGATGTGCTGATCGGCGGCAAGGTCGTCTTCGTCGCCGGTTATGGTGACGTCGGCAAGGGCGCCGCCGAAGCGCTGCGCGGCCAGGGTGCCCGCGTCATCGTGAGCGAAATCGACCCGATTAACGCCCTGCAGGCGGCGATGGATGGATTCCAGGTCGCCCGCCTCGATTCCGTCGTCGAACAGGTCGACATCTTTGTCAGCGGCACCGGAAACTTCAACGTCATCGGTGTCGACCACATGCTGCGCATGAAGCACCTCGCCATCGTCGCGAACGTCGGTCACTTTGACAACGAGATCGACATGGCCTCGCTCGAGTCGCTGCCGGGCGCCGTCAAGGTTCAGATCAAGCCGCAGGTCGACGAATGGCGTCTGCCGAGCGGGCGCAGTGTGCTCATCCTGTCCGAGGGACGCCTGATGAACCTGGGCAATGCCACCGGACACCCCTCGTTCGTGATGAGCAACTCGTTCACCAACCAGGTGCTTGCACAAATCGAGCTGTATGTCTCACCGGAGAAGTACCCGGTGGGCGTGTATGTGCTGCCGAAGCTGCTCGACGAGAAGGTAGCGCGTCTGCACCTCGACGCCCTCGGCGTGGAGCTGACCGTGCTGACCCCCGAGCAGTCCGCCTACATCGGCGTTCCCGCCGAGGGCCCGTACAAAGTAGCCCACTACCGCTACTAGCCCCCGTCCGGACCGGGCCCGGGCCCGGTAACCGGGCCCATGTTCTATCGTGGGCCCGGTTCCGTAAGGTGGGCCCGGTCGTTCGAGTCGGGGAGCGGGTTCGTGGTTCTCGCTGGTCGAGGAGTGGGCCCGTTTTGGCCCGCGTCTCGACACCTGGCCGGGCGACACGCCCGGGTGGGGGGCGTTTTGACGGGTGGGTGGTCTGGCCGTAATGTATCTATACGTACCCCAAAGGTGCGGAAAGCCGCAGTGCTTCCC
>NZ_SOHG01000018.1:0-143341 GCF_004403155.1 Cryobacterium sp. Hh7 | reverse complement strand
GAAGAAAAGTTAGGTCATACAAAACCCAGCCGCCAAAACCCGAGTTGACCAGCACTTCTGGAACTCTGACCGAGGCTAGCTAGGAAACTCCCGCTAGCGGCGCTGACCGGTGATGGACTGTCCCGCTCGGAGGCCGCTCGGATGGCGATCATGGAGTCTGAACGTACTCACCGCCGCGCTCGACTCCGGGCCGAGTCCGAAGCGTTCCGGAACGATCCGGAAGACGTCGCCGCTTCTCGCGAACTTGCGGCCGAGCTGGACGCTCTTCGTGCGTGGCGACCTCTACCGCCTGAAGACGCCGAGTGACCCTCGTGGACACGAGCAAACTGGGGTGCGGTTCGCTGTGGTCCTGCAGTCCGACGACGCGAGGCGTCATTTCGCCCCCAAGGTCGAAATCAACGGCACGAAGTCCAGAGTGTTGGTCGAGCAACTGACAGCGGTCAATCAGGAAATCCGGCTGGGTGAGTTCGCCGGTCGTTTGAATGGCTCGAAAATGCCCGCCATAGACGCGGCTCTGCAGAACCTGCTGGGTCTGGACTGACCACTAGTTGCGGGGGTCGGGCCGTTCCGCTACGACTGGTAGCGACCGAGAAACTCGATCGCGGCCTGCTTGAAGGCCCGTGAGCTCACCGCGTTCATATGGGTACGGGCCGGCAGCCACAACACTTCGGAGCAGGCGGCGAGCGCCGCGAGCTCGGCCGTGCCGGTCGCGAGCACGTCGCGGTCGCCGGTGACGAAGAGAAGGGGCCGAGACGGAACGGATGCGCCCGGCTCGAACCGCTCAGCCTTGATCGCGGCGACCAGCCGCAGCAGGGCCGGGGCGTTCGAGCCCGGAGCGAGCTGCATCAGGGTCATCAGTGAGGCGGTCGACTCGTGCGCGATCGCGCTGGAATCCGACAGAAACAGGGCGGCTGCTTCGAGGTCGAAGTCGGCGAGCGGGTCCTCGGCGCTCATGCCGCCGAGCACCGCGCGATTAACCAGGTCGGGCCGCTCGGCGGCGAGTTCCCAGACCAGGCGCGAGCCGAGCGAGTACCCGACCAGGTCGACACCGGATGCGGGCTGGCCGGCCTCGCGGGGCCGGGCGCCGGCCAGGGTGAGCACCTCGAGAACCGCCGCGCGCAGGCGGCTGGGGGCGTACGCATCCGTTTCGGCCGGTGCAGCGCTTACGCCGTGACCGAGCAGATCGATGGTGATGACGCGCCGGCCGGCGCTCACGAGGTCACGCACCCACCCGGTCGCCTCCCAGTTGAGGGCGGTGGAGGAGGCGAAGCCGTGCACGAGCAGCACCGGGGCAAGGCCCGCGTCGAGTTCGGGTTCGTGCTGGCGCCAACTGGTGAGCATGTCTAGTCCTCGTCGAGAACGGCGGTCAGGCGCACGCGGCGTTTCGGCGCGGCCTCTGCCGGCACAGTGCCGACGATGCCGGCCGAGTCGTCGGCGACCGTGAAGGTGATCAACGGTGTATCGACGAGCACCCTGTCGCCGGGCTCGCCGTGCAGCGTGAGCACGATACCGGCGATCGGTGACGGCAATTCCACCGACGACTTCGTCGTTTCAACCTCGACGAATGGCTGGTTGCGTTCGACTTGGTCACCCACCGTGACGAGCCATTCGAGCACGGTCGCCTCGAGCAGTCCCTCACCGAGGTCGGGCAGGGGAAAAGAGATTTCAGCCACGGCGGTACTCCAATACTCGCTGAACTCCGAAGAGAATTCGATCAATGTTCGGGATGTACTCGTCCTCCAGATCGCCAGACGGGTACGGCACGTCGAAGCCGGTCACGCGCTCGACCGGCGCCCGCAGCGTGTCGAAGCAGCTCTGCGAGACGAGCGCGGCGACCTCGGCACCGAGGCCAATGGTGCGCGGCCCCTCGTGCACGACGATGGCCCGACGCGTGCGTGAAACGGATGCCGCCAGCCCCGCTTCGTCGATCGGCTTCAGCCAGCGCAGATCGAGCACCTCGAGTTCGATGCCATCTTCCGCGGCCAACTCCGCGACCTGGAGGCAGCGGGAGACCATTGAGCCCCACGCGATGAGGGTCGCGTGCTTGCCCGGACGGGCGATCACCGAGCCCTCGCGGGAGGCGCGGCCGGTGAGCGGGCCATCCGTCCCCCCGAAGATGCCATCACCGACCACGTTGTCGACAAGGTTGACCCCGGCCTTGTTCCAGTAGCGCGCCTTGGGCTCCATGAAGATGACCGGGTCGGGCATCGAGACGGCGTGCTTGAGCAGGTGATAGGCCTGCTGCGGGTTGGCCGGCGACACGACCTTGAGTCCGGGCACGTGCGCGAACAGCGATTCGAGACTCTCACCGTGGTGTTCGGGGGCGCGGATGCCGCCAAAGCTCGGCACCCGCAGCGTCACCGGCATCGGCAGGCGTCCGCGGCTGCGATAGTTCATGCGGGCCAGCTGCGTGATGATCTGGTTGACGGCCGGGTAGGCGAAGCCGTCGAACTGCACCTCGGGGATCGGGTGAAAACCGGCCATGGCCAGCCCAATCGCGGTGCCGAGAATGCCAGACTCGGCGAGCGGGGTGTCAAAGACCCGGTTCGCGCCGAAGCGCTGCTGCAGCCCGTCGGTGACCCGAAAAACTCCGCCGAGCACGCCGACGTCTTCGCCGAAAATGAGGGCGCGCTCATCCGCTTCGAGAATCTCACCGAGCGCGCGGTTAATGGCCTGCTGCATGGAGAGCTGCAGGAGCGGGGTCTCCCGTACACGTTCAAGGACGGCGCCGTTCATAGACTCAGACATGCTCGGATTCCTCTCTCCACTGGCGCGCCTGGGCGCCGAGCGTCGGGGTTGGTTCTTGAAAAACGAAGTCGAACATTTCGCTTCCGGGCCGGCTTTCGAGGGCCACGACACCGTCGCGAATCTCGTCGGCACGCGCCTGGGCGTCGGCGTCAGCCACGGCGAAGAAGGCAGAGTCAGCCACGTTGTCGGCCAGCAGCACCGCGCGAAACCGGCTGAGCGGATCTTCGCCGCCGTCGGTTTTCTCGTCCTCGAGGGTGCGGTAGCGACCGGGGTCGTCGCTCGTGGAGTGCGGACCGCGCCGGTAGGTCATCGCCTCGACCACGACCGGGCCGAGGCCCGCGCGCGCGTGGGCGACCGCGCGTCGGGTGGCGTCCAGCACGGCGAGCACGTCGTTGCCGTCGACCTGCACGGCTGGCATGCCGTAGCCGACGGCGCGTGCGGCCACCGAGCCGCCGGCCACCTGCTGTTCGGTCGGCACCGAGATGGCCCAGCCGTTGTTTTGCACGAAGAACACCACCGGCGCCTTCAGAATGGCGGCGAAGTTCATCGCCTCGTGCACGTCACCCTGCGAGCTCGCGCCGTCGCCGAGAAAAGCCAGGCCCACGCCGAGGCCGGTTGTTGAAACGGATGCCGCACCGCCCGTTGCCGCAGCCGTCCCGTTCAGCGCCTGGCCGTTCAGGGTCTGCCCGTGCGCCCAGCCCACCGCGTGCAGAACGGATCCGCCGACAACCGCTTGAAAGGGCGCGAAGTGGGTGGCCCCGGGGTCGTAGAGCCCGCCGTGCCAGATCGCTTTGTGGGTCGACATGTACTCGACCATGTTCACGCCGACCGTGTAGGCCACGCCCATCTCACGGTAGGTCGGAAAGATGAAGTCCCGGGTCTTATCGACGCCGAAGCCGGCACCGACCTGGGCTGCCTCCTGGCCGAGCATCGGCGCGTAACCGGGAATGAGACCCTGGCGCTGCCACGCCACGGCATCGCGGTCGAGCTGACGCACGTTCGCCAGCATCCGATACAGGTCGCGCAGCTGATCCGGGGTGAGGTCGCCGACATCCGCACTCTGCATCTGCCCTGAACGCAGGGGAAGGGTGTCGAGGGCGTGAGTCGCCATGCTGGCTCCTTCTGATCGTTGACTGGGCGGGCTACAGCAAAGTTAGTGACTTTGCCGAGCGTCTGCCACAGTGACCATTTGAAGTGCACACTCTGTGAATAATTGTGTGTATTTTCAACGAAACACCATACAGTTGGTACACCCCCCCGCTCGGCAACGATGCCCGACCGGACCACCGAAAGGTCACGCTCATGGATGTCGACTCGCTGGATGCTCGACTCGTCACACTGTTCTGCGAGCGGCCGAAGCTCTCGGTGCTCGAGGCCTCACGGCGGCTCAAGGTGGCCAGGGCAACCGTGCAGGCCAGGCTCGACCGGCTAATGAGCCGCGGGGTGATCAAATCCTGGGCGCCGACCCTGAACCCGAGCGAGTTCGGCTACCCGGTCACCGCCTACTGTTCGCTCACCGTGCGGCAGGACTCCGGCCACGCGGTTGTCGTTGCGGCTCTCGTGAAGATTCCCGAGATTCTGGAGTTGCACACGGTCTCCGGCGACAGCGACATGCTCGCCCGGGTCGTCGCCCGGTCGAACGCCGACGTGCAGCGCGTGCTCGACCTCATCGTCGCCACTCAAACGGTCGTGCGCTCCTCGAGCGTGATCGTGCTGCAGACCCACATCGAGGCGCAGGCCCTGGCCCTACTGCAGGCCACTGCCGCCGGCACTCTCTCCACTCCTGGCACGCCGGTGCAGCCCGTCGATCGTGGCTAATTCAGGATAATTTCGGCGAGCGATCCCGCGGCTCCCGAACCAATGCGACGCAACTCCCCCCGGCTCAGGAAATTTCCTGAATTAGCCACCAGGCAGCCCCGTGAGACACCACGCTGAGCTGAGCCGCTCAGGCTCGCGTGAGACAATAAGGGTTGGTCCCTTTTTCTTACGGAGCTCCCTCACCTATGGCCCATTCCCTCAGCACTCACGAGATCGCCCGCATCGTCGGCAGCCAGTCGTTCTCGCGCGGTGAACGGTACGCCCGCAACGGACACGTCACCGAACAGTCCTGGGCCCCGTCGGGAACACACCTCACCGGACGCGTCAGCGGCACCAGTACCCAGCCGTACACCGTGCTGGTCTCGTTCACCCTCAATGCGGCCGGCCAGGCCGTTCGAGCCAGCGGAACGTGCACCTGCCCGATGGCCAGCAACTGCAAGCACGTCGCCGCCCTGCTGCTGGCAAGCCGCAGCACGCCCGCGGAGCTGAATGCCGAGCGCGCGGCGTCCAACGTGCGTGCCATCGGCGACCGCCGCACCCCCGTCTTCGAGTCGACCTTCGTGCCGGCCGCGTATCAGCCGTCCACCCCGGCCCCCGTCGTTCCCATTCGCCCGCCGGTCCCGGCCTGGCGCGCCGCCCTGGCCCCGCTCGCGAAGCCGAGCGGCGCCGAGACGGTCACGAGCACGGCCCTCGCGCTGCAATTCGACCTGCTTGATCCCGCCTACAGCCCGAACCGCCGCACCGGGCCTCGCCGCCTCGGCGCACGCCCCATGGTGATGGGCAAGAAGGGCAAGTGGATCCGCGGCTCCCTCACCTGGGACAACCTGTCCTGGACTCCCGGCACCTACAACCGTGGCCACCGCAAAATCCTGAACGCCCTCTACGCCCTCTCGGCCACCGGGCAGCGTTATTACAGCTATACCGACCACTGGCTCTACCTCGACAACTTCGAGAACAAGGCCCTCTGGGATCTGCTGCACGAGGCCCAGCTGAGCGGTCTGCCACTCGTCTGCGCAACGGATGCCCAGAATCCCGTCCTCCTCTCTCCCACGCCCGCCTCGCTCGAGGTCGACATTCGGCGGGACGATGACGGCCTGCAGCTGACCCCCTTGCTCGTGTTGAACGAGAAGCTGCACCGCGGCTCCGAATTCGGTTTTCTCGGCGATCCGGCGCACGGCGCCTACACCTGGACCGCCCCGGCCGACCCGCTCGCGACCGGCAATCAGCTCATCCTCGCCCCGCTGACTGCCACGGTGAACTCCGAGATCCGCGCCCTGGCCGTGACCGGCGGCTTCGATATTCCGGCCGACGACGAGGTGGCCTTTCTCACCGACTTCTACCCCTTTCTTCAGCAAAAACTCGTGCTGACCAGCCATGACGCATCGTTTGAGCTGCCCAAGACCGCTCGCCCCCAACTCGCCCTCACGATCACGCACCAAACGGATGCCCGCATCACCCTGGCCTGGGAGTGGCAGTACGTCGCGCCCACCGACCAGGCCGCAGCCGTCCCGACCGACGCCGTCGAAATAGAGCCCGCCCCCGTGCTCTACCGCCACCCGCTGCGCCCGACACCCAACGACACCCGCTTTCGCGACGCGACCCGCGAGGGCGACACGCTGCGAGACGTCGAACGCGCCATCAGCTCGTTCGAGCAGCTCTGGCAGCCGGCAACCCCGATCAGTGCGGCCCGTTTGCTCGAGCACGCCGAGCTGCAGGGCGCCGTCATGATCACCTTCCTCGGTGAAGCCGTACCCCGGCTCGCGGAAGATGGCGTCATCGTGCAGGTCTCCGCTGACGCGCCAAGCTATCGCGAGGCCGACGAAGCGCCCGTGATCAGCCTGGCCACCACCGAGAGCACCGATACCCGCGACTGGTTCGACCTCGCCGTCACCGTGTCGATCGAGGGCGAAGACATTCCCTTCGACGACCTGTTTCGGGCACTAGCCACCGATCAGGACCTGATGATCCTCGACAGCGGAACCTATTTCAGCCTCGACCGGCCCGAGCTGCAGCAGCTGCGCCGCCTGATCGAAGAGGCCCGTGGCCTGCAGGAGAGCAACGCCGGCGCTCTCGGCCTCAGCCGCTTTCAGGCCGACCTCTGGGACGAACTACAGCTTCTCGGCGTGGTCGCCGAACAGGCCGCGACCTGGCGCAGCGCCGTCGAGGGCCTCGCCGCCCTTCAGGGTCTGGCGGAAGCCGCTCCCATCGCCGAACGCCCGCTCCCGCCGGCCGTGCACGCCACCCTGCGCGCCTACCAGCAGACCGGGTTCGACTGGCTCAGCTTTCTCTACGACCACCAGCTCGGCGGCGTACTCGCCGACGACATGGGGCTCGGCAAGACCCTGCAGGCGATCGCCCTGATCGCCCACGCCCGGGACAGCGAACGCGCGCAGCCGGGCACCGTGCGCAAGCCGTTCCTCGTCGTCGCGCCCACGAGCGTCGTCTCCAACTGGGCCACCGAGTGCGCCCGGTTCGCTCCCGACCTGGCGACAGCAGCCATCACCCAGACCGCCGGAAAGCGCGGCTCCAGCCTGCAGGACGTGATGGGTGAAGCGGATGTCGTGATCACCTCGTACACGCTTTTTCGCCTCGACTTCGAGGAATACAACGCCCAGGACTGGGCCGGACTGCTGCTCGACGAGGCCCAGTTCGTGAAGAACCACCAAAGCAAGGCGCACGTCTGCGCCCGCCGGCTGCGCACCCCGTTCAAGCTCGCCATCACCGGCACGCCGATGGAAAACAACCTGATGGAGTTGTGGTCGCTGCTCTCCATCACCGCGCCCGGCCTGTTCCCGAGCCCGAGCCGCTTCGCCGACTACTACCGCAAGCCCATTGAAACGGATGCCGACGGTGAGCGGCTCACGCAGCTGCGCCGCCGCATCCGTCCCTTCATGCTGCGCCGCACCAAAGCCCAGGTGGCGAGCGACCTGCCCGAGAAGCAGGAGCAGGTGCTGGAACTCGACCTGCACCCGCGGCACCGCAAGGTCTACGACATGCACCTGGCCCGGGAACGCCAGAAGGTGCTCGGCCTGATCGAGGACATGAACGCGAACCGGTTCGAGATCTTTCGCTCGCTCACCATGCTGCGCCAGCTCAGCCTCGATGCGAGCCTGTACGACAAGAAGTACGACAGCGTTCCCTCGACCAAGCTCGACGCCCTGCTTGAGCTGCTCGAAGACACCGTCGCCGAGGGCCACCGCACCCTCATCTTCAGCCAGTTCACCCAGTACCTCGGCAAGGCGCGGGACCGGCTCGACGCGGCCGGCATCAGCTACTCCTACCTCGACGGCAAGACCCGCAACCGAGCCAAGGCCATCAGCGACTTCAAGGAGGGCTCGAGTTCGGTCTTCCTGATCAGCCTCAAGGCCGGCGGATTCGGCCTCAACCTCACCGAGGCCGACTACGTTATCCTGCTCGACCCGTGGTGGAACCCGGCGACCGAGGCACAGGCGGTCGACCGCGTACACCGCATCGGCCAGACCAAGAACGTCATGGTCTACCGATTGGTGTCGAAGGACACCATCGAGGAGAAGGTCATGGCCCTCAAAGCCACCAAGGCCCGCCTGTTCGAGAGCGTTATGACCGATGGCGCCCCGGCCGGCACCGCCCTGACCGCCGCCGACATCCGAGAGCTCCTCGCCTAAACCCCTCCACCCCCTGCGGTCGGGGCCCGGGCCCGGAAAGCGGGCCCATGATAGATCATGGGCCCGCTTCCACAACCTGGGCCCGGGGGATGACCACCCGTCACCAGAAGTTCACTCGCCACCCCTAGACTGCCCGCGACTCCCCACCCCGCGCTGCAGAAACGGTGACATGTCTAGAACCTTCGATTGGATCGACGCCCGCCTCGCCACGGCGCTCACCCCGAGCCGCCGTCTCACCCTGCAACGACCGCGCACTCTGGCCCTGGGGTTCCTGGGCCTGCACGCGGTCTTTCTCGTCGCGCTGCTCCCGACCATCCTCACCGGCCGAGTGCTCGGTGATCTCCCGCTCTACCGACAATGGGCCGAACTCGGCCTGGGCAACGGTTTCTGGCAGGGCCTCGACGTGGCCTGGGTGTATCCGATCGGGGCCATGCTGCCGATCGCGTTCGCCGGCATCGCCGGGCCGCTGCTCTACCAATTGCTCTGGTTTCTGATGACGGCAGCGCTCAATGCCGTCGCCGTCGGAGCCCTGACCGATTGGGGACGCCGCCGCAGCGGCTACAAGCCGGCCTGGTACTGGTTGCTGTGCTCGTTCCTGCTGAGCCCGGTCGGGCTGTTACGCCTGGAAGGAGTCACCGCACCGATCGTCATCGTCGGACTCGTGCTGCTCGCGCGTCGACCGGTCATCGCCGCGCTCCTGCTGGCCCTCGCCACCTGGATCAAGGTCTGGCCGGCCGCCGTTTTCCTCGCGGTCGTCACGGTATCGTCGCGAAAACTGACGATGGTCCTGACCGGAGCGGCGTTGTCGGCGGGGGTGGCGGCATCCGTTTGGCTGCTCGATGCTGCGCAGTTTCTCACCGGATTCGTCACCGAACAGACCGACCGTGCGCTGCAGCTCGAGGCTCCGGTCACGACTCCGTGGGTGTGGCTGGCCTCGCTCGGCCAGCACGACACGCTCATCTACGAAAACTTTGCCATCGCGACCCGCGAGGTGAGCGGCCCCGGGGCCGGTCTCGTCGCCTCCCTGATGACCCCGGTCATGTTCGGTGCCATCGCGGCGATCTTCGTGCTGATGGTCATTGCTCAACGTCGACAAGCGGATGCCGCCGAGCTGCTGCTGCTCGGTTCCCTGGCCCTGGTCAGCGCCTTCATCGTCTTCAACAAGGTCGGGTCGCCGCAATACATGCTCTGGCTGGTGCCGATCGTCGCGGTCGGCGTCGGCCGCAGCTGGGCGGCCTGGCGGGTGCCCGCCGTGCTGATGCTGGCCATTTCAGCCCTGACGACGTTGATCTTTCCAATCTTCTACCTGCCCCTGATCGACGGCAACCTATTTTCGCTGCTGCTGCTCACGACGCGCAACGGGCTGCTCGTCGCACTCGGCGGCTGGTCCATCGTCGCGCTCGCACGGTCGGCCCACACCGCACCGCGGAGCGAGGCCGCCGCCGGCGCGCGGCGCGCACTCCCAGTCGGCCAAGGCAGAATAGACGGGTGACCACGACGACGACCTTCGCCCTCATCCGCCACGGCCAGACCGATTGGAACGCCGCCGCGCGCATCCAGGGCGCCACCGATATCCCGCTGAATGACGTGGGGCGCGGTCAGGCAGCGGATGCCGTCGCTCCCCTGAAACGCTACGACTGGGATTTCATCGTCTCGTCCCCGCTCTCCCGCGCTGCGGAAACCGCCGACCTGATCGGCGAGCGGCTCGGCCTCGACACGGCCCGCCGCCTCCCGGCACTGATCGAGCGCAACTACGGGCCGGCCGAGGGTTTGAGCGCTGGCGCCGAACTCGAAGCCCTGCGTTTTCCCGGCGGGTTCCACGGTGCCGAGACCGAACAAGCCGTCGCCGCGCGCGGCATCGATGCCCTGCGCGACCTCGCCCGCGAGCACCCTGGAGCGCGCATCATTGTGGTCGCGCACGGCACGCTCATTCGTTTGAGCCTCGAAAACGCGCTCGACCAGCCCATCGGCAGCATTACGAACGCCTCGCTCAACGTCGTGCAGCACCACCACACACACGCTGATGGATCGACCGCCTGGCAGCTCGACGTTCTGAACGGCGAGCCGCTCGTACGCGCCTGATCGCGCCCGAAGTATCACCGCAGACCGGTGTCTGCCGGTCGTCACCATCCGCTGATCGAGCTTGCCGAGATCGCCGCAGGACCGCCGTAAGCCGCCCCGAAAAAGCTAGCGACCGGTCGACACCGTCACCGTGAACTTGGTGTTGCGGCCGACTTGGCGGGTCGAACCGACGATGCGGGTCAGCATCGGACGGTAGCCGAGGTGCGTGTTCCAGACCGTCCACAGTTCGCCACCGGGCGCAAGCACTCGGGCCGCGTCGATGAACAGCTTCTCAGCCAGGCCCGCGTGCACGGATGCGCCGATGTGAAAGGGCGGGTTGAGCAGAATCAGGTCGGCGGAGTCATCAGCCTGGCCGGACAGGCCATCGGCCCGCACGACGGTGACCCGTTCGGCGAGCGCGTTGGCGTCGACGGTGGCACGAGCGGATGCCACGGCAACGGCCGACTGGTCCGTCGCGAGCACCCGCAGCAGGGGTCGCTGCGCCGCGAGCGCCGCGGCGAGCACGCCGGTGCCGCAGCCGAGGTCGATGGCGCGCTCGGCATCGGGCTTCATCCGGTCGAGCACCTCGAGCAGCGCCCGGGTGCCGATGTCGATGCTGGTTCCGGCGAACACTCCGCCGTGGCCGCGCACCACGAGGTCGAAGTCCTCGTGCTTCTCGCTGTGTGGCCAGTCGGTCGTCGACGTGGTGAGCGGCGAGGAGGCGATGAGCACGCGGGACTTCTGGCGAGCCGGGCGCACGTTGAGGGCGCCGAAGTGACGGCGCAGCACCTCGTTCATGCTCACGGTCATGTGCTTGATGCGGCCGCCGGCGAAGACGATCACGTCGGGGGCGGCATACTTGGCGATGGCGCCGGCGATCTCATCGAGGGCGTCGAGGCTTTTGGGCAGCTGCAGCAGCACGACGTGGGCGTCGGCCAGCAGCTCCTCGCCGAGCGGAAGGGAGCGGTAGGCATCCGTCAGATTGACGCCGGAGGCGTTGCTGTCAAGCGCGTACTCGCCCGAGAGGGCGTCCTGATAGACGCGAATGCCGCGGGCATCGTGCAGTGCGGCGGCGCCGAGGGTGAGGGCGCCATAGCGGTCCTCGAGCACGACGACTCCACCGCTGCGGTAGGCGGCGATCGCACCGGCGGCCTCATCGAGGATGAGCCGGTCGCTGGCGTCGACGGCGAACAGGTTCTCGGCCTCGATGTCGGGGCGACGTCGCAGCCGATCGAAGTCGAAGTCATTGGTGTTCCGCAGCGCGGACTGGTCGTGCGTGCCCGATTCGGACATGGTTCCCCCTGAAAGTGGTGCCGGTGCAACCAGTTCGTGCTGTGAAAGCGAAACGTGGAGCTAGGTGTTGTAGAACTACATGTGGTCTCGCGGCCGCCAGATGACAATCTGGTTGCTGCGTCTGGTGCGGGTGCCCGCCTTCATCGAAATGACGTCGCCGGCCGAGCCAGCCGCGAAAACGCGGCGGCCCGGACGGTTCAGCAATTCGTCGGCGAGCGTCGATTCCAACTCGCGCAGGCGCTTTTCGAGCCCGCGCACGTGATCCTCGAGTTCGAGGATACGACGGATGCCTTCCAGACTCACACCTTCTGAGCCCAAGAACGCAATTTCACGGAGCTTTGCCACGTCGAGCATGGAGTAGCGACGGCTCTTTCCGGGGGTGCGCTCCGGGCTGACCAGGCCCAGGCGATCGTATTGGCGCAGGGTTTGCGGGTGCATTCCCGCAAGCTCTGCTGCCGTGGAAATCACGAAAACCCGGGTGGTCTCGTCCATGACTAGCCCTTCGCTCGCGCGATCAGTTCATCACGCGGATTTTCCTTGGGCAGTGCCTCGGCAAAGGCTGCGAGCTTTTCTTCCGCATCCTTCGACAGGTGTGACGGTACAGCGACCTGCACGATGGCGAGCAGGTCGCCGGTGCCCTTCGCCGTGGTGACGCCGCGACCCTTGACCCGCAGCACGCGTCCTCCGGGAGTGCCGGGGGCCACGCGCAGTTTGACCGGGGCACCACCGAGAGTGGGCACCTCGATCGTCGCACCGAGGCTCGCCTCGACGAAGGTGACCGGAACGGTCACCCGCAGGTTGAGGCCGTCCCGTTCGAACACCGGGTGCTTGCGCACGGTGATCGTCAGCACGATATCGCCGGTTTCTCCGCCGTCGGGGCTGGGCTGGCCCTTGCCGCGCAGGCGAATCTTCTGCCCGTCGGCGACGCCGGCTGGCACCTTGACCTTGATCGGCCGGCCGTCCTGAGTCTGCAGACTGATCTGGTCGCCCTGGGTAGCCGTGATGAAGTCGATGGTCGTCGACGCGATCACATCGCGGCCTCGGGTAGGCGCGCCCGATCCGCGGTAGCCGCCGGTGGGGTTGCCGAAGCCGCCGCCACCGCCGCCACCTCTGCCGAACATACCCCCGAGGATATCGTCGAAGCCGCCCTGCTCGAAGGTATAACTTTGCTGACGACTTCCGCCGCCGAACATGCCTCCGAAGGCGTCCTCAAAGCCACCGCTCTGGGCCCGGCCGCCGGGCGCGGCGAACCGCGCCCCACTGCCCATGGCCCGCACGGCATCGTATTCCTTGCGCTGCGCGGCATCGCCCAGCACCGAGTGCGCCTCGCTCAGTTCCTTGAACTTCGCCTCGGCGGCGGGGTTCCCCGGGTTGGAATCCGGGTGGTACTTACGCGCGAGCTTGCGGTACGCCTTCTTCAACTCGGCCGGCGTGACATCTTTCGATACCCCGAGAACCTTGTAGAAGTCCTTGTCAAACCAATCCTGGCTAGCCATCGCTCGGTACCTGAACGACGACCTTGGCCGCGCGCAGCAGCGTGGAGCCGAGGTAGTACCCCGTCTCCGCGACGTCGCCGACGGTTTCCACGTCGACCGCTGCACTCGGCTGCTGGAAGATCGCCTCGTGCATGGTCGGGTCGAAGGGTTCGCCGACCGTGCCGAACGAGGTCAGCCCGAGCCGTTCAACGCTCGAACGCAGTTTGGCTGCGATCGTGGCGAAGGCCGAGTCAGGCACGAGATCGCCGTGCTTCTCAGCACGGTAGATGTCGTCCAGTACCGGAATAAGCACCTTGACGATATCCCCGGTCACGCGCTCTTTCTCGATGGCCCGGTTGGCTTCGGTGCGCCGACGATAGTTGGCGTACTCGGCCGTCACGCGCTTGAGGTCGGCGAGGTGTTCGCTCGTCGGCTCAGCAACTTCGCGTTCCGCCGCGTCCAGAATGTCCTGAACGGTCAGTTCGTCTTCTTCGATCCCGTCGGCCGTACCGTCGGCTACAGCACTGTCAGGTTCAGAAGCGGATGCTGCATCAGCAGCGGCCGCGCCCGCGGCGGCGGTGCCGTCATCGGGCACCCCCGCAGCGGACGCGTCGTTGTCTGGATGTTTCTTGTCAGCCATGGTTGCGGCCTACTTCTTCTTCTCGTCTTCGTCGTCGTCAACAACCTCGGCGTCGACAACGTCTTCGTCCTTGTTCTCTTCGGCAGGAGCCTCGTCGGTGCTGGTCTCATCAGCGCCGGCTGCGGCATCCGCCTGGCTGGACTTGTAGATGGCTTCGCCGAGCTTGCCCTGGCTTTCGTTGAGCTTGTCAAACGCGGTCTTCACCGCGTCGTCGTCGTCGCCGGCGAGAGCGGACTTGAGGGCGTCGACATCAGCCTGCACCTCATTCTTCACGTCCTCGGGGAGCTTGTCGACGTTGTCCTTGATCAGCTTCTCGATCGAGTAGGCGAGCTGCTCGGCCGTGTTGCGGGTCTCGGCGACTTCGCGCAGACGCTTGTCTTCTGCGGCGTGCTCCCCACCCTCGCGCACCATGCGCTCGATGTCTTCCTTCGCGAGCGAGGAACCGCCCGTGATGGTCATCGACTGCTCGGTTCCGGTGCCCTTGTCCTTGGCAGACACGTGCACGATGCCGTTGGCGTCGATGTCGAAGGTGACCTCGACCTGCGGAATGCCGCGCGGCGCCGGCGCGATGCCGGTGAGCTCGAAGGTTCCGAGGTTCTTGTTGTCGCGGGTGAACTCACGCTCGCCCTGGAAGACCTGGATCGCAACGGACGGCTGGTTGTCGTCGGCCGTGGTGAAGGTTTCGCTGCGCTTGGTCGGGATGGCCGTGTTGCGCTCGATCAGGCGAGTCATGATGCCGCCCTTGGTTTCGATGCCGAGGCTCAGCGGGGTGACGTCGATGAGCAGAACGTCCTTGCGCTCGCCCTTCAGCACGCCGGCCTGCAGTGCGGCGCCGACGGCGACGACCTCGTCCGGGTTGACACCCTTGTTCGGGTCCTTGCCGCCGGTCTCGCTCTTGACGAGCTCGTAGACGGCGGGCATCCGGGTGGAACCACCGACGAGAACGACGTGGGCGATGTCACCGACCTTGACGCCGGCCTCACGAATGACGTCCTGGAAGGGCTTCTTGGTGCGGTCGAGCAGGTCCTCAGTCATCTTCTCGAACTGGGCGCGGGTGAGCGTCTCGTCGAGGTTGGCCGGGCCGTTCTCGGTCAGCGACAGGTAGGGCAGCTGGATGCTCGTCGACATGCTCGAGGAGAGTTCCTTCTTGGCCTGCTCAGCGGCTTCTTTGAGGCGCTGCTTGGCGATCTTGTCCTTGGACACGTCAACGCCGGTGGTCTCCTTGAAGCGCTTGATCAGGTGATCAACGATGCGCTGGTCCCAGTCGTCGCCGCCGAGGCGGTTGTCGCCGGCGGTCGAGCGCACCTGGATGGTGGAGAAGTCGTCGTCCTTGCCCACCTCGAGCAGCGACACGTCGAAGGTTCCGCCTCCGAGGTCGAAGACCAGGATGAGCTCGTCTTCCTTGCCCTTGTCGAGACCGTAGGCCAGCGCGGCGGCGGTCGGCTCGTTGATAATGCGCAAGACGTTGAGTCCGGCAATCTCGCCGGCCTCCTTCGTGGCCTGACGCTCGGCGTCGTTGAAGTACGCCGGCACGGTCACGACGGCGTCGCTGACCTTCTCGCCCAGGTACTGCTCGGCGTCACGCTTGAGTTTGGCGAGGATACGCGCGCTGATCTCCTGCGGGGTGTACTTCTTGTCGTCGATCGCGACGGTCCAGTCGGTGCCCATGTGGCGCTTGACGCTGGAGATGGTGCGGTCGACGTTGGTGACGTTCTGGCGCTTGGCGGTTTCTCCGACGAGAACTTCGCCGTCCTTGGTGAATGCGACCACCGAGGGGGTGGTGCGCAAGCCCTCAGCGTTGGCGATGACGGTGGGTTCTCCACCTTCGAGCACGGACACCACCGAGTTTGTGGTTCCGAGGTCAATACCTACTGCACGAGCCATCTGGGTTGTTCTCCTTCAATCATGTGCGAAACGAACTGCTAAGTAATCTCAAGACTTGAGCCTCGATGGCTCAAGTATTCCAGAGCCGTTTCGTCCCTGTCAATTTCTGCGGCTGAAAGTTGAGTGTGAGTGGCTCAACTTTCAAAGCGGATGCCGCTGCGCCGACGGCAGACATGGAAGAACGGGCCGCACGATGTAACCAGTGCGACCCGTCCACGTATTTTTTGCCCGAAGGCTGGTTAGTCGCCCTCCACCTTGATGGTGGCGATGGTACCGGTGAGCACGCCGATCAGGCGGTCGCCGTCGAACTCGGTTGTGGGGGCATCCATCACGATGCGGCCCAGGCGCAGCACGACGATGCGGTCCGTCACCTCGAGTACGTGCGGCAGGGTGTGGGAGATGAAGATGACGCCGAGTCCCTTAGCCTTGGCCGCACGGATGACATTGAGCACTTCACCCGCCTGACGCGCACCGAGGTGGTTGGTGGGCTCGTCCAGAATGATCACTTTTCGCGCCCACGACACCGCCCGGCCAATCGACACCGCCTGGCGCTGGCCGCCGGAGAGCTGAGAAACGGAACGGTTCGACGCCGGCACGGCGATTCCAACCCGCTCGAGGTCAGCGTGCGCCTCGCGGGCCATGGTCTTCTTCGACAGAAACCCCAGCTTTCCCAGGATTCCCGGCACGACCTTTTCGCGACCGAGGAACACGTTTTCCGAAACGGTCAGGTGCGGTGCCAGACCGGAGTCCTGGTAGAGAGTCTCCACCCCGGCCTCGAGGGCCTCCCGCGGCGAGCTCCATTCCCGCTCCACCCCGTCGAGCAAGATCTGTCCGCCGTCGGGTTGGTGGGCGCCCGAGAGCACCTTGACCAGCGTCGATTTTCCGGCACCGTTGTCGCCGACCAGGCCGACGACTTCGCCGGCGTGGAGCTTGAGGCTGGCCCCGTCGAGGGCGATGACTGAGCCGTAGCGCTTGGAAACGTTCCGGACTTCGTAGATGACTTCGCCGACCATGGTCACTTTCTCCCGTTCTTGCTCTGCAGCGTCTGAGCGGCGACCGCCGCAGCGATCAGAACGGCCACGACAACCTTTTTCCAGTCCGGTGCAACACCGATCATGATCAGGCCGGACTGCACGGTGAAGAGGATGAGGGCGCCGAGGATGGTGCCCATGATGCGGCCGACGCCACCCATGAGGGACGCGCCGCCGATGACGACAGCCGCGATGGCGTCGAGTTCACGGCCCGTTCCCGACGAGGGGGAACCTGCGCCGAGACGGATATAGACGTACATGCCGGCCAGACCGGCCAGCGCACCGGAGAGGGCATAGACCATGGTGAGGTGTCGTTCCACATTGATACCCGCTGCCCGTGCCGCAAAGGCATTCGAGCCGATGGCGTAGGTGTACAGGCCAAAGCGGGCCTTGTGCAGGAACAGGCCCAGCACGGCGATGACGATGGCCACGAAGAGCACGGCCCAGGAGAGCGGATTCCAGGTCGGCGACATCGCGCTGATGAGAGTGAAGTCATTGGCGCTGCCGATGGGGGCGCCCTTGGAAATAATGACCGAGAATCCGAGCGCCGCGCCCATCGTGGCCAGGGTAGCGATGAACGGCACGATTTTGAGCTTGTTGATCAGGAATGCGTTGACCAGACCGACGCCCAAACCGACGGCGACCGAGACCACGGTTCCGATCAGGAGCGGGCCGGCAGCATCCTGCCCCTTGACGGTCTGGTCCAGGCCGAGCACGTTGGCCATGGTCCAGGCGGAGATGACGCCGCTGAGTCCGATGGTGGCACCGACCGACAGGTCGATGCCACCGCTGATCACCACAAAGGTTTGACCAACGGCAATCAGGGCAACGGAACCCCAGTCCGTGAGGACGTTATTGGCCGTCGCGACCGAAAAGAACTTCGGTTCGAGCACCGTGAACACGACGATCAAAATGATCATCACGCCCACCAGGATGGTGCTTTGGTTGGCGGCCAGGGAGGAGAACCGTGACGAGAGCGCTGACTTCTGCACGCTCTGACTGACGTTGGTCATGTATTTGCCTTTGTTTTCTACAGCTACCGGGAGGACGACTTATTCAGTGGCGACGTAGGTGTACTTCGCGAAGTCGTCGTCAGAGGTGCTGGAATCCAGAACTACGTTCGGAATGACAACCTCGTGCTCGGTCGACGTCTCACCGGTCTTGATGTACTCGACGAGCGTCTGAATGGCGAGGCGGGCTTCGGCGGCGGGGTCCTGCGCGATGAGCGCGGTGAAAACGCCGGACTTGATCTTCGCGACGTTGTCGGGGTAAGCGTCGTAGCCGACGAGTCCAATGGTGCCTTCCAGGCCCTTGGATTCGAGGGCGGCAGCCGCACCCGAGGCGTTCGTGCCGTCAATGGCGAAAATGCCGGCCAGGTCGGGGAAGCGGGTGAGCCAGTTGTTCACGTTGGTCGCGGCCTTTTCCGGGTTGGACTCGGAGTACGCGACGTCAGCGATTTCAATGCCGGGATATTCAGCTTCGATCTGGGCCGTGAAGCCGTCGAGGCGGCTGACATTGGTGGTCGCGGTGGCGCTGGTGAGCCCGACGACAACCTGGTAGCTTCCGCCGTCTTCGTAGCCGATCTGGGTGGCGAGCGCGTCAGCGGCCTTGGCGCCGCCGTCGGCGTTGTCACCGGTGATGAATGACACGACGTCGGAGAGGTCGTCGACGTGGGTGTCGACGTTGACCACGGGGATGCCGGCGGCAACGGCCTTGGAGACCGAGGACTGCAGGGCCGTCGGGTCGGTAGGGATGAGCACCAGGCCGGAGGGCTGCTGGGCCAGAACCGCGTCGACGATCGGGATCTGGGTCTCGGCCGAGTAGTTCGCCGGGTCGCCCTGCCAGATGAGCGTGACGCCGAGCTTGGCGGCTTCTTCCTCTGCGCCGGCCTTCATCGCCTGGAAGAACGGGTCAGCCTCTGCGCCCATGACGAATGCAATGGTGATTTCATCCGCTGCCGCAGCATCGGTGGAATCGGTGGTGGCTGCGGTCGAGCAACCGGCCAGGGTCAGTGCGAATGCCGTCATTGCACCAACTGCTGCAATCGTTCGGAATGAGCGCCTCATGAATGTCTCCTTTGACTTACGTGACCAATGCGAGATCGTTCTCGCAAACCTTGGTACTATATATTCCAATGGGAGAATGAGTAATGCAACTCGAGTAGGTAACGGTTGCATCACGTTTACAAAGGGGTCACTGTGCGGGACGACGACGTCACGAAGCCAAGTAATCTGCCGACAATCGTCGACGTTGCCGCCGAGGCGGGTGTGTCCCGAGCCACGGCCTCGCGGGCGCTCGGCCGCTACGGCCGCACCTCGGCCGCCACCATCGCGCGGGTCGAGCAGGCGGCGGACGCGCTGGGTTACCGCCCGAACGAACTCGCCCGGGCGATGCGCGTCGGTGTCACCAAGACCATCGGTCTGGTCATCATCGCGGACTTCACGAATGCGTTTTTCGATCGCGCCACCAAGGCCATCGTGGACGAGGCCAAACTGCACGGCTACCAGGTGCTCATTACGAACACCGATGAAGAAACCGCGATCGAGCGCCAAGCTATCGAGACCCTGCTCGAGAAACAGGTCGATGGGTTGATCGTGGTGCCGTCGCTGTCAGCGGGCTACGAGCATCTGAAGCCGGCTCAGCTCGGCGGCCGACCGATCGTGCTCATTGACCGCCGCCTGGACGACCCGCCGCTCACCTCCATCACCACCGACGACTTCGCCGGCACCCGCGAAGCCGTGCGCCACGCCATTTCACTCGGCCACAAACGGCTGGGTTTTCTCATCTCGGCCTCGAGCGTCGAGGGCGTGACCGACCAGAGGCCAACCCATCTCATCTCGACCGTTCTGGACCGCACCGAAGGCTTTCTGCAGGGCGCCTCCGACGCCGGCATCCGTCGCAACAGCCAGCATTGGATCTTCTGTGAGGACAAGCCGAAGTCATCCGAGGCGGCCGTGGCGTCGCTCCTGGACCGACCGAACCCACCCACGATCATTTTCACGTCGAACAATGACATGGCTCTGGCCGTGCTGAAGGTTGCCGGAAACCGGCGCCTCACCATCGGCCGGGACATCTCGCTCGTGACGGTCGACGACAGCCAGTGGGCGGCGGCAATAGTTCCCGGCATCACCGTGGTCGCCCGCCCGGTTGAAGAAATCGGCCAACTGGCCGTCACGAAGCTGCTGGCCGAAATCGCCGAGCCCGGCCAGCCCATCGAAGTCGTGGTGCTGCCAACCGAACTCATCGCGCGCGATTCGGTGGCGAACCTGTACCTGCAGGACTACCGCGTCAGCTGACGTTCGCCCGAGCGGATGCCGACCCGACGGTCCCAGTATCGGCGCAGTATCCGTTCCTTACCGGCGGGCAGTAGATTGTGCACATGATCCACACTGTCGCCGGAGACGCAGCCACCACTCCAACGCGTGGCCGGGTGGTGGCCTGGGCGTTCTGGGACTGGGGGTCGGCCGCGTTCAACGCCGTCGTCACGACCTTCGTCTTCACGGTGTACATCACCGGCTCGTCTTTCGGCGATGAAGACGTGATCAGCGCCCAGCTCGGCTGGGCCCTGGCCATCGCCGGCCTCGTCATTGCCGCACTGGCCCCGATCACCGGGCAACGCTCCGACACCTCCGGCCGCCGCAAATTCTGGCTCGGCGTGAATACCTTCATCGTCGTCGCGCTGACCGCTTGCATGTTCTTCGTGCAGGCAAGCCCGAGCTACCTGCTGCTCGGACTGTTCCTGGTCGCGGCCGGCAACGTCTTCTTCGAATTCGCAGGCGTCAACTACAACGCCATGCTCGCGCAGGTGTCGACGCCGCGCACTATCGGCAAGGTCAGCGGATTCGGCTGGGGCATGGGCTACCTCGGCGGCATCGTGCTGCTGCTCATCGTGTACTTCGGCTTTATCCAGCCCGAGGTCGGCCTGTTCGGGGTGACCGGCGACAACGGTCTCGCCGTGCGCGTCTCCATGTTGCTCGCAGCCGCCTGGTTCGGTCTCTTCGCGCTGCCCGTGCTCCTGCGGGTACCGGAGTATCGGGCGCCCAAGGCCGCCCGACGCGAAAAAGTCAGCTTCTTCCAAAGCTACGGGGTGCTCGGCCACGATATTGCCCGCCTCTGGAAGACCAGCCGCCAGGCGGTGTACTTTCTCATCGCGAGCGCGGTGTTCCGCGACGGCCTGGCCGGCGTGTTCACCTTCGGCGGTGTGCTCGCGGCATCCGTTTTCGGATTCTCGCCCGGCGAGGTCATCATTTTCGCCATCGCGGCCAATGTGGTCGCCGGCATCGCGACCATGAGTGTCGGCGCGCTCGACGACCGGCTCGGCGCGAAGCCCGTCATCATGACCGCCCTGGTCGGGCTTCTGGTCAGCGGCCTCCTGGTGTTTTTCCTGCACGACGGCGGGCAGATCGTGTTCTGGACGGCAGGGCTGGCCCTGTGCTTGTTCGTCGGCCCCGCCCAATCGGCCAGCCGCACCTTTCTGGCTCGGCTCATTCCCGTCGGCCGCGAGGGTGAAGTGTTCGGGCTCTACGCCACGACCGGTCGAGCCGTCAGCTTTCTCGCGCCGGCCGCCTTCGCGCTGTCGGTCACAATCTTCGGCGAAACCTACTGGGGCATCCTGGGCATCATGCTCGTGCTGCTCGTCGGCCTGCTACTGCTCATTCCGGTCTCGGCCAGGCAGCAGCATATCTCCTAGCCGGACGCCTGCCCGTCCTTGCCTGAGCATCTACTGAATTACGGCTGTTCCCTCGCCCGGGGCGCGCAGGCCGGTCAGACTGAAGGGCATGACTCTTACCCAGCTCCAAAAGGCCGAACTCCTGCTCTCGCTGCACGTGCCCGGCGAGCCCCTCATCGTCACCAACGTGTGGGATGCCATTACCGCCAAGATCGTGGCCGATGCGCCCGGCGTGAAGGCCCTCGCCACCGCGAGCCACTCCATCTCGAACGTGCGCGGCCTGCCAGACGGCGAAGGCCTCTCGCTCGACGAGGCCATTCTCGCCGCCACGATCATCGCCCGCGCCGTCGACCTGCCGGTCTCTGCCGACTTCGAGAAGGGCTACGCACCGGATGTTGCCGGCGTGACCCGCAACGTGCGTCGCCTGATCGAGGAATCCGGCATCGTCGGCATCAACATCGAGGACTCGGTCGGCGCCGAGAAGGCCCCGCAGTTCGACATCGAGACCGCCACCGCCCGCGTGGCCGCAGCGAGAGCCGGCGCCGAGCAGAGCGGCATTCCCGTCGTCATCAACGCCCGCGTCGACACCCTGGCCGGCGGCGGCGACTGGGACGAAGCCGTCGCCCGCGCCAACGCCTACCTCGGCGCCGGCGCTGACGTCATCTTCTTCCTCGGCCTGACCGACGAGGACAAGGTGGCCCGCGCGATCGAGCAGGTCAACGGCAAAATATCGGTGATCGGTGCGCCCGGACTCGTTCCGCTGAAGCGCCTCGCCGAACTCGGCATCAGCCGAGTCAGTTTCGGCCCGGGCACCCTCGGCCTCACCCTCGCAGCACTGCAGGCCGCGGCCACGAACCTCACTGCCCTCGGCGACTACCCGGCCGACCTCGGGTTCAAGTTCACCCTCTAAGCCAGCCAGACACCGAGGCCATCAGCATCCGTTGCTCAGCGGAGGCGGGTGGCCTCATTGTGTTCGACGAGTTGCCAGGTCGCGCCCTCATCGGCGGAGACCCACCCCTCCCACTTGTAGCTGTCGGGGGTGATGGCGGTGAAATTCCAGCGGATCGGGCGGCCGTCCGTGCGGGTGCCCTCCTGCCGAACTCCATGCCGGTATGGGGTGGCCACGAGCTGGCAGTATTCGCCCAGCGCCGGGGCGAAGTAGCTCACGCGCCAGGCTCCGGCGAACGGGTCGTAGACGCGCACGGTAGTGGCGACGGTTTCAAATCCAGACGGATGTGTCGTGCTCGCAACGACTTCGACGTCTTGCACGGCCCGACCGTCGAGGATGAATTCGACCATCCAGACGAAGTCACGTTCGATCCACTCTCCGGTGGTCTCGTCGAGGCGGGTACCCTTGGCGGCCCAGGATCCGACCATCTGGCCGAAGCGGTGCATGCGCCCTGGATACTCCGGCGTGGGGCCGTGCGCGATCAGCGCCTCGTCGAATCGGGTGGGCATGGAGGTCATACTCCGATTTTACCCGACGCGAGGTTACGTTCGACGTATTAGGTTTGCTCGGCCCGCGGGCATCCGCTGGTATTGGAAGGCTGCGTCAGCGGTCGATGACCGTGCGGTGAAAGTTTTGGAACGAGCGTGACGCCGTCGGGCCGCGCTGGCCCTGGTAGCGGGAGCCGTATTCGCTCGAGCCGTAGGGCTTCTCGGCCGGGGAGCTGAGCTGAAAGAAGCACAGCTGGCCAATCTTCATTCCGGGCCAGAGCTTGATCGGCAGCGTCGCGACGTTGCTGAGCTCGAGCGTGACGTGGCCCGAAAAGCCGGGGTCGATGAACCCGGCCGTGGAGTGGGTCAGCAGACCGAGACGTCCGAGCGAGCTCTTGCCCTCGAGCCGGGCGGCAATGTCGTCTGGCAGGGTCACCTGCTCGTAGGTGGCGCCGAGCACGAATTCTCCCGGGTGCAGAATGAACGGCTCGTCGGGCTTGGTCTCGATCAGGCGGGTCAGCTCTGGCTGGTCCTCCGCCGGATCGATGTAGGCGTACTTGTGGTTGTCGAACAGCCGAAACAGGCGGTCGAGGCGCACATCAATGCTCGATGGCTGGATCATTGCGGGGTCGAGCGGCTCCAAACCGATTCGTCCAGCGTCGAGTTCAGCCTTGATATCGCGATCTGAGAGCAGCACGGTGCCAGCCTAGCCGCGCCGGGTTGATATGCTGGCACCGTTCCGATTGTTGTTCACTCACGGTCGGGCGCGCGGATGTAGTTCAATGGNCACTCACGGTCGGGCGCGCGGATGTAGTTCAATGGTAGAACTTCAGCTTCCCAAGCTGATAGCGCGGGTTCGATTCCCGTCATCCGCTCTGATCAGGTGTTTTACCAGTTTCCAACGATGGTAATGGCGTCACAAAATGAACGCAGTGGCTATTTATTGGCTACTTTGAGTTGGGTTCTGAATGATCCGAACCGAGCAAGGGTCTCACTTTGATCTGGGCGCAGCAAGGTCTTTTCGACATAATGCCTGTCGGCTACCGAAGTGCTCGCATGGCCCAACTGCCGCATAGCAGCCTCTGTTCCGAGAGCAGTCGCCACGGCCTTTCGTAGGTCGTGTGGCGTCATCCACGCGGCATCAGAGCCCCGCAAGGCGGTTCTCCACTGTTGCCGGACATTCTCAGGCCAACGAGGCCCACCGTTCGCAGAGGGGAATACCCACGCCACCACAGCGCTCTTGTAGCGCTTCGACAACATCGGGCGAACGAATTCAGGTATATGCAAAGTGCGCCTAGAAGCTGCCGATTTTAGCGGGCCCCTAACTAGCCCCTCCCCCGGAACGCTAATTAGGGTCGCGTCGATCGTTACCGTCCAGGTTTCCCAATTGAGGTCAGACCACTGAAACGCGAGAACTTCGCCAATCCTTCCACCGGTCGCTAGCATCACATCAGCAAAGTCCGTGAGATCCCGGATCGAACCTGAACGAACAGGCGCGACCGCATCGTATGCAGCGAGACGCCTATACAGTTCGGCAATAGTCTCCATGTCAGGAGCTCGAACCGCCTTGAGCTCGATAATGGGCATACGTAGATTCTTGCCAGGGTTGTCCCTTATCGCGCCGTTTCTCACGGCAAGCCCCATCATTCCCGTGAGCACGATCCCAAGAATTTTCGCTTGCGAGGCGCCAGAAGATTCCTCAACCAGATCGATTATCCGCTGTAGACGCGGAACAGTTGCCTCTTGGATCCTTATTGCCCCCACATGCGAATTGACATGCGAGTTGACCACGGACTTGTATCGTCGCTTGGTACCCGCAGCTTTTTTTGTCTTATCCAGATCAGCCACCCATGCCTTCGCGAGCGCCGATAGCGGTGAGCTTGGCGTGATGTATTCGGACGCTGGCGACAGTCGGTCACGTAGCGCCTCCTTTAGTGCCTCTTCTGCCTTGGCAGGGCTTTTACCGACCCGCAGTAGCCGCCGCCGCTTCCCGTCTAGATCGCGGTAGTAGGCGACGGCGGCCGGCGTTCCGGCCAAAGTGACTGTTCGGCGTATTTTCCCCCAAGTTTCTAGAGGGAGTGGCGCTCGTGCCATTTCAATCTCCTTGGATGTCGGTGGTCGAATATATGGTGGAATAAATGTTCGAATCACCGGGGAATAAGGGGTATAAATTGTGAACACAGTTTCTAGACTCGCTGAGCAAGCTCTTCTTGCTGGGGTCAAGGTGTCAGTCTTGCTCGACTGCTACCTCAGCACGGTCAAAGATGACGCGCGGGTCAGCTCCGAGAGCTAGAGAAATCTCCACGAATGCAGGGGTTGGGATGTCGCGCTTTCCGTTGAGGTAGTTCAATACGGCGCTTTTTGACAACCCGGTCGTTTTGACGAGAAATTCAATTGTTACCCGCTTGCGCCCGCGCTCAGCCCGAAGCTCAGCGGCGACGGCCTGGTTGTAAGCATCTCCATAAGTACCCATGAGTGAACCATAGCGCCGTTTTGTAGTCTTTGGTACTCAAAGTGGCCTTTTGGGTTTTCGTATGGATGTTGTGAGGTTTGCAAACGGAGGCTAAGGTTTTCATATGACTACCACACAGACCAGCGCGGCACTGATTGCAGCCGCCATAAAAGAGGCTGAGCGTTCCTTCAAGTGGACTGCGGATAAGGCCGGAATGTCTATGTCAACATTCGGGCGAAAGCTACATGGAGGCGGAGATTTCACTGTTAGTGAAGTTGCCCGCGTCGGGAGGGCGCTCGGCGTCCACCCGTCCGATCTACTACCCGATGAGTTTCATCTGGTCGCCGCATGACCGCCCTACTGGGCCCAGTGCTGAATTCGGATGAAGCCGCTAAGTACTGCGGTTTCAGAGGCGGTGGGCAGACCATGCGGGACCTCAAGCAGAAACAGGCCGGCCCCGCTTGGAGCAGGCTCGGCAAAATCCTGGTCTACTACCCATCCGATCTTGACGCCTGGATAGCTGCACGCCTGGGATCAAAAAAGCTCGGCGCTGTAATCCCTCACGAAGACAAAAAAGTATTAAATCCCGTGCCCAATTTTCAGGATATTTCCGATGGGCAGATCGCATCATGACCGCCCTCGACATCTTCACCCGCTCTGGCACTCTCGTCATCTCGTCCGAGACTGTCGCGGATGGATCCGGCGTCCAGCACAAGAACGTGCTCGATCTTATTGACGCCAACCGGGCCGACTTCGAGGACTTCGGCTTGGTCGCGTTTGAAACGCGAGCAAGATCAGCGGGTCAGCACGGCGGTGGCGTCGCACGCATCGCTCTCCTAAATGAGCAGCAGGCCACTCTCCTCATGACCTTCCAGCGCAACACCGATCAGGTGCGCAGTTTCAAGAAGGCTCTCGTCCGGGCGTTTTTCGACATGGCGCGCCGTGCAGTCCCTGCGCCGGCTGAACTCACTCGCATGCAGATTCTTGAGCTTGCGATGGAGTCGGAACAGAGAGCGATTTCAGCCACTGTCCGCGCCGAGGTCGCCGAGGAGTTCAAAGAGGCCATCGAGCTAAACGACGGCATTACCCCGCGCGACTTCCACAAGAAGTATCTGCCCGGTGTGACAGAAACCGAATTCAGCGCCGCCCTGTACCGTCACCGTCTCCTGATCGATCAGACCGGGCAGCGCGGGCGAAACGCCAAGGGCAAGATCATCAACGGCAAGCAGCACCGCCACCCTACATATCAGGGCAAGGCGTTCTTTTACCTGCACTCTGAACTCGACCGGGACAAGATCCGCCGCGAACACGTGCGCGTGATTCCCGGTGAGCCTGAGTTGCTCCTCGTGAAATGGTGCGCGGCCCGAGGTCTCCAACAGAGTGGCCGCTCAATCCGCGATGCGGTCGAGGCCCTCACCCCGTAACACCCCCAAATTCTTTCCCCTCGCTCTGAGGGGAATCCGCCGGCGTGCAATTTTCCGGCAACTGCACCACATTCCCCTGGCCGCGCGACGCCGTAATAGGCCCTGCGTAGGAGGGGGAGCACGTTTCTTGGTAACTACACACAGAACCCCGCGAAATAGATGAGGGGACGCCTCCGCACGGTTTAGCACCCGGCCGGAGAGGCGCAGCGCTTGCTGCGTAGGTACAGACGTGAGAGGTCGCGTGCCAGCAATGACCCTGCCGAGTTGGCAGGGGTTAGAACGCAGTACGAATCCTGATGGTGCGAGTAAGCGGGGCGAAGTCGGCCCCTATCGCTGAAGGGGTTCACGCCCGGTTGGAGTCGAGCCCTGACCGGGCACATGGGCGGGTAGCTCAACTGGAAGAGCGCGGGTTCCCCCACCCGATATGCCGGTTCGATCCCGGCGCCGTCCACTCATCAACCGAATGTCACGAAAGGACATCGCATGTCAGACAAGAAGATCAGCCCCCGCAAGACGCGCAACACCGCGGCGAACGAAGCACGTCACGCGGCCAACGTCGCGCTGGTGGCAGCTCTCGGCATTCCTGCCGCCACAAGCGAGCACCTCAAGCTACGGCGCGACGGCAAGGGGAACACGTACCAGGTGACGACGACGAAGCGTGTTCGTGAGTCGAAGTTGCTGCGCAAGGCAGAACGCGGACGGCAGCGCACGGCGGAGTTAATCATCCGCGAGGTGAAGGCCAGAAGCGAAGACGCCGCGATCGAAGCCGAGCTCGCCGAGACGGTGCGCTGACCCAAACACGAAAACGGCCCCCGAGGTTCAGTCGGGGGCCATGACACAGAAACGAGATCCAATGACAAGAACTGAGATTACCACCGCCTACGCCGAGCGCCTGGACGACCTCAAGGTGATCACGTTGACCGATGGGGAGGTGTGGAGCGCGCGCGACCTGATGGGATTTGTCGGGTACATCGAGTGGCGCAAGTTCAACGAGGCAATCAATCGTGCCATCGCCTCAGTCAACGCGTCCGGGATGGATGCCTCGGGACATTTTGTCCCCGCCGCCAAATCATCCCCGATGCCGAACGGCGGGCACCGGCAGATCGAAGATGTCGAGCTAACCCGTTACGGCTGCTACATCCTCTTCCAAAACGCCGATGGGCGAAAGCCTGAGATCGCAGCCATGCAGTCGTATTTTGCACAGCAGACGCGGCGCCAAGAGATTGCTGCACCCGCCGCGCTCCCAACCGACTACCTCTCAGCACTCAAGGCGCTTGTCGCTGAGGTGGAGTCGACGGCAGCGCTCAAAGCTCAGGCCGTGATCGATGCCCCAAAGGTTGCCTACGTCAATGAGTTCCTCGCATCCGATGACGTGGTGCTATTCCGCGCCGCTGCATCCGAGCTGGGCGTGGCTGAGGGCGTGCTGCGCGACACGTTACTGGACGCCAAGTGGATTTACAAGCTCGCAATCGGCAAGCGGTGGTCGAAGTCCAAGCAGAAGGAAGTCACCGAAGTCGAGTACCGCGCAGGATCCGCGCACGCCGACAAGTTTCGGCTGATGCCCCAGCACAACGCGCCGCGCTACCACAACGGGCAAGTCAAACAGACCCTCTATATCCGATCTGAATCGCTCCCGGCCATTCGCCGCCGACTGAATCACTTCATCAATTCGAAAGCAGTTGCAGCATGACGAAACCTCCTGCCCCATACCGCTCTGAACCCACGCACGGCCAGAGCATCGTGGACAATGACCGCCGCCGGCGAGCCACTCAGCCCAGTCACCGCCAGCGAGTTGGTCGGCGCAGTCGCCGCCGCCTCTTTCTGCTCTGGTTCTTCGGCTTGCTCGTCGTTGCCCTGACGGCGACTGCCGGGTTCTTCATCGTCAACATCGTTGGAGTCGCATCATGACCGCCGTCGAAGACCTCTCGGTCGCCATCCGCACGCTGACCGACCTGACCGATGCCAGGGCACGCGGGGCAATCGCCGAACTTCGGGATGCCGCCGAACTCAAGGCGGCGCTGCGCCGCACGGTGCCGGGGCTGCTGGCGATCCTGACGGCTGGTGAATTCTGGGTGCACGACAACCTCGGGATTCACGCCGTTCAGCTAGCTCGCCTGATCAACGCTCAACCGGATCCGCACGATGAGCAGCCGTGTTGAAGTCGCCGGGGTTCATTCCGCCGGCCGTCGCGGTCGACGGTGACCGGGTCCGAGTGATTCGCAGGAACAGTGACGGGGACGGCCTCATCGGCTACCAACTGCCCGCGCCGCCCGGCGTTGTCCGGCTGGCAGCGGAGGCCGTCGACGACAACAGGAATGATCCGCCTGACGACTGGTGGCGCGCTACGTATCGCGCCGGCGAAGTCCGCGTCGTCCTGATCCAACGGCGTCCGTGCGTGTTCGCATGACCGCCGCGCACTGGGTGCACTTCCTACTCGTGTTCGGCGTCATCTTCATTTTCATCGGGTGCTGGCTGCTCTGGCCGCTTCCCATCACCTTCCTCGGCTTTGCCTTCATGGCGCCGATGGTCGTACTCGCTTTCATCCAGATAAAGGACATGCAATGACATCGCAGAAAATCGAAAAGATCACCGTTACCGACTTCATGGGGATCGAAGGCACCGTCGAGATGTTCCCCACCGGCCAACTGCAGGTGATCGCCGGGCCGAACGGATCCGGCAAGTCCAGCTTCATGGCCGCCGTCGAGGAATGCTTCGACCCGGCCGGCACCCGGCTGATCCCGAACCCGGTGAACAATAAGGCCACCCGGGCAAAGGTGGAGATCCTGCTCACGGATGGGCGCATCGTCCGCGACTACCCGAAGGACGGGCCCGGCACCCTCACCGCCTACGCCCTCGACGGCGCCAAGTACCCGAGCGGCAAGGAGTTCGTCGCGGGGATCACCGGTGGCCTTCTGTTCGATCCGCAAGATTTCGTGAAGCTGTCCGACAAGGAGCAGCGCCAAACGCTGCTGTCCAAGGTGACGCTGCCGTTCAACCTCGCCGAGATCGATGCTAAACGTAAAGGATTCTTCGACGGGCGCACCGATAAGACCCGCGAGGTGAAGCGCCTGGCCGCGCAGCTCGACGGATGCGCGCCGGCGGATGCGAGCGTGCCGGATGCCGAGGTGTCTGCCGCCTCGCTGTACGCCGAGATGGATGCGATCCGCGAGCACAACAACGAGGTGGAGCGACTGGATGGCGCACACACCGCCGCGACGAATGCCCGCATCGCGGCAGACCAGGCGGGCCGTGACGCCGCCGCCGCGCTCGACAAGGCACGTGCCGACCTCACAGCCTCCATAGCCGCCGAGAAGATCGCCGCCGACGCTGCCAATGCGGGTGAGGCCAAGTCGCCGGACGCCGTGGCCGCGCAGCTGTCCAGTATCGACGAGACCAATGTGAAGGTGCGCGCACAGCTCACCCGGGCCGCCCTCGCCGCCGAGCTCGACGATCGCACCGCCGAAGAGGCCGCGCTGACCGCAAGCATCACGGCCATCGACAAGGTCAAGGCTGACGGCCTCGCCGCCGCCGACTTCCCCGCCGGCCTCAGCGTCAGCGACGACGGGATCATGTTCGGCGACGTCACGTTCAAGCAGTTGAACACGGCCCGTCAGGATTCGATCGCGTTCGACCTGGCTACGAGCGGCAACCCGGCTTTGAAGATCGTGGTCATGAAGTCGGGCAACGACCTCGACGACGTGAGTCTCGCAGCCGTGCAGAAGCTCGCCGACAAGCGCGGCTACTTCGTGCTCATGGAGCGGTACCGCGGCGACGCCGATGGTGTCGGATTCCGCATCCAGACCCCGGCGGTCTCCGCATGAGCGACCACAAGAACGTGGCGCTCGACCGACTCGACACGGGCCTGCACATCCACAGCCATGAACTGAAGATGGAACACTTCGCCGTGTCGCAGATCGAAGCCACGCTTGCTGTGCTCGCTGCGGTGGAAGCGCAGACGGAGCAGAGCGAAAACATCTTCGCCATGATCCAAGACCAGTACGGCAACATCCGAACGGCGGTCAGTTCATGACCATCGGAGCCAGCCAGTCGGACAGCTACTACGACGCCCTCGACGAACCTGCCGAGCCCGTCGAAGAGGCCGACCCCGACGACGAGAACGAGCGCCGCGCCGAGCGGGAACGGGATGCGTGGGAATGATGACCGACCTGATCTCATCACCCATGCTGATCCTGCCGCCCTGGTATCCGCGCATTCTCGACGACGGGACGGACCGTGAGAAGTGGCTGGCGGCCCGAGCAAACGCCGTCATCGGTGCGAGCGACGCCGCCGGCTACGTGAACGTCGCATCCATCGAGAAGTATGTGGCCGCGAAGTTGAAGCCGTCGAGCTTCCACGGCAACGCCTACACCGAGGCGGGCCACGAATGGGAACCGCGCCTGCTCGCGTCTCGTGGCCTGCAGCAGAACACCATGCTGATCCACGCGCCGGGCGAAGTCGGATTCGGCGCTACCCCGGACGCGATCACGTCGACGCCCGAGGGAATCATCCTCGGCGAGGCGAAGGTCAAGCACAACAAGATCGTCAACGGCCCGTCGCCGCGCGAGTTTCGGCAGGTCGCCTGGCAGATGTTCTGCGCCGACTGGGACCGCGTGCTCTACACGGAATTCGTGTGGGGCGAGGTCGTCAACGGCGAGCTGCGCAACGGTGCAATCGAGCCGAAGCATCTGCGCATCTACCCGAAGGACGTCGAGCATCTGCTGCAACCGATGATCGACATCGCAACCCCAGTGCTGGCGCGCGTTCGTGCCGCACTCCAATTCGCAAAGGAGCTTCAACTATGAGTACAGACGTAACCGTCTACAGAAACGAGTCGCTGGAAGCCCGCATGGGCTACGCCCGAACGATGGCCAGCGCGGGCGACCTGATCCCCAAAGGTCTCTGGTCTAGCCCCGGCGGCGGCGTCCTGCCGTCACCTTCCCCCGGCAAGGTTCTGCTGGTCATGGAGACCGGCGCCATGCTCGGCATTCACCCGGTGGCCGCGCTATCGGGCGTCAACATCATTGAGGGCAAGCCGTCGATCAGCCCGGCTCTCATGTCTGCGCTCGTGCGCGGCGCCGGCCACACGCTGCGCGTCGTGACGGACGGAACGGTGGAAGGCGGCGACTTCTCGGCCACCGCCACGCTCACCCGATCCGACGACCTCGAGTTCACCTACAAAGCTACGTGGACCCCTCACCGGGCTATGCGCGCCGAGCTCTGCAGCTACACGAAGGTCGGCGACGTGTGGAAGGTCAGCGCCACAGGGAAGGGCGGCGGCGTGAAGCCGTGGCAGGCCTACACGGAGAACATGTGCAAGTGGCGCGCTGTCGGCGAGGTCTGCGGGGAAGGTGCGCAGGACGTGATCATGGGCATGCACACACCCGACGAACTCGGCCAGAACGTCACTAATGCTGGCGAGATGGTCTCGACGCCGGACACCGAATCCGAGCGTGAACCGACCGAGGATTGGCTGGCGCTCATCGAAGCGACGGACGACAAGTACGACCTCGCGATCCTGAGCCAGCGCATCCAGGGGTTCGAGGCAAAGGACGGCACGCGAGTGCGCGACTCCGAGATGACTGAGGCTTTCCGCACTGCCATCATGACGCACGCCTCGACGCTCACGAAGGACTCGCGGGAGACGCCCCCGCCGGCGGCCGAACCGGAGCCGGACGAGAACGTCGTCGATGCCGAAGTCGTGCCCGACGAGGAACCCGCCGCTGCAGCACCCGAAGCCGCAGCGGCAACCGAACCCGAAGAGTCGGAGCTGGCCAAGTACGAGCGCGAGAGCGCCGAGGAGTACGCGGCAGAGATGAAGCTCACCGGTGCCTGACATCTCGCCCCAGTTGCTCGATGTCCTCCGCGACATTGGCATGGACCACCCCGACCCGGAGGTTCCGCTGCACGCCAAGCTCATTGCGACGATCGAGCGGCTCGGACCGGGCGCGACCTTCGGGCAGCGACTCGCCGCGATCCGGTTCGACTTCAACTGGGAACTGAACGACGCAGGCAAGGTGTTCGCCAAGGCTAAGGCTGACCATGAGCACTACCTCGATGCCGAGACGGTTCGACTCCGCGCTGGTTCCGAGAAGATGTCGCGGGTCGAGGGCGAGCAGATCGTTCGTGCCCGAGATAAGGCCTACGAGCTACGGCTGCAGTTCCTGCTCGCCGAGCAACGCGAACGCGCCATGCGGAACTTCCTACTGACGATCCAGTCGGCGCTCGACAACCACCGCACCGACCGTGCCGACTGGCGCGCCGCGGACACCGAACACCGCGTGAGCGGAACGTGACCCCCACAATCTCCCTGCTGCCTCCGGCGCAGGGTCATGCAGCATCCAACGCAGTAAGGAATCACATGTCAGTGAACACCAAGTCCGAGGTCGGCGGAAGTTTCGCCGCCATCCTCGCGTCAATCCGGCCCAAGACCGACGTTGAGCTCGCCGAAAACCTCCGCGACCTCATCGCCGCGGTGAAGGACACCGGTAAGGCCGGGTCGCTCGTCGTCCGGTTCGACGTGAAGCTCGTCAACCCGGGCGGTTCTGAGGTGATCTTCTCCGACAAGATCACCGCGAAGCTGCCCGAACGAAACCGTGAAGGCTCCATCGCCTACACGGACCAGCTCAACAACCTCTCGCGGGTGAGCACCACGTCGATGCCTCTCTTCGAGGAAGACGCGCACGACATGCCCGCATACAACACCGCCACTGGCGAAGTAAAGGACCTCGACAATGACTGACTTCACCACCGAAGCACAGGCAGTATCCGCCCTCGCAGGACAGGCTCTCGCGCCGCAGGGCGTCGACATCAGCGAGGTCTACACCGTCGCTGACCAGGATGGCGGCGTGCGCCTCATCGACACGGACCAGTACGGTCCCGGCCCGCGGCGAGCTACCGGCCGGCGCATCGTCACCGACGCCTACTCGTTCGTGACGTACCTCGACCGGCACGCGACCGACCAGACCGAGGTCTTCGCCGACAAGGTCGCGAGCACGGTGATCGCGGTGCTCGACTCGAACACCGGATTCGACAAGCCGAACGGATGGCAAGGTCACACCGTGAAGCTCGAACTCGTGAAGACGATTCCGTGGCTCGCATGGCTGGCTCGCGACCTCACAACGGTTGGCACTCCGGCCTGGTTCAATCAGGAGCAATTCGCCGAGTTCATCCAGGAGCGCGCGACGGATTGCGTCACCCCTGACAGCGCCACACTGTTGGAACTCGCAACGTCGTTCCAGGCGAATAACAAGGTCGACTTCAAGTCTGCAGTGAACACCGGGTCGGGCCAGATCAACCTCGGGTTCGACGAGACGATCACGGCGAAGGCCGGGCAGAAGGGGAACATCCCGATCCCGACCGAGTTGAAGCTCCGGCTGCGCCCGTACATCGGTGGCCCGATCTACAACGTGACGGCTCAGTTCCGGTTCCGGCTCAATGGCGGCGACTTACGTCTCGGATTCGCGATCGTGCGACCTCAGGACATCCTCGACGCGGCGTTCACCGACATCGTCGACGAAATCCGCGACGGCAAGGACGAGACAGTCGTCGTGCCCGGCGTCGACGGCGCCGAGGCCACCACGGAGAAGCGCATCGTCCACACCGGCACGGACGCCCCAATCTTCTTCGGAAAGCCTGCCTAACCCTCCGCGCGGCATGACCGCACACCCGTAACACCCCTCGCCGAAGGCCGCCCGCGCAACCACGCATGGCGGCCTTCGGCGTACCACCGCCGGGAGGCACCAATGCTCAACACGAAATCAGCCAGACCATGATCGGAACAGACACGGGCATGATGCCTTCCAGCTTTCAGACCCTCACGCCCCGCCGAGTGATCGGCATCGACCTCTCCATGACGTCGACCGGGCTCGCCGTCATTGCGAACGGGATTATTGAAACGCACACGGTCACGTCGAAGGCCGACGCCGGCACACTCCGCAGCTTCATCGATCGGTCCGAACGGATCGCCCACCAGATCGACGAGGTCGTGCAGTTCCACGGCACCGACCTGGTCGTGATCGAAGGCCTCATTTATCACGGCAAGTCGAGTTCTCTCGACAAGATCAACGCGCACTGGTGGATGGTCGTGAAGTTCATCTGCGAATACGTCGATCAGGAACCCGTCGTCGTGAACAGCTCGCAGCGGTGCAAGTATGCGACCGGCGGAGCGTCGGCGAAGAAAGACATCGTGCTCGCCGCCGTCATCAAGCGCTACCCGCAGGCCGACCCCAAGGGCAACGACGAAGCGGATGCCGTGATCTTCGCGGCCATGGGCGCCCGCCACCTCGGTTACCCGGTCGAAGCATCCCTCCCGCTGGTGAACCTCGAAGCGATGGAAGCCGTGAGGTGGGGAGCATGACGCCCCCGACCCCACGCGTCCGCAGGCTCACCTACGAGCGTGACGGGTTCGCCTGCGTCACCTGTCGCGCCACGGAGAACCTCGAATGGCAGCACCGGGAGTCCTCCGGCCATGGCGGGCGCGGCAAGAAGGCCCCCAAGTTGACGCCTGCTGACGGAATGACGACGTGCGAGACCTGCAACCCGCGCTATGAGGGCGACTTGCAAGCCAAGGCCCTGAGATGCGGCTGGAAGCTCCGACGCAACCGACAGATGAGTTCGCACGACATCCCATATTTCAGCGCTGGCACCGAGTCATGGTGGCTGCCCGACATTCTCGGCGGGCGCCGGCCCATTCGCGAGGAGCTCGCACTTGAGCTAATCGAAGCTGCCGGCGGCCTGTATTCGAAGGGCGCGGCGTGATCGACAAGGAAGGAGGTAAGACGTAGTGGTCTGGTTCAACGTAGATGACGGGTTCCCCACGAGCCCGAAGGTTTTGAGCATCCCCAGAGCTGCCCGCATGGCCGCCGTGGGGCTCTGGACTATCGCCGGGGCGTCGTGCGCGAAGCACCTCACAGACGGCCATATTCAGACGTTCATGCTCGACGAATGGGGTGCAGATCCACTCTCGGCAGAGGCCCTCGTGGCCTCGGGATTATGGGAGACAACCCCTCAAGGATTCGTCTTCCACGATTGGGAGGGCTGGCAACGCACGAGAGTGGAAGTCGAGAGCAAACGCAAGAAGGAAACCCTTCGAAAGAAGACGTGGCGAGATAATAACGCTGGTCAGAAGGTAAATCCTGTCCCGCCTTTGTCCCACGGGACGGACAGCGGGACGGACGTGGGACAAGAGCGTCCGTCACAACACCCAAGCCAAGCCAAGCCAAGCCCTACCAAGCCAAGCCGATTAAGTACTAAAGAGCTTCTTGTCGACGATTCTCCCGAGCCCATCTCGGAGCTACGCCCCGAGGTCGAACGGTTGTGCATCCTCCTCCGCGATCTCGTCGTGGCAAACGGATCGAAGGCGCCGGTCATCGGCCCGAGCTGGCACACCGCGGCCCGGTTGATGCTCGTCAACGATGGGCGCGACCCTGTGGCCGTCGAACGACTCATGCGCTGGTGCCAGGCGGACAGCTTCTGGCGCGGCAATGTCCTGTCGATGCCGAAGTTCCGGAAGGGCTACGACCAGATCCGTCTCCATGCCGAGAGGCAGCGGATCGAACGGCAAGAGCAAGTCAAGGTCCCGAAGGATCAGCAGATCCTCGACGTCATCGAAACGGGCAGGCGAATGCAGGCCGAACACGACCGAAAGGCGCTGAGCGCATGAATTACGACGACATTGGCAAGCTCATCGCCCGGGTGAAGGTCGGCGATAACCGCGACGTCGGCAAGCTCGGCCTGCTGCACGAGGAATGGTTTCAGTCCCTCGGCCATCTGCCCCTCGACGAGTGCTTGGCCGCAGTGGTCATGCACCGACAGGAGCGGCCCGGGGTGTACCTCGAGGCCGGGCACATCATCGCGAACGTGCGGCTGATCCGATCGAGGCAGGAGCGCGCCGAGCGGATCGTGACCGCCATTCAGCGCGGCGCGATCGCGGCGCCGGTGATCACGCTCGACCGGGCCAAGTTCGAGGCCGAGACTCAGGCTTCGATTCGCGAGCATCGCATTGCTCGCGGTGTCGATCCTGATACGGGCAAGCCTTTCGCCTCGGTGGATCCGTGATCGACATGGTGAGCGTCTCCGTGCAAATGACGGCCGTCGACATGTGGAAGCTCGAGTCCATCGCTGAGCGCCGCGGCATGACGCTAGCCGACTTCCTGTTCCGCTCGGCTCTCGCCGTGTGCGGGGCAGGCGCACCGGTCGGCGCCGAGTCGATCGTGATCTTCCACCGGGCCGGAATGAAGGTGTCAGAGATCGCCCGCCGCCTGGACATGACGAACCTGGCAGTGAAGGACCGGCTGCACCGACTGGGGCTCAAGCCGAACAGCAACACCAAACGAAAAGAGACCAGGAAATGACCGCACGAGCAACACCGGGCACCGGCGATTCCTTCGACTGCGGCTGCCCGGAATGCCCCGATTTTGACAAGACAACGATCGGGACTTCCCGCACCATGGCAGCCCTCGCGGCACACGACAAAAAGTTCCATCCGCTGACTTACGAGCCTGCACGGCACCCGCGGAGTGTGCGGGATTTGCCCGCCATGATCGACCCTGCGCCCGCTGACGGGGTCACAAGCGAAATGCAGACGACTGCACGCCGAAGCCGTGAAATCGACGGAGACGGGCGCGTAGCGCTTCCGAGTATTCGACAAACCATCAATGAAATGAGCAGGAATTGAGCACACCAACACCCACCGTCACCGTCTACACGAAAGACGATTGCCGCCAGTGCGTCGCCACGAAGGCGTGGCTGACGAAGCGCGACATCGCATTCACCGAGGTCGACATCCTCACCGACCCGAAGAACCTCGAAGGGGCCAAGTCGCTCGGCCTCGGCTCGGCGCCCGTCGTCATCGTGTCGTTCGGGAATCCTCTCGACGACGTCGCCTGGGCCGGGTTCAACCCGAACAAACTGACCGAATACCTGAGCACCACCAATACCGAAACGAGCAAGTAGCCATGGCTGGAGAGACCGTAATCACTGTGGTGGGCAACCTAACCTCCGATCCAGAACTCAGGTACACCCAAAATGGCCTGGCCGTCGCCAACTTCACCATTGCGAGCACGCCACGCACCTTCGACCGGGCCAAAAACGAATGGGTCGACGGCGACGCCCTGTTTCTCCGCGCGTCCGTCTGGCGCGAGTTCGCCGAGCACGTGGCCGGCAGCCTCACGAAGGGCGCTCGCGTCATCGCCTCTGGTCGCCTCAAGCAGCGGTCGTATGAGACGAAAGAAGGCGAGAAGCGCACGTCGATGGAACTGGAGATCGACGAGATCGGCCCGTCGCTGAGGTATGCGACGGCGAGCCTGACCCGTGCGCAGTCGGGCAATCGCGGCGCTCCCGCACCCGGTGGCCAAGGCAACGACGAGCCCTGGGCACCGACCGGGCCCGCCGCGCCGGCCGCTGCAGGCCCGGCATCCGGCGGCGATGTTTGGAACAAGCCGGGCAACTTCTCGGACGAGACACCGTTCTAAGCGCATGACCCGGGGGCGGCGCTCGTCGCCCCCGCCAACAATTTCACAGAGGGCAGGTCGCATGAAGAAACTACTCGAGGCGAATGTCGCCTACGGCCGCCGTCGGATCGCGCAAGTCTTCGGTGACTTCTGCGAGCTGGCCGCCCTGGCGATCCGCAACACCGTTGACCCTAATGGGCACGCCGAGCGGGAAGAACGATACATGCGCATCATCGGCGAGTACTCCCCCGAGGAGGCTGCCCGGTTCGGCGAGATCCTCGCGAAGCTCACCGAGCAGCTGGGCGGCGACTTGTCCGACGTGCTCGGCCAGCTGTACATGAGCTTGGAACTCGGCAGCGACGACATGGGCCAGTACTTCACCCCGTTCGACGTGTCGCGGATGATCGCGCAGATGACGTGCACCGGGTTCGAGGAGGTGCTGGCCAACCAGGCGTTCATCACCGTGTCGGAGCCGACATGCGGCAGCGGCGGCATGATCGTCGCTCTCGCGGATCGGATGCGGGCGGCGGGTTTCAACTACCAGGAGCAGCTGCACGTGACGGCGCAGGACCTCGAGCGCACCTCGGTGCACATGACGTACATCGCGCTGTCGCTTCTGCATATCCCGGCGGTCGTGATTCACGGGAACACGCTCACGGTCGAGGTCTTGGACAGCTGGTACACGCCCGCGCATATCCTCGGCGGCTGGTCGAGCAGGTTGCGGGCCCGGGAGGCGGTGCGGCAAGTCGCCGCGCTGACTGCCGCCCCTGCAGCAGCGCCCGCCGTCGCGCCGAGACCGCTCGCCCCGCCGGCGCCCGCCGCGCTCCCTGCCGATCCCGGCGCGGATATCCCGCTATTCGATTTCGACTTCGCGTAAATTCGCCCACCTATTCACAAGGCACCGTCATCTGGCCGGTGCCTTTCGCTATACCCCAAAGAGGGAATCATGACGGAGCAGTTCGCAGCGTGCGGGGATCACTCGGCGCTGAACAGCATGGAGTTTGAGCGGGCGCTGGAAATTGCCCGCGAATGCGATGAGTGCCTGGTCCAGGTGAGGACGTGACCGTGTTCGCGATCGGGGATCTCGTCTACGAGCAGCTCTACGACCCGAGCAGCCCGCGCTGGAATGCCTCAATCGAGGAGCGCATCGCCGAGGGGCATGTCTACGGGCAGCGCAAGCTCATGCTGCTATCGGGGATCATCCCGAACTACAACGGCTCGGAGTACGCGCAGAGCATGGGCCGCGACCTGCCTAACCGCATCGTGACCCGATACTGGCTGGTCGATCCTGACCGGCCGAACGACGAGTCGCACATGTCGTGGGTCGAATCCGACTGGTGCGTGCTCGAATCTGCGGCAGCCGACGAGGGGATGCTCTGGTGAGCCGCCCGAGGGCCCTCATCAGGTGGGCATCACGGCATCTCGCTGCTGAGCGTGACGGGCTGGTGCTCGACCCGGAAGAGACCGAGATGGCAGAGGCCGCGTACGCGCACGCATTCGACGAGCAGATGAAGGGCGCTCGCGGACTCAACCTGCTGTTCCCGAACGGGGAGCGGGTAGCCGCATGACCTACAAGCCGGGGATGAACAGAGACCAGATACTTGCTATCGCTCCCGCAAGTAGGCCAATACCGACCAGCGAAATATCCCACCTGACTGCGGTGCGGTTCTCTCGTGGCGCGACGGTGATGTCAGACCAGACCTTGTCGTGGTCGGCGATTGTTCCGACCACTGATCCCCGACTTTCAACAAGGAGGAGCGTCTTGGCGAGCGCCCGGTTCGAGCGCCGCAGCAGCCGAGCGAATGCCAAAACAGGCAGCACGGCAGCAATGACGAAAAGCAAGCTCAACCACGATCGAATCTCCATGCTTCGCACTCTATCGGGACAGGGGTGACCGCCCCGACATGGCCGGCTATCGCAGCCGCCGCCGATTCACTCCGCACCGTAGGCGGTGTCTACGACTACGTAGCTGCCGCCCTTGAGTACGACCACCGGGGCTTAGCCCCCACAACGAAAGCGACGAAATGACCAACTACGAAACCATCTATGACGAGGCCAGCAGGGAGAACTCGCCTGGAATTGGCCGTGGCAACTTCCCGGCCGGCATCACTGCTGTGGTGGCGGCTGCGAAACGGGAGGCGCTGACCGACTTGCTCGTGCAGTTCCCGTCTCATGGGTTGCTCGGATTCAAGGCTGTCATCGAGCAGCGACTCAGCGAAGTTCAGGCCACCCAGTGACCCGCCGCATCCGCACCACGCGCCAAGCACGCCGACTCCGACACAAGGCCAGCCTCGTTGTGGCGAAGCGCAAGGTGGACGCGCTGCACGCCGAATGGTTTTGGGCTGCGGTCGCTGCGGCTGCGGTTCAGCTCGACAACTGGGCCGTGGGTCGCGCTGGGCAGATTCAGGCCGAGCGCGCCGAGGCTGTGGAGCGGGCAGAGATCAAGGGAGAGCAGCAATGACAACCAAGATATCAACGGAGCGAGTGCGCGACCTGTTCTCATTGGCGACTGCCTGGCGGAGTGAGGACCCACGAGGCGGCACTGACCTCAGCGGTCTGCGCGCATCAAACCGGGCCGAGTTCGACATGTGGCTGGCCGAGCACGACCGGACTGTAGCTGCAGATGCCCGGAACGATGCGATGGTCGATGCAGTTGCTTGGGCGCGGTCATGCTCTGGCGAATCTGCCGATATGGCTGCTGACTATATCCAAGAAATGGCCACCCAGTGACCCCGTGGGAGATATTCGGCATGGTAGCGGCCAGCGTCGGGTTGGTGTTTGTCATCATTGCGGTCGCGCTGATTCTGGGGCGGATTTTTTACCGGCCCGAACCAGAGCGTTTGCCGAAATCGCCGACGTGGACCGAAACGCGGACCTTTCCGCAGTCTCAGGCATCCCTCGACAAGCGGGCAGAGATGAAGCGGGGCGACGAATGAGGACGTGCGGGCGGCAAGGATGGCCCGACGACGAGCAGGACTATGACAACCCTTGCGTCTGCGGTCTCGCCACCGGCCATAAGGGCTTGCACCAGTGCGACCAAGAGGACGGCCAGTCATGGGCAGGTGGCATCCCCGCCGCCCCTGAGTCGCCCGCAACATCAGGGGGCGACTCGTGAGCAAGTCGGCGGATGAGCTGAAAAAGCTGAGCCCGGACGAATTCCGCAAGCGCCAGTTGATCATGACCTGCGTTTTCCGGTCGCTGTCCGACGCCGAGCGCGACGAGCTCACCTCGCTGATGGTCGCGACGGCCCGCCAGCCGCCCGCTCAGCCCCTCGCAGCACAACCGGCACCACCAACCCACACAACGGCCGTAGAGGCCAGAGACGAGCAATCATGATCAAGACCACCCGCAAGCCCGCACTGATCGCGACCCTGGCAACGGCAGCGGTGGCGACTCTGCTGCTGTCCGGCTGCACGAGCGATGCAGACCGGGCCAGCTACAACCTGTCGAAGTCGGCTGATCAGTTCGAGATCGAGCGCCGCGTCGTGTTCCTGAACGGGATCACCGACACCTACCTGCTCAGCATTGAGGGCCGCTGCTCAATCCAGGAAACGGGAGATCAGCTCGAAGTGACATGCAGGCTCGGCCCGGACGATTACAAGAAGCACTTTCTCGGGCTAAGCGACAACGTGTCCTACTTCGTGGAGCAGATGGAACCGGTTGACGTGAGCGTCTACCACTACCGGGTGATATTCAAGCCGGAAAACATCATCCCGGACATCGATGTTGAGGCGGGAAAGCAATGAGTAACGCGGAACTGAAAGCGGAGGCGCGCCAGCTCGCTGACTACTACGGAGCGACGGATGCAGGACCCCTGCTGCTCAAGTTGGTAACCGCGCTCGAAGCCGCTGAGTCGCCGACCAGCCAAATGCTGACCGAAGACGGCAGATCAACCGTCGTCGCGCTTGGTGACTACCTATTCGCGCACCACCCGACCGCCGAGCCTGACATCGCGAAAGCTGCGCTGGCTACGATCAAAGCCCTCGAAGCGGAGTCGCCGACCACTGTTGAGTGGGCGGATCGCGACGACATAACTGGACACGTGACCGTATGGCACATGCAGAAATGGCTTGAGAATGCACACCCTAAGGACTACCCCGGGTGCACCATCGTGAGCCGCAACGTCAGCCCGTGGATCACGGTGCAGGCATGACCGCCGCACGCCTCGTCGCCTGGGACTTGGGCGACTCCGAACCTGAGGGAGTCATCTCGGTGTGCGAGTCGGACGGTGACACCGACGGCGAGGACAGCATCTGCTGGGGCCGCACCCACGACGGAGACTGGAAAGGCTACAAGAACGGCGGCAAGGTCTACCTGTCGTGGGACGAACTGACCCGACGATGGGGACCTATCGCAGAAATGGTGACGGGATGACCGCCGCACGGGATGAGCTGGCACGCGCAATCGAGTCCGGCCAGCCGCCGGCGCCCATCCCACGGTTGAAGATCACGTCCCTGGTCGGTGGCGGTCACGAGATCCGCGTCAAGCAATCCGAGATCAACGGCCTGACCATGAGCGAACTCACCGCGGCGATCTGCTCCCTGCGCATCGGAGGCAGGCGCATCGGGCCCGACGACCTCAGCCCCGCTATCGAGAAACAGCACCCACACCGATGGGTGATCCCCATCAAGAACGGAGACACCGAATGGCCACTGACCTGCTCGACGCGCTCGATGCCCTGACCAAACCGCGAACCACGAAAACCGTGCAGGAGAAAAACGGGATCACCTGCGTCTCACCGGTCGAGCTCCCCTCGCTGCTCGACCGGCTCGAAGACGCCATCCGGGGCACGGTCGGGATCGGTGGAGGTGGCGCGCTAGCCAACGAGCGGAACATGCTCAACGCCGGCAACCTTTACACGGCCGTCATGATCACAACGATGGTCAAGGAGTGGGCGAGGGGTGCAGGGATCGTCACGCACCCCACGGACAAGCCCGGCCCGCTGCTGCGATCCTGGTACGTGCTGTTCTCGCAGACGGAACGCTACCGAGAAGACCACAGCTTCTACCTGCGAAAAATGCAAGGGTGGGCCAAGCAGATCGAGGGACTGTTCGACCCGCCGCGAACCCGTGACCTGCCCAACGAATGCCCGCTGTGTGGTGCTGGCACATGGTGGAAAGACGGCAATGAGTATCAGCGCCCACTGCTGCTCACGTTCCACGACGGACCCGAGATGATCGAGGCTGGCAAGGGCGAGTGCCGGGCATGCGAAGCGGTCTTCGGGCTGCGTGAGTTGTCCTATGCGATCGACGCGAAAGAACAATCCGCACGCTGACCCGTTTGGCGTGAATTTGTGGCATAATTGTACCGATATCGGATACGTGTCACTTCTTCCGGTTCAACCCTTTCAGAATGGCCGTCACCTTCCCCCAAGGTCGCGGCCATTCTGCATTTAAGCTTTCGGTCGCACCCCGACACACATACGCCCTTTCATAGGCCACCTCGGCGAGTCGCGACCGGAACCTCTTGCCAGGCCCTCTCTCCTGGTCATGCCGGTACTGGATCTCCGGTGCAAGAAGAAACGATCTGGCGGGTGAAGTGCAGGGCCTACGAGCCTGAGTCACCGCCATCCGCCCCCAACACTTGCCACTGTTGCCGAAAGGTTGCAGCCGCACACCGGGAGCTCACCGGCGGCAAGAATCGAGCGACAACTGAACACGCGCGAGCCACGACGGTAGATATCGGGGCGCATTGGGACATGGTGCAGCGGCAAGCACGGCGGTCTCCAAAACCGCAGACCGAGGTTCGATTCCTCGTGGCTCAGCGAACACAGGGTAGCGACCCACCGCGCGCACGGGAGAAGCCTTGGTGGACCGAGGGGAATGCCCGTGCGCCACACACTTGGCCCCGCCGCCAATCATCGACATTCGAGCGGGGAAACAGGCTGATGACCCACCATCTGCTCGCGGGCGTGAAAGCCACGGCGAGAGTCCACGGGTACCTAGATCCGCGTGGACACCACAAATCTTGCGTGGCCTTCGACGGCACGCGGCCCAACACTGATCGATCGGTGCTGGGTGTCAACTGGCGCGAAGACCCGGCAGGGTTGCCAGCTACCGCCGACCAACTTTCGAGGGGTGGCCATGAGCGCACAGACGAAGCGCGACCTTGATGCCGCAATCGCCGCCCATTTCGGTGACGCATGGGACGGCGCAATCCTCACCGGGTACGTCCTCCAAATGGCCGGCGTCACCATGGCTGATATTGAAGACGGCGAACAGACTTCCTTTTTCCGTGAAGTTGCGGAGGTCCAGGCCAGCCACGTCACCTNAGACGGCGAACAGACTTCCTTTTTCCGTGAAGTTGCGGAGGGCCAGGCCAGCCACGTCACCCTCGGGCTGCTCGATTACTGCCACACCATGTTCCGTAACAACATCACGCGACGGAGCGACGATGAAGGTTGACCCGCGCACCTGTTCCGAGTGTGGCCGCCGCTATCCATGCATCTCACTTGCCACGTACTGCTCCCACCTGCCGGAACCAGCACGGCCGTGACCTACGACCCCGACGAGATCGAGGAAGCGTACAACTCCCAGTTCGACGCCGAACACGAGGTTGACGAGGCTTTAGCTACTTGGCGTCGCGCTTGGCGATGTACGCCGCGTAGGCCTTGTGCACGCCGGTCTCGGTCATGCCGAGGTGCTGGGCGATCTCGCGCCAGGTGATGTTCTCGCGGCGCGCGGTTTCGATTCGCTCGCCGCGATCCTTGTTGTAGTCGTAGGCGCCGATGTACTGGAGGTCTTCGATCACGGCTTCACGGTTAGTCATAGTGTCAGCATACAGAGGATATTACCGAAGTAGATATAGACAAGTGTCTAGTAACTGTTGTATAGTAAAGACATGACAACGACACAAAACCACGAGCACACCATAGTCGCCCAGAACTGTGCACACCGCGAAGACCTCACCTGGGCCAACGATGGACGCAGCCAGTACATTCGCGCAGACGGCGTGATGATCAAGAAGGTCGTCGGCGTCTCCGGTTGGTGGCAGGTACTACTCCCGAACGGCGACTCGCCCCAGACGCCCACCGAAAGCGGCGCGTGGCTCACGAGCATTTCCGCATCCGGCAACTCGTTGAGCTGGTGCAAGTACCTAGCCGCGATGATCACGCCCGAGTCGCCCGTGTTCACCCCGCCCGTTTACGTCAGCCGGGCACGCTGATGACCCGCAGCAAGGCGGTTCAGGCGATGCTCAGGCCGGTTGCGAGCGAGACGACCCGCACGGACCTCGTAGCCCTATTCGTCCGGTACAACAACGCCGAATCCGCGCGCAGCATCGCAGGCTATCAACGGTTCACGAACGCCGCCACGAGCGCCGAATACAAGGCTGCCGCAGACGCCGCACTCGCCGCTCATCAGGCCATGCTTGACGGGATTCTTGCGCTGGACATTCCCGCATGAGCGTCGACCTCGCCAATCCTGCACGAACGAATCTCAGCCTAGAGATTCGCGGCCTGCGCCTCACGCTCGCAATCACCAAGGACGAGCGCGGAGCAGCCACGCTGGCGCTGAACATCAGCACCACATAGTCTCGCCCCGGCCAATCGCCGGAGCATGGCGGTACGGCTCACTGGGAGCGCGCCGGGATAACCGATACGTAGGCGGTTCGAAACCGCAGCCGCCAACCAATCAGCGCTCATCCTCACGGGTGGAGCTAAAGCTTTGAGAGAGAGCAGACCATGGCCCGCATTACCAGAGCAGCAGCACTCGATCCTGACGGCGACGGATGGTTCCTAAACAAACTAATCTCAACTCTTGTCTCGGCCACAAACCCGGACGGCACACCCTACGCCCTACCAATTGCCGCATCAGCGCCGACCCCATCTGACATTGTTTCCGGCCGGAAATCATTCAGCATCACAACCGTTGCAACGACACTGGTTACCATTCCGGCCGGAAGAACATGGTCGGGACAGATCGGGGCATCCGTCTCTTGCTCGGTTGCGGCGGGCACCACAGTGCCCGGGCTGGCATCAGCACAAATTTCTATCGCGGGCACAAGTTCAGCGCCGGCCGCAGGGATCTATCTAGGTGTTGATGCACGGGCAGGGGCAGGACTCTCAAGCTCGGCGAACGGCGCACAGTCGGCAAACTTTGCTTCCGTACCTATCGTCATTGCCGCTCCCGCTGCAAACAGCGTGTCGGTGCAGGTGGCTTCCACTACCAGCGGCACCAGCGCCTTGGTCGATGCGTTCGCCCTCGGGAAGCTGCTCTGACCCGCGATCGCAACTACCGCAGACGCCAACTCAGTAGGCGTTGAATGCGTCCACGACTGGTGCGTCATTCGTGCCAGAAACTGTGCACTCTACAGTGACTCGCATCTCAGCATTGAACTGATTGACTACCTCTGTTCCAGCCTTCAGGAACATCGTGTCGCCCTCGACAATGTGAGTGCCATCCCACCGCCAGGCGGCGTCGAACCCATAGGGGAATTCAGTGACTCCCGACTGGTCACAGGCAATGATCGAAGCGCTAAACGTCAGTCCAGAGGGAGTCACATCTCCTGATGCCACCACGGGAGCCTGCGTCTCCTCCAGCGTCGGCTCAGCGGAGGGTGCGACTTCCTCCACTTCGCGCGGCTCGACCTCAGGCTTACTGATGGACAACACAACTTCGGCGCCATCGTCCACGGACTCGCCAGCCGCCGGCACAGTCGCCCCAGCATCCCAGTTCGACGCCACAAACACGGGCCCTGAAGCATCCCACTCGACGTCGAAGCCCGCCGCCTCCAACTCATCCCGAGCATCGGCACCGTTCATGCCCGATACGTCAGGCACGATAACCGCCGACGAGCACCCGGTGAGCAGCAGGATCGCTGCAGCGGCCATAGCAAGCGTGATCTTAGACATAATTCCCCCGACGGTAGATGTCAGGTCAGGCTAACAGGGTCACGGCTTCCACCACCGCCTCTGCATGCTCGTGATCGTCACCACACGCGCCTTCGCGATTTGGGCCAGCGCCTCCGCATACTTCGCCTTCCGCAGGATCTCGCGCCGCTCAAACGTGGCACGCCGTTCCGCCTTAGATTTCATGCCCAACAGCCTAGCGAGGTGACCGTGAGCCAGCACCATAAGTCGACCCGCAACATGCGCGAGCTGAAGCGGGTATTCCGTGAGGAATGCGAGAGCGAACCCCAGGCTGACGGATCTATCGGCGCCCGGTGCTGGCTGTGCCGGCAGCCCATCAACTTCGATGAGGACGGCCGGGAAGATTCCTTTCAGCTTGACCACTACTACCCGGCGAGCACCCACCCCGAGCACTACGAAGACCCCGCCAACTTTAGGCCGTCGCATGGGTCCTGTAACCGTGAGCGCGGCAACAAAGCACCACGCCCCGGGCTCGGCATTCTCAGCCGTGACTGGCTGGCATAGACCACCAACAGAGAAAGGCCACCCATCATGGCTCGCATTCAAATCCTCGAACTGCCCAGCGAAGTCGTGGGCGAGTACGTGCGCACCCCGTTCGCAATCGTCATAGATCAGGTCGAGACAGAACAAATCCCGACCTCGATCCATGGCGTCTCCTCGACTGAGTACTCGATCAGCCGCGCTGACTCCGAGGGGATCAAGGCCGCTACGGGAGCGGGCGGAGTCATCCTGAGCACCACCACATTGGACGTGGTGCTGTAATGGCTCAGCACGTCGGCAGCATCGAGGCCAAGCTACTCATCCAGATCGCAGACGGTGAACCCGTAGAGGTCGGCATGCTCGACATCGCACTCACCGGGGTCGCTACTTCATCCGGTGTCGAGCTCGGAGGGATCCAGAATGGGCTCGGCGCTGCGCTCATCGAAGCCGGCCAGTCGCTGCAGGGAGAGTCATGAGCACACATCTCCCACCCCGACAGCTAGATTTACTCGAGCAGGCAGTCATCGACGCGGCCCGCAACGCTGCAGCTCGACCCGGCCCTATCCCCATGGCCGATCTGAAAGACGCAGTGGCTTCGCTCGACCGGCAGCGTGCCTATATCGAGGAAGCCAAGCAGTTCAGCCAGGACCTGCCGTCCAGCGAGGTCATCACCGGAGCGCGAGCAACGGGCAAGACCACGGCCGCCGCCGAATGGGTGAAGGATGGCCGACGTTACCTGCAACCGGACGGACGCATGGTCAATGACCGCGTACTCTGCACCCTCGATATGCATATGGCCGAAGAGCACATGCTCAACCATGGCCTGACGAAGACTGAGGTCACGAGCTACCGCGTCCTGCGCGAGCAGCGAGGTGGCCCACGCGGTGAAGGCGCCAAGCAGTACGCGCTGGACGAATCGAACCACGTGCTCGCCCAACTGCTCAACCTGCGCAGCCTGCCCGCCCTGATGATCGTCCTCACGCCATGAACGCGCGACACGCTCGAAGGATCCGTCGCGGTGTCCTCATCGCCCAGTACCTCATTGCCGCCACAAGCCCGCGTGCCATCGTCACCTACACGCGTGAGCGCTGTAGCTCACGGCTCATCGCTCGGGCAGTCGAACGAACCCTGTCTAGACACCCGACAGTCGTGCGCCGGCAGGTAGAGCGCTGGCATGCAGCCCACGTCGACCACATGGATCAGATGGGCATCAGCATCAGCGTTGAAGCCATCATCAAAGCCTGTGTGACCTATCCCAAAGACGGATTCACCACCCGGGGGTAGGGGCGTCAAGATTTCAAAAGTCTGAATCGGCGGACTACCTCCCCACTTGAGGCTTCCTCTCTCCCCAACTTTTAGAGGGGGTCACGCGCATGCGAGAAAGGACGGTGAGTCATGGACCTGATCGCTGCGACTGAAATGTCAATCGAGGCTGCGGGCCTAAAACCCATTGACGCCGGCGCTGTGGAGGCTTTGCGGGCTCTGGCTCGAAAGATCCAGGCGTGGGACGTGATTGTCGAGTTCGCTCTCGATGATGCTGCCCAGTCCGAGTCCCGGCCTTCCGTCCCTCAGAACGACAACGTCTCAATCTCCGCATATCTGAAGTACTGCGACCAGCTCGGGTTCACACCTGCAGGTCGTAAGGCTTTGGAGCCAAAGGGCGGGCCGCTCCCCGCGCCGAAGGTTGAGAACGAACTTGAGCGTTTCAAGCGCGAGCAAGCAGAGAAGCGGCAGCAATCCGCGTAACGTCGTCTACGGCTTCGAGGAACCGCGCATCTGGACGAAGCCTCTCCGGCCGCTGACGCGTGCAACGTCGATGGGGTTCGAGGTCGTCGACTTCGCTCAAATGATCCTCGGTGTGACGCTCTACCCTTGGCAGATTTTCTTCTTGATCCACGCCCTCGAGATTCACGATGATGGCACCTACCGATTCAAACGGGTAATCGGCCTCGTCGCTCGGCAGAACGGTAAGACGAAACTGATCACCGTGCTCGCCGCGTGGTGGCTATTCGTTGATTCTGACCGGTTCCCCGAAGATGTGCACCCCCGCGACTTCAAGGTGCTCGGCACGGCGCAGAACCTCGACATCGCCCGGGATGCGTGGGCGGCAGTCGGCCGGTTCTGCGACCCGCTCGATGATGACTCGATTCCTGCACTCAGTGGCGGGACGAACAAGATCAGCGGCTCGCACGGGTTCGAAGCACTCATCCTCAAGAGCAAGACGGTCTACGAGATCCGCGCGGCCAACCGTGGCGCCGGCCGTGGCAAGTCTGCCGCTCGGGTCATCATGGATGAACTGCGCGAGCAACGAACGTGGGATGCCTGGGCAGCGATCTCACAGACGACGAAGGCTGTCTTCAACTCGCAGCTCATCGGCATATCGAACGCTGGCGACGCGGGCTCTCTGGTCCTCTTGCATCAGCGCAAGGCTGCGCTGGAGTTCATCGCCGCATGGGATTCGATGGTCGAGTCTGGCATTCAGGATCTGGAAGATTTCGCCAACGGGCACGACATGAGCCTCGGTATCTTCGAGTGGTCGGCGCCTGAGGATTGCGCCCCTGACGACGTGGCCGGCATCCTCCAGGCCAACCCCTCTATCGGGCATGGCGTCATCACTCTCGACTCGATCCGTGCCGACCGCGATGGCATGCCCGACCGCGAGTACCGCACTGAGGTGCTGTGCCAGTGGGTCACGGCCGCCGTAGCTACCTACCTCGACAACGGCGCGTGGATCGATTGCGCCGATGAGCCTGACGAGTTCTCAGCGGGTTCCATGCTCGCCGACGACTCTCCGCTTGTTCTCGGCATCGATACCTCGATGCCCTCACGTGCGATGACGTTCATGGCTATCGCAGGGTACCGGCCGGACGGCCTCATTCACGGCGAGGTCATCGTGATGCGCGCGGGAATGCTTTGGGCGCCGGCCGTCGCGGTAGCAGTATGCAAAGAGTTCGGTATCACCCACGTGGCCATCCAGTCCCGCGGGTGTGCGGCTGCCGAGTTCGTCGAGCCGCTGCGCGAAGCGGGCATCACGATCATTGAGATAGCCGGCACCGCCCTCGGGTCGAGCGCTGGGCGCACTCGAGACCGCATCCGTGACCGCACTATTCGCCACCGCTCGCAGCCGATCCTCAACATGGCTGTATCGGGCGGTGTGACCAAGCGCCTCGGCGAGGTCCAGGTGTGGGATCGCACGGCATCCGTCGTCGACATCGCCCCGCTCGTCGCCCTTTCGAATGCGCTCTACGGCCTCGAGACTCTGCCAGCCACCGACTCAACCGAAAGCTATTACGAGGAAAACGACCTCTTGGTCCTCTGACCTGAAAGGAGCCCGCATGCGCGAGTTCAAGCTGCTCACTGGCCAGCGCGTCATCGTCGTGAGCGACAGCGCGTCTCTCCGCGGTGTCGTCGATTCGGCCACTCGCTCGTCGATGACGCTGCGCGACGTTGAGTCTGTCGGCGGCCCATCGCCGTATCCGGTCGACGGCGTGGTCATCGTTCCGATTTCCAAGATCAACTATGTGCAGGTGACGTAATGGCGGCAACATTCCAGAGCCTGGGCACGATCGGCACGTGGGCGAGCACCTCGGGCCCGCTCGGTTTCGAAGTGCAGGATGACCGCAACCTCATGCTCGGCGGTGATAGCCAGTACGGTCCCGCCTGGGAGAACCAGCCCTCCATCCGCAAGGTAGTCGGGTTCGTCGCCCGCAACATCGCTTCGGTGCCGCTGCACATCTTCGAGCGCCGATCCGACGATGACCGAGTGCGTGTCACCGAGGGAAAGCTCGCTGATCTGCTGCGCCGGCCGTCGCGGGCGCCGGGAATGACGCCCTATCGGTTCTGGGAGAGCCTGCTCATCGACGGACTGGTCCATGACAAGTACTGCGCGAAGATCCTAAGCCACGATGACGGGTTCGAGCTCGTGCGAATCCCAGCTGTTTCGGTCCGATTCCTCAATGATGGGTTCGGCCAGATCCGCCGCGTGAAGATTCTCGGCACCGGTGGCCAGTCCAAGGACTTCGATCCTTCCGAATTCCTCATCGATGTCGGCTATTCAGAGCGTGGGGTCAACGGCACATCGCCGCTGCGCACTCTCCGCGACCTGCTCAGCGAGCAGAAGGAGGCGGTGGCCTACCGTCGATCGGTCTGGAAGAATGGCGCGCGCATCCCCGGCGTGCTCGAGCGCGAAAAGCCGTGGTCCTCCGAGACCGCGCGTGACCGGTTCACTCGCTCATGGCGTGCATTCACCGGCAGTGGCGGTCAGTCGGGTGGGACTCCGGTCCTCGAAGACGGCATGAAGTACAAGGAAGTCAACGCGTTCCGACCTCGGGACACGAACGACCTCGAAGGTCGCCGACTTTCGGACATCGAAGTGTGCTCGGCCTACTTCATCGCCCCCGAGCTGGTCGGGGCCCGCGAGGGCACCTTCGCCAACGTCAAGGCGTTCAAGCAGATGTTGTACGGTCCTGCGCTGGGCCCGTACATCTTCGCTTGGGAGCAGCTGCTCAATTCCACGCTGGTCGCTCTCATCGAACCCGATTCCAAGATCTACGTCGAAGCCAATATCGAGGCCAAGATGCGCGGATCGTTCGAAGAGCAGGCCGACGTCATGTCGACTGCAGTCGGTGGGCCATGGATGAGCCGGGCCGAAGGTCGCGCCCGCATGAACCTGCCTCACATCGACGGCACCGACGAGCTGATCGTGCCGCTGAACGTGCTCGTGGGCGGCCAGGCATCCCCGCAAGACGGCAAGGCGTTCGCTGACGTACTCGTGAAGTTCACGGAACATCAACGCCAGGTCGTCGCCTCCAAAAAGGCCGCCGGCGTTCTTGACTTTTGGGATCGCGCCCGGTGGGACCGCGAGTTGATCGATGACCTCGTGAAATCGGGTGTCCCCGAGTACACGGCTCGACCATATGCGCGGCTCGCGAACGATGCGGCCGAGCGCGAACTGCTCTCACCCGTCGAATAAGAATCTACCGAAAGAGGCCACCCACCCGGGTGGCTTTTTTATGCCCGAAGGAGGGCTCATGAAGACCAAATCATTCACCGTCGACCTGAAGGCAGACGGGCTCGCAGAGGGCCAGTTCGAAGGGTACGCGGCCGTCTTTGGAAACAAGGACAGCTACGGCGACATCATCATCGCGGGGGCGTTTGCTGACTCCCTGGCCGAGTACGGGCCGAAGGGCGCCGGCGTCCCCTGCTACTGGGCGCATCAGATGAACGACCCGTACATGAACATCGGCGTCACCGTCGAGGCCAAGGAAGACGATCACGGCCTGCTCGTCCGGGTGCAGCTCGACCTCGAGACGAATAACGCCAAGCAGACCCAGAAGCTGCTGCGCGAGGGCCGCGTCACGATGATGAGCTTCGCCTACGACATCATCGAGGGCGCCTACGTCGACTCCGAAGAAAAGGGCTTCTACTACGAACTCCGGAAGCTGAAGCTTCACGAGGTCTCCGTGGTCCCCATCGGGGCAAATCAGGAAACTGAAATTCTTTCCGTCAAGTCGGCAACCGAGTTGCTGATTGCGGATATCAAGTCTGGCCGGCCCCTGTCGGCCCAGAGCGAGGGCGATGTCCGGGCTGCTCATGCAGCGCTCGGGCACGTGCTCGAAACGGTCACAAGTGACGAGAAGTCATCCGGTGCCCCCGAGGTCAAGGACGAGGAACCCACACGGGTCAAGTCCGAGGAACCGACCGGCGCGCCCGCACTTCGAGACATGACGGCACAACTCACTATCTATGCCCTCCTGGGCAAGGAAGGGGATCAGAAATGACCCTCAAGGAAAAGCGTGCCGCTGCTCTCAAGGCAGCGGAAGCAATCATCAACGGCGCCAAGACCGCCGGCCGGTCGGCCACTGACGAGGAGATGACCCAGTTCGACGGGTTGGTCACCGAGGTCAAGGGTTTCGACACCGAGCTCGAGCGCGTCGCCCGGTCCGAGAAGTCGTTCGCCGACATCAAGGGGCTCTTCCGTGAGGAAGCCCCCGCAGCCAGCGCTACCGGCGAGGTTGAGGCCAAATCCCTCAGCGAACACTTCATCAAGAGCGTTGGTGTCGAGTCCCTGGCACGCACCCGTGGCGTCAAGGGCGCAGGGGTCTCCACCAAGACCGAGTTCAAGGCGGCGATCGATACGCAGGTGACCGGCGGCGGCGCGGTGGGCCCGCTCGACGCGTTCCTCGTGGAGACCGACCGCACTCTCGTGCGCGGCGCACAGGACCTCACCCCCGTCTCCAGCATGCTGGGTCAGGGAACGATCACCATCGGAAGTGCGATCCAGTACTTCATCGAGGGTGCTATCGAGGGCGATGTCGACGCGGTTCTCGAAAATGGCACGAAGGCGCAGCTGCACATCGCTGACCCGACGCCGCAGATCGCGTACCTGCGTACCCTCGCGGGCTACACGAAGGTCACCGACGAGTACTTCGAAGACCTCGCCCTGCTCGCTGGCGAGATCGACGGCCGCCTCGTGCGCCGCCTCGCCCGCGCCATCGAGCGCGAGGTACTGACCGGCAACGGAACCGGCGCCCACCTCACCGGCCTGCTCAACGTGTCGGGCGTGCAGACGCTGACCGCCACGGCCACGGGTGTCCCGCTCGCCGAGGCAATCCTCGACGCGACCACGCTCATCGAAACCAACACGGATGGGCTCTCGGCTGACGCCGTGCTGCTCAACCGTGCGGACTTCGTGTCCATGCGAAAGGCGAAGGACAGCAACGGCCAGTACTACGGCGGTGGATTCTTCTCCGGCGCGTACGGCAACGGCGCAGTCATCGACGGATCGTCCCTCTGGGATGGTCTGCGGATCGTCGTCTCCCCGTTCGTGCCCGTCGGCACCGCGCTCGTCGGCGCGTTCCAGGACGCAGCCACGCTCTACACCAAGGGCGGCGTGCGCGTCGAGATGACGAACTCCAATCAGGACGACTTCATCAACGACCGCGTAACCCTGCGCGCCCAGCGCCGCGCCGCGCTCGCCACCCGCGTTCCGGCCGGTCTCGTGAAGATCACGGTTACCCCCGCCATCTAGCTCCACTCCGCGGGAGGGGTTCGTGCCCCTCCCGCCCTAACTTTTGAAAGGAGCCCATCATGGGTTTGAGAAACTACGAGTACCGCGGTTCGACGTGGCAGTTCGACGAAGGCAAGCAGCCCGAAGGCGCGAAGGCGTGCAAGAGCCCGGCTGCCGCTGAGACCGTGCACGTCAAGGTCGACGCAGCGGCAATCGCTGCAGCAAAGGCGCTCACTGAGGCTGAAGCGGCTGCGGCGAAGACCGAGGCCGAGAAGGTCGCTGCCGAAGAGGCTGCTGTGCTCGCTGCCGCTGAGGCCGAAAAGTCCAAGACGCCGCTGAACAAGGCCGCCACCCCGGCGACGAAGTAGGAGTTGGTGGGCGTGACTCTTCCAGCAATCATCGGAGCTCAGGCATTCGATCAGGCGTTCTGGTTGAAAGCCGCGAATCAGACCGTTCGGAGCTACTGCGGTTGGCACGTCGCGCCCATCATTACCGAGTCGATCACCTTGGACGGCAACGGCAGCAAGACGCTGCTGCTGCCGTCCAAGAGGGTCACCGACGTCGTGAGCGTGCTCAACGATGGAATCGACGTGACGGCAACCGTTCGGAAATCTGAGAAGGGCATGCTCGAGCTCACGCGCGGCTGCTGGTCGGACGAGCTCGGCGCCATAGAGGTCACCTTCACGCACGGGTATGAGGCCGCGGATGATGTGGCCGGCGTAATCGCCGCCCTTGTGTCGCGTGCAGCATCCTCACCGGCGGGCATCGCTGCTCAGGCAGTCGGCCCCGCGAACGTGAAGTACGCGACGGGCCCGGGCGGTGTCCCGCTGTCTATTCCGCTTATGGCTGGCGAAATGCTCACGCTCGATGCATATCGAATCTGACCGGAAGGATTCCACGAATGGCTGCTCTGCAGAACCTCAATGGCTACACCGTCATCGTCCCCGATGATTCCGTGGACGCCTACCTCGCGACGGGCTGGTTCTTCGCGGGTTCGGAGCCCGCGCCCGAGCCTGTCCCGAAGAAGCGCGTGCGCAAGTCGCGCGCGCAACCGGCGACCTGATGGAATTCGCCGCCGGCCAGTCGGTACTCTGCGACCGGCGCAAGCTGATCACGGACCCGTACAACCCTGATTCCACCACTCAGGGCCCGTGGTCCGATGCACTGACGATCTCCGTCGACGGCGCGTTCATTGCTTCGTCGTCGAGCACGGCCGTGTCGAGTGCCACGCGGACTCAGATCCTTTCGGAGAAGAGCCTGTACTGCCCGCCTGAGGCGGATGTCGTGGAGGGTGACCGGGTTCGCCTGGGTGCTCGCACGTACACCGTCGAGGCTATCCCTGAGGCCGACACGAACCCATTCACGGGGTGGCAACCGGTCCAAGAAGTTCCGTTGACGGAGGTGCTCGGGTGAAATTCAACGAGTCATTCTTCGTAGAAATGGGCAAGTCGGCCGGCGTGCGGCGTCTGGTCAAGGACGTTGCTGATGAGGTCGCGATCGTGGCGCGCATGACTGCCCCGGTCGATACTGGCAACTACCGGAACGGCATCGTGGTGCGGATGCGGGAAACCTCGAACCGTGCTTTCGCCATCGTTACCGGCACCGACTGGAAGACGTTTCTGGTCGAGTCCAAGACGGGCAACCTCGTCAATGCTCTGCGGTACGTGGCTCGTGGCTGATCCGCTGGTTATCCACGCCGACCTGTCGATGTTTCTCACCACATGGTTTCGTGCTGCGCTCGCTGCACGGCCCGAGGAATACTGCCAGGGCGTCGTCGTCACCATTCGCGAGACGGATGATGCTCGGCAGTTGATAGTGCGCGTCGACGGCGGCCCCGATACCTCGGTGGTCAGCGCCAACAAGGATGTCGGTCTGTCGATCCTGGCCGGCACCAAAGAGAACCCGAAGGACGCGATCGATCTGGCGCTCATGGTTCATGCCTTGCGCTCGCAGATCCCCGGCCTCGAGCCGGGCAATCCGGTCGCCGCCGTCATCTCATCGCAGGGCCCGTTCGCCGTCGCTGACCTGCAGCCCATGGCGAGGCAGTACATCACCCTCGTTCTCGCCGTCACTGGCACCCCGCTGTAACCGAATTCCAACACTCACCGCCTCCGGTCACCGGGGGCATTTTCGCTTCTAAGGAGCAAACATGTCCATTGACAGCCTCGGAAATGACGTCACTGCCGTTGGAATCCCGGTAACGGGTTTCGCCGGTTTCGCCCCCAAGGGCACAGTTTTTCCCACCTCCACGGAGGGCGCCCTGCCCGGGTTCGTCCTCCCCGTCGATTTCGTCAAGGCCGGTCTCCTCACGGAGGACGGCGGCTTCGAGTGGACTCTCGAACCGGACGGCGACCCGATCAAGTTCTACCAGGACGGCTACTCGATCCCCTCGGGCCTCGCAAACGCGACCCTCGTGCTGAAGCTCGCGCAGTACGACGCCATGGTGCGGAAGCTGTCCTACGGCAAGACCGCCGACGCGAACGGTTATCTCACTATCGACGCCGGCGGGCACTCCATGGAGTTCGTCGCCTTCACCGAAGAGATCTTCAAGTCGGGCGCGATTCGTCGCCGCATCGCTGAGGTATCCGTCACGGGCGCGAAGGTCGACAAGTCCGAGCGTGGCGCCGTCAACGGCACCGAGCTCACGTGCGCTGCCAAGCGTTCCGCATCGCTGAACAACGACCACATCGGTGAATGGTGGCTTCCTGCATCGTCTGGCACTGCGCCGACTGTGACCGCCGCCAGCCCGTCTGGTGCAGCGACGGCCGCGACGGTAACGATCACTGGTACCGGATTCACCGGGGCCACCGCAGTCAAGTTCGGGGCGACCAACGCAACGAGCTTCAGCGTGGTCAACTCCACGTCGATCACGGCCGTCATGCCGTCCGGTACCTCCGGTTCGGCTGCGATTACGGTCACGACCGCATACGGCACGTCCAACTCGTTCGCATACACGCGAGCCGCGTAACCCGCTTCACCGCGGGCAGGGACCGTGATGGGAGCCCCTGCCCGCTTCATCCCATCGACCCATCCTTACCGGAAAGGCCATCATGGCAACCGCAAAAACCGCTCCGACTCCCGGCCCCAAGCCTGACTTTCTCGTGGTAGAGAACCACCTGAAGTGCCAGACCGGCGACGGCGAAGTCTCGCTCGACCTCCGCATCTCGCTCGAAAAGCTCGAACTCTTCATGAACATGGAGGACATTGAGCCGAAAGCACTGCCGCGGCACATTCTCAACGACATCGTGAACGCCGAAGACAAGGCGCGTCTCGAGGGTCTGACCGATGGTGTCGAGGCCTACAAGATCATCATGGAGTTCGCGAAGGCGATCGGCGGCCGTCTGGGGATGGGCCTGGGGGAATCCGTGCCCTCTATCGCTTCGTCGGAAAGCACAGAGCGGCCCTCCGATACGACTTCCGACACCGATTCGGAGTAAGTCTTTCCGAGATCGGGCGCAGCATCCCATTCGATGAAGCGTCCGATCTGATTGACGGACTCATGCGGGACTACGGCTCTCACCTTGGCGCTGATATGCGCGGGTGGGATTTCGCCGCCGGGTACGGCGAATTTATGACGGGGCTGCACGCTGCCGCATTCATGAACTCGAGCCGTGATTCGAAGATCCAGAAGGACCCGTTCGACCTGCCATTCCCCTGGCCCAAGGTCGCGGCCGTCGAAGACGTCACACCCGAAGAACGCGCCGCCTTGCGCGCATCACTTGAGCGCCGGTCGGCGTTCGCTCGCTAATCCCTGATAGGAGCTGCCATGTCGACCGTTGGAACCGCTGACGTTGCCATCTTCCCAAGCTTCAAGAACTTCCGGACGACGGTGGTTTCTGAGGTCGATGCAACCGCGTCCGATTCAGGCTCGCGTTTCAGCAATGTGTTTAGCAACGCAGTCAAGGGCATTGGCGCAGGCATCGCTGTCGGTGTCGGTGCTGCGATTGCGGGGATCGCTGCCGTGGCGGGCGCCGGACTGAGCCGCTCGCTCAACCTTCAGGACGCCAAAGCGCAACTGACGGGGTTGGGGCACTCAGCAGAGACTGTAAGCCAGATCATGGACAACGCGCTGGTGGCTGTCGAAGGTACGGCGTTCAGGCTTGATGCGGCTGCGGGCCTCGCGGCATCCGCTGTAGCGGCTGGTATCAAACCTGGTGAAGCTCTTACGCGCACGCTGCGCCTCACCGCTGACGCCGCGACCATCGGTAAGGCATCACTGTCCGAAATGGGCGACATGGTCAACAAGGTCGCTACAAACGGCAAGTTGACCACCGAGGTCCTGCAGCAGTTCCAGACCCGCCAGATCCCGCTGCTCCAGTTGGTTGCAAATGAGTACGGCGTAACTACTGAGGCAGCGTCTGAAATGGTCACGAAGGGCGAGGTTGATTTCGCCCGGTTCCAGTCCGCGCTCGAGGCCGGCGTCGGCGGGGCTGCACTGTCCTCCGGCGCAACGGCTCGCGGCGCCTGGGCAAACGTCGGCGCAGCGTGGTCGAAGCTTGGGGCCATGTTTGTGGGCTCGGCGGTCGACGGTGCGCCCGTACTCTTCACGGCCATTTCGGGGGCGGTGAAGCGATTGACAGTCGCACTCACTCCGCTATCTGAGCAGTTCAGTGGCAAAATGACCCCGGCCATTGCCGCTTTCGCCGGATGGATCGACACCATCGATTTCAGCAAGATCATCGGTGGGTTTCAGGGTGTCTACGACCTCGTTGCCAAGGGTGATTTCACCACCGGCCTACGGAATGCATTCAATATCGAGGAAGACAACCCGGTCGTCAACGTCATCCTGACGATCCGCGACGGTATCACCGGCCTGTATGCCCTGCTCGTAAACGGCGACTTCACCGGCGCTATGCACCGCGCGTTCAACGTCGAGGAAGACTCTCCGGTAATCGGTTTCCTGCTGGATCTCCGTACCGCTGTCGGCGACTTCTTCTCCGAGGTTGGCGCGGCGTTCAGCACGGGCGATTTCAGCACGATCTGGGATTCATTCGGGTCCATCGGGGCAACGCTCAGCCCGCTAATGCCTGTTTTCGCGGCTGTTGCCGAGGGTATTGGAGCGATCGCAGGCACCGTGGGCGCCATGATCTCAGCGGGTATCGGCGCGCTCGTGCCAATCATTGAGGCGTTCACGGGCGCCCTGGTCTGGCTCGGTGACCACAGCGAGATTATCGCGCCCCTGATCATTGGAATCGCGGCGGCGTTCGTGATCTACAAGACTGCTCAGACGGCTTCGAACGTCGCGTCTCTGCTATCCCTGCCGATTCAGGCGGCGCAACTGGCTACGTCCACTCTCAACTCGGCAGCACTATTCACGATGGCCGCTGCAACTCGGGGCGCTACGGCTGCTCAGGGAACCGCGAACATCGTCAACCGCGCGGCCACCCCGCCCTTGCTTAGCGCTAATGCTCAGCTCTTGCTGGGCACCGGGCACAAGATCAGGAGTGCAGTCGTCACTGGTGCGCTGGCGGTCAAGACCGGGGTGCTCGCGGTCGCGCACGGCGTAGCTACGGCTGCACAGTGGGCGCTCAACGCAGCCATGACTGCCAACCCGATTGCGCTTATCGTGATCGCGATTGCGGCGCTCGTAGCCGGCCTGATCTGGTTCTTCACCCAGACGGAACTTGGACAGGAAATCTGGGCTAATTTCAGCAGATTCCTTACTGAGGCATGGGCAAATATTCAACTCGTTGCGACGGCTACATTCACGGCCCTGGCTGCATTCTTCTCCGATACGTGGACGAATATTCAGGCCGCAACGGTCGCTGTCTTCGACGCAATAATTCAGTTCTTCACGGACACGTGGGCAAATATCACTGGAATGTTCTCAACGGCTATCGCGTTCTTGCTTGATCTCTTCTTCAAGTTCCATCCGTTGGGAATTATAATCGCGCACTTCGATGAGATCGTGGCGTTTCTAGCGGGATTCTGGCGGGGCGTACAGGACACTTTCGCTATCGCGTTCGCATTCCTGTTGGATCTGTTTTTGCGGTTCACCCCGCTTGGTCTCGTCATCACGAACTTCGACAAGATCGTCGCCTTCTTTTTCGGATTCTGGGAAGGCCTCAAGGCTGCTTTTGGGGCTGCCGTGGCATTTCTTCTGGACCTGTTCCTGAGATTCACTCCACTCGGCATCCTCATTTCTAACTGGGGCAAGATCACAGCATTCTTCGGAACGGCAATGTCGCATATCGGGTCCTCCGTGTCGACCGGAATCGATAGCGCGATTGGATTCTTCCGCGATCTCCCCGGCAGGGTCCTGGGCGCTCTTGGAAACATGGGCAACTTCCTGCTGGACGCCGGTAAAGACCTCATGGGCGGCTTCATCGACGGCATAGAAAGCATGCTCGGGGGCATCGGTGACGCCGTAGGCAACGCTATGGATTTCGTGGCCGACTTCTTCCCGCACTCGCCGGCCAAGCGCGGCCAGTTTTCCGGATCTGGTTGGCGCAAGGTGCTCGAGGCGGGGCAAGCGGTCGGTGATCAGTTCGGCGCCGGGCTTACCGCGGCTGAACCCAGCCTGACCGCGAAACTCGGCTCGATGGTCAACGCGAAAGCATTCTCCCCTCGGGTAGATACCTCAGCGCTAACCACCACGTCATCTGAACGTGACATCAAGCTGACTTACAACAATTTTGCAACACCGGGGCTTTCGAGTGCCGAGGAGTTATTCAAGCTCGGCCCCCAGCTGAAAGCGAGGACACGTTGAAAATCTTCTTGGAATCCCAGTCGGGTCGAATCGAACTCGTAACCGGACGCGACTCGGAGTTCCTGCTCGGGGAAAAGACGAGCGGGCTTGGGGTCGCTCAGAAGGTGTCGCGGTTGACTCGTGGCTCAGGGGTGGGGGCGTCGTATCGCGGCACTCGAACTGAAAGTCGACTAGCTGATCTGCATGTCTTCGTGCGGGGTGCCGATCGGACTGCCACTGGCACGCTGTATGAGCGCCTGGTGAGCATCGCCGTTCCTCGCGCGGGGGGACCCCTACCCCTGCTGGTCGCCGAGTATGCGGATGGACGTACCTTCGAGTTGCCGTTCGTCTATCTCAGTGGACTTGAGCTGTCGGGAACGGCATCCGGCCCGCGAATGGCAGAGTCGCTCATCTCCATCGAGTGCCCGGCCCCATTCTGGACAGCGCGCGACGCTCTCTCCTTCAGTGTGGCGAATGAGTCGTCAGGCGTGGGCCTGCTCCCAAATCTGGCGCAGTTGCCGGTTTCTCGGTCGGCGGCGATTGGCTCGATTACGTTGGAGAATCCGGGCGATGTTGATTCGGATATTTCGTGGACGATTACGGGGCCGGGTGGTCCAACTCCGATCAGTATCAACGGGGTCGGTTTCGTCTTCGAGGCCGTGTTGCAGTCGGGTGAAGTGATCACGATTGTGCGAACACCCACGGGCGTGAAGGTGCTCGATCAGGCCGGGGCGAATCGGTACGCCGATCTCGGGCCTGCTCCAAAGTTTCCACGCTTGCCGGCAGGAATCTCGGTTGTTGATATCGAAATGGCGAACGCGAGCCCCGGCGGGTGGGAGCCGACGACAGACATCATCCAGACGAACCGGGTCACGTCGCCGTCGTTGCGGGTGTCTGCTGAGGGTTGGCAGGCGTTCGGTGCGGGGTTGGCGCGAACGGCGACCGGGTTCTACGGCTCGGATGCTGGCTTTCTCGCGTTGACGTGGGCGGCGGCTTCTACCCCTGAGGCGGCCGTGCAGGTGCAGGTGCCAGCTGCGGTTGGTGATGTGCTGTCTGCGAGCTTGTCGGTGTTGTCGTCGGTCGCGCAGACGGTGCGGGTGATGACGCAGTTCGTGGACTATGCCGGCGCACCGGTCGGGCCGCTGACCCTTGGCGGGTCTGTCGAACTGCCGGCGAACACTCCGGTGGTCGTCGGCGTCGATAGTACCGATCTGGATCCGGCACCCGAGGGCACGGTGGGTTTCCGGTTCATGGCGTCTGTCGATGTCGTCGGCGGGCGGAGCTGGGCGGTGGGTGACACGTTCGCGGCGTCGCTCGGTATCGTCACCGCGTCCCCGGCCCGGACGGTGTTTTTCGATGGGTCGTTCGAGGGTGCGGGCTGGGCTGGCACAGCGGATGCGTCCGAGTCCGTTCTCTTTGATCGGGTGCGGGTGAATCAGTCCACGGTGCAGGGCTTCTACAAGCCGCGCAGAGAGGTCGTGTACTAATGGACGCGTCCGATCTGACTGTGGAGGTACGCGGCGCTGACCTCGTGCGGATCGGGCAGCTGGTCGATTCTGACCTGACTAACTTCGTGTGCGTGCCGCGCGAGAACGAGGTGGGTTCGTGGTCGGTGAAGCTGCCGGCCACGTACATCAACGAGGACGGTATCGAGGTTCCGCACGAGTTGTGTGCGGTGCTGCGCCGCCCAGCGTCAGGGATTGTGGTCACCGGCACGCACGGGAAGATCCTGTCGGGGCCGATGACGTACGCCGCGCAGACGCAATCAGCCGATGACCCTCCGGGAACGTGGACGATTGAGGGCATCTCGGACATGGCGGTCGTGAAGCGGGCGCAGGCGTACCCGAATCCGGCGTTGGTGTCGGCACAGGCATCGTCGCAGTCGCGGGCTACGGACTATCGGCGGGCCGCGGCGGAAACCCTGATGCGCGCCTTCGTGACCGCGAATATCGGCCCGAGCGCGCCGAGCGCACGCCGGGTCGCCGCGCTGACTCTGGGCACAGACCTGGGGCGTGGGCCGACATTGACAAAATCTCCCCGGTTCCAAAACCTGCTGGAGCTATTGCAAGAAATCGGCACCGGCTCCGGTCTGTTGTTCGATGTGGTGCAGGTGGGTGACGGTCTCGAATTTCAGGTGTCGGAACGCCTGGACGTGTCGGCTTCTGAGCGGTGGGACGTGGAAAACAATCAGCTCTCGTCGGTGAAGTACGCCTTCACAGGTCCCGGTGTGACGCACGTCATCGTTGCCGGGCAGGGCGAGGGTACCGCGCGGAAGATCATCGAAGTCACGACAGCCGCGTCACTGGCAGCTGCTGCCATCTGGGGCCGGTCGGAACGGTTCGTGGACCAGCGCAACACTAATGACGACGCCGAGCTGCTACAAGCCGGTCTGGAAGTCCTGGCCGATGAAGGCGCGGTCATCACGTCGCTAGAGATCGTACCGAGTGCGGACATGGCTGACGGATTCGGCAGCACATGGCTGCTGGGCTCGTGGGTGACGGTCGTCGTCGGGGATCAGGAGATCCGGGCACCGATCAGTGAAGTGATCCTCTCGGTCACATCGGAGGGGCTGCTCGTCGGCGCGACAGTGGGCGATCCGACCGGGTTCGAGTGGGATTCCCTTCTCAGCGCCCGCCAAACCAAAANGCCACGTACTGCTCCCACCTGCCGGAACCAGCACGGCCGTGACCTACGACCCCGACGAGATCGAGGAAGCGTACAACTCCCAGTTCGACGCCGAACACGAAGTTGACGAGCGATAACACGCTCCCCCGTGAGCATAGACAGCGTGAATAGTCTCCCGAAACACGGGGGTTAGACATTCCGCCAAACGGTGAAACCGCATAAAGACGCGGAAGTCGCCCAACCCAGCACCACCCGAAGCCCTGGCCGTCATGGTGAGGGCTTCCCTACGTTAGGACTCTCCCATGGCCCGCATTCAGATTCTCGAGTTGCCGATGGTCGAAGTTGACGGAGTGATGACCACCCCGTTCTCGATCATCATCGACCAAGTGGAGCATGAGGACATCACGGGCTTCGGCGGAGTGTTGATCCGGCGAGTCTCGGAGCTCACCCAAGATGAGGCTGACAAGATCGCCCTTCGAATGGGTGCTGTGTCTGCGATCCTCACCGCTTGCACACTGGACCTTGCCTAATGGCCGCCATGGGAACTGCACACGTCAAGATCATTCCCGAGATTGACCCCGCCGAACTGGATGCCGCGATGATCGAAGCGATCGCCGTTCGAGTGGCGGCAATCAACCGCGGCCCGAAGCTGAAGCTCGCCAAGTCCATCGTGATTGACGGAGACAAGGGCACGGTCGCCATTGACGGCACCTTGCTCGGGTATTTCCTTGACAAGGATGGGCCAACGTTCGAGCGGTCCGATCGCCCGGGTGGCCTCACCGTCGTGAATCTGCGCATCCTTACCCAGAGCGCCAAGTACACCGGGCCGGCGCGAGCATGAACCCCTGGCAGATCCTCGGCAACCTCGCCGCATGGTCCCTGATCGTCATCCTCGTGCTGGTCGTGGCCATGATCGCAGTCGCCGTCATCGTGAGCATCGACCGCACACTGCGTCCCAAGCGCATGATGCAGGCCAGCAGGGACCGACGAACGACGGTGTTCAGCGGTAAGCGACCTAGCTAACGCAGTCCAACGCTTCATCCGCGCCGGCCTCGCTTGAGCTGAAGTCGCTGGTTCCCCAGTCAGAGAACGCTGACGCCTCACCATTCACCGAGAACATAGAACCTGAGTACGGGTCAACCGTGATGTCGTCGTTGGTGGCCCACAGCCCGACGACATCTGTCATGCCCTCGCCATTGATCGTCGCCGCAACGAACCACACGTTCTCTCGTTCGCCAGCACGAACAGCAACGGCCGACGTGATGTTGTTCGCCGGCTCAATGCCAGCCACCCCAACATTGATCGCGTTTACTGTGGACTGCGCTACAGCGATGCACTCCGCCACCTCTGCTTCAGGAGTCGCTTCCGGGGCTGCTTCCGGCGTCGCGGTTTCGCTCGCTTCAGGGGCCACGTCGACAGTCTCGGCAACAGGTGCAGCAACCGGCACAGCAGATGAGCACCCGGCGAGCAGCAGAACGGCAGCAGCGGCCAACGTAAACGAGATCTTAGACATAGTTCCCCCAGTAGGTATTAGGGGCTCAGGCTAGCAGGGGGTGGCTCGTGGGCTGGGAGACATCAGACCGCCGTGACAGGCTTCCCCGAGACTGGCCCCGCCGCGTAGAGAACACTCGCGCAATAGCGGGCGGTCGATGCCAAGCAATCATGAACGCCGGCACACGCTGCGTCGAAGTTGGTACTGACTGCGACCACATCGAGCACGGCGACAATCACGACCAGGACAACCTGCAATGGCTATGCGGCTGGCACCACGACCGCAAGACAGCGAGAGAAGCACGAGCGGCACGGGCGCTGATGCCACGAGTGAGCGCGTACATGGAACCTGAACGGCATCCTGGGCTCAGATAGGATATAGAAAGACCCCCGCGACGCGTCAACGTCCGGGGGCATGACCAACCGGATAAGGGTTGATATGACCAAGAGTACCTGTACCGTCTGCGCCGTGGAGTTCACGAGCACGAATAAGAAGAAGTACTGCACGCCGCTCTGCGCCTCCCGTGCATACAACGCCGCACGCAAGGCGGACGGCCGACTCGCCACCCTCAGGGCGCAACTCAAGGATGAGCGCGCAACATGGCAGGCGGCCAATGCTCACAAGTATCGGGGCAAGTACTGGGACGCCCGTGAGTGTGAAGCATGCGGGATAAGCTACCGGGTTCGATCGAGTGAGCCGACGCGGGCGTGCAGCCTCTGGTGTGGCACGTTCCTCACGTACGGGGCATGGCCTCAGTGCAAGCTCAACATTGCCACGTGCCTTGAGTGCGAATGCCACTGGGTAGACCGAACGGGATACAGCCGATACTGCGAAGCCTGTGGGCGTAGTGGCGTCCATCACTTCAAGATCGACCAGGGCTTGCGACAGCGACTGTACGCGCTCGACAAGTGGACATGCTGGTTGTGTGGTGAAGGCGTCGACATGGAGGCTGACACGAACTCGGACTACGCGCCGTCGCTGGATCACGTAACTCCGCTATCACGTGGAGGTAGGCATAACAAAGCAAATCTGCGAACTGCTCACCGTATCTGCAATTCGTTGCGTCAGGATCGACCGGCATAAAAACGAGAGGGGGCAGGGGCCTCCTGCCCCACCCTTAGCTTTGCCGGGGAGGTGCTGTCTGTCAAACTGCCTACGGGTCTGGGAAATTCAGCACATGCGCCGCCATGAGCTATCGCGTCACGAGCTTTCGGCCCGTTCGCGGATTTAGTCAAACTTCGTAATTCCTGAGCCTTTAGTGAGCTTCGACAGTCCCACATTCCCTACACTTCCGCGTAATTACGCGGTTTATCCGTAACAATTCCTGATAGACTCAGGTTATGGAATTCACACGCTGCGAGCACTGCGGAATCCTCAACGCGCTCTCCCGCTCCGGTGCCCGGTTCTGCTCACCGAAGTGCCGCGTCTACTGGCACCGGGCCGCGGGCAAGCTCCCCTCTGAATTGACATCCCATGATCGTTGGATTCGACGCTCTGCCGAGAAGGTTCCACTGCAGCTCGACGGCCGTGCAGCGAGTTCGACCCGATCTTCTACATGGTCATCGTTCAAGGCGGCTTCCGCGTCGACGGTGGGCGCCGGCCTGGGGTTCGTTCTCAACGGCGACGGTATCGGCTGCTACGACCTCGACCACTGCATGGTTGGCGGCAAGCTCACCCCGACAGCCGCAGCGTTCATCGCGTCACACCCGGGCTTCTACTCCGAGGTTTCACCATCGGGTGACGGCGTGCACATCTGGGTTCACGCCGAGGGTCAGCGTGGCTCGAAGCGAGTCATCGACGGATTGAACGTCGAATTTTACACACGCGGTCGGTACATCACGATCACGGGCAAGGCAATCAAGACCACCGCATAACCGAAACGGCTGACGGTGTAACCCGAAACGGGAGGCACCACATGTCAGGCACCGGCCCCCCGCCGAAAGATCCGAGCAAGCGCGCTCGCACCAATAAGGATGTCGTCGCGCTCCGTATCCTCACCGCCATGCCGGCGCAGCAGCCCGAGCTTCCGTCGTTCACCGTTCAGGTCACGATCGACGGCGAGCTCGACACTCAAGAGTTCGAGTGGCCGTCGATGACGCGCGACTGGTGGGACATGCTCTCTCTGCATCCGCTCGTGGATGAGTTCATCGAAACTGACTGGTCATATCTGCTTGTAACGGCTCGAATCCATGCTGAATTCTGGCGCGGCAAGATGGCCCTGGCTGCTGAGCTGCGATTGCGTGAGGCCAAGTACGGGTTCACCCCTGAGGATCGCTTGCGCCTGCGAATCTCCCTGGCTCAGACCGTAGAGGCCGAGGGCAAGGTCGGTTCTAAGAAACCATCATCGTCGCGCGATCGCTTCGCGGGCATGGAAATCGCCGCTGAGGCATCTGGAGAATAACTCCGAAGGGGTGATTGCGTATCCCTTGGAAGCCGATGGATGGTGACCACTTCCCCTCGCTGGGTTATCACGTCGCCGACCAGATGCGCGAATACCTGGCCGCGCCCGACAACACGGATTTCACGCCGTTCGAGGTTACTCGCGAGCAGCTGGAATTTCTGGTGCGCTTCTACGAGGTAGATCCTCACGACGGGCACCGAGTAAAACACAGAGCCGTCTTGTCTCGCTCACGCGGGTGGGGCAAGAGTCCGTTCCTCGCGGCCATCGGAATTGCTGAAGCGCTGTTCGAGGTCAACTGGGCAGGTTGGGATGCTGACGGGCAGCCCGTGGGAAAGCCGTGGTCAGTCGATCGCACGCCGCTGGTACTCATTACCGCCGTGTCCGAAGATCAGGCGCGACGGAACACGTGGGGCCCGCTGCTCGAGATGATCCGTGAAGGTTCCGTGCTCGATGAGTTCAACGTCGACCCGATGGATACTTTCGTGGCGCTACCGAAAGGCAAGATCGAGATGGCGACCGCGGCTGCTCGAGCGATCAAGGGTTCTCGTGCAGTGTGCGCGATCATGGACCAGACCGAAGAATGGGTTCGAGGTAACGGCGGGGTTCGCCTCGCACAGACGCTCCGTAACAACGCTACGAAAATCGGCGGCGTGACGATTGAGTCACCGAACGCTTTCACCCCCGGTGAGAAGTCAGTCGCTGAGGATTCGGCGCGGTTCTGGGAGAACACGCAGTCAGGCAAGTACGCGAATCTGAAAGACGTTCGCTCGCTGCTCTACGATCACCGTGAAGCGCCGGCTGACACCGACATCGCGGATCACGAATCGCTGATCCGTGGCCTGCGCATCGCGTACGGAGACTCGAGCGGGCATCCTGGCGGGTGCATGATCCATAACCCGCCGTGCGCGCCGGGTTGGGCACCGATCGAGCGCATCGCCCTCGACTTCTACGACACCTCAAACGACCCGCAGACGATGCGGCAAGACTTCCTATCGCAGATCACGCACGCCTCGAACGCCTATATCTCGGCGCCCGAGTGGCGTGCGATTCTCGACACCGAAAAGGTAGTCACGAAGGCGGAGCCGATAACCCTCGGGTTCGACGGCTCGGAGGGCCGAAAGGTCGGCATGGGAATCGCCGACTCGACGGTCCTCATTGGCTACTCGGTAACACAGAAGCACCTGTTCCAGATCGGAGTATGGGAGCAGCCAGACGGCCCCTCTGGGGACAACTGGCGGCCGCCGACACTCGAGGTTGAGGCCGCGGTGCGTGAGGCGTTCAAGAACTACAACGTGATCGGCTTTTACGCTGACCCGTCTGCAGGTTGGGCTGGCCAGGTGAAAACGTGGGAGGCCGAGAATTTCAAGAAGCTCAAGGTCAAGATGACCACGGATGAGCCGATCAAGTGGCGCCAGAAGGACATCGGCCGCACCGTCGATGCTTTCGCCAACATGCATTCAGCAATCGTGAACGGCGAGATGACGCACGATGGGTCGAAAGCCCTGACGGCACACTTCCTCAACGCCCGCCGAGACCCCCGCCGAAACGGCTATGTGCTCATGAAGCCTGAGAACGATCAGGACTACTCCAAGATCGACGCCACATGGGGCGCGGCTTTCGCGCATGCATGTGGGATCGACGCGCTCGGTAAGGGCATCCAGAACACCAAGCAGAAGACAGCCCCCCGGCGACTTTATTAGGAGGTCAACGTGACGCCCGACGAATACCTCCCGCTGCTGACCAAGCGGCTCGACTCGGCACAGAAGCGCATCGCGCTGAATCGTCGATACTCGACAGGGAACGCACCCATGCCCGAGATGGGGCAGAACACCAAGGCGTCGTGGGTCGCATTCCAGAAAAAGGCGCGAACGGACTTCGGGGGGCTCACGTGCCGATCGCTCGCCGGCCGGATCATCCCGAACGGTGTGCGCGTCGGGGAAACGTCGACGGGCGCCGGCGTGCTGGCAGCTCGGAAGATCTGGCGCGACAACCGCCTCGGCGTCGTCTTCGCTGACGCGATCTGGAACATGCTCAGCGTCTCACGTGGCTATCTCGTCACCGGCGTGCGTGACGGCCTGCCGATCATCACGAGTGAGCTTCCCGAGCAGGTCATCACGATCCCCGATCCGGTGCAGAAGTGGCGCGCACGGGCAGCCCTGCGCGCGTGGCGGGACACAGAGACGGGTTTCGACCACGCATGGGTTCGGATTCCCGGCGTGCAGCAGAACTACATCCGCAAGTCGGCCAAGGCGAACGGCATGACGCGGGACACTGTTTCCGGGACCGACTGGGAGCAGTACGGACCGCCACAGCTGCACGATGGCGGCGTTGGCGTGTTCGTGCTCGACAACTACCTCGACGTGGCCGAGTTCGAGCCGCACATCGACATCATCGACCGTATCAACATGGGCAAGCTGAACCGGCTGGTCATCACGGCCATGCAGGCTTTCAAGCAGCGCGCGATCAAGGGTGGCCTGCAGAAGACGGACGAAGACGGCAACGACATCGACTGGGCCGGGATGTTCGAGCCCGCTCCTGGCGCGCTCTGGGATCTCCCTGAAGGCATCGACATTTGGGAGTCCGCACCAACCGACATTCGGCCGCTGCTGGAAGGTGAGAAGGAGGATGCACGCGACTTCGCGGGCACGACTCAGACGCCGATCGACGTGTTCATTCCTGACGGTCAGAACCAGTCGGCGACGGGCGCGGCCAACTCGCAGAAGGGCGAGATTTCCAAGGCGAAGGATCGCATCGAGCGTGCGGCCGCGGGAATGTCTGCGGCGATGCTCGACGCGCTGCGGATCATGGGGCTCGATGATGGCTCAACTGTCGATGTGCTGTTCGAGGCACCGGCGCACGTCTCCTTGAATGAGAAGATGCTCGCAGCGACTCAGGCGAAAGCGGCCGGCATGTCGGATCGGTGGATTGCTCGCAACATCATGAACATGACGCCGGATGAGATCGCCGAGAACGAGGCTGATCTTGCCGACCAGGGCCTATCGGCTCTGCTGGCGGGTGTGAGCAGTGGCGCAACCATCGGTTAGCCAACTGTCCGAAGCTCACCAGAAGGCGATGGCACTCATTCGCGAGCGGGTCGTGCTCTACGGCTCGACGGCGTGGGGCCAGTCGCGGGCGTTCCGTGACGCCGACATCGAGCGGATCATGGCGCGCGTGATTCCGGTCGTGCAGGCCGGGCAGATGCAGGCCGCGCAGGTCACGAACGCATACATTGGCCGCCTAGCCGTCCTGGCCGGCGTCACGTGGACGCCAGGGGTCGACCGTGACGCGATTATCGACTACCGCGGTATCCCTGCCGAAGAGGTGTACCGCCGCCCGGCCGTGGCGACGTACTCAGCGCTCGCCAAGGGCACGCCGTATCTCGATGCCGTCAAGGTCGGCGCGGCGCGTCTCGTGGGCATCATTGCCACGGACATGCAGCAGGCAAGCAACCGGCAAGCCAGCGCGGCAATCGCCGGATCTGGATTCTCTGCATTCCGGCGTCAATTGTCGGGCCGCGAGAACTGCGCGTTCTGCGTCATCGCATCGACGCAGCGCTACCTCAAGGGAGATCTGCTCCCGCTACACCCTGCGTGTGACTGCGAAACGATGCCGCTGCTCAGCGCGACCGATCCGGGTCAGGTCATCAATCGCAACTTGCTCGAGATGACGCATGCGGCCATCGATAAGCAGCTCGGTTTCACTGATCGCGGCGCGCGGGATCTCGACATCGGCAAGGTCAGTTCATCCGGCCAGCCGCTGTCGGACTATACGGACCTGATCGTCGTGAACGATCACGGCGAGCTAGGGCCGGTGCTCGGCTGGCGCGGCGCGAAGTTCACCGGTGCTGACGACCTGCATTCGCACTAACCAATCCACAGAAAGGCCCCGCTAACCCCGGGGCTTTTTTGTGCCCAAATTCTTCCCGCCAAGCGCGGGATAAGTCGCCGCAACGGTGGCTTTCACTAACCCGAAACGGGAGCTAAGAACCATGCCAAAAACTGCCGAAGAACTCGCCGCCGAAGAAGCTGCCGCAACGGCCGCCGCTGAAGCTGCGAAAGACAAGACACCGATCACCGACCCCGCGCTGACGGCGGCACTCGCCGACGTCGACAAATGGAAGGCGCTCTCTCGCAAGAACGAGGCCGACAAGAACTCGAACGCCGAAAAGGCGCAGAAGTGGGACGCCAAGGAAGACGGCGACCGCACCGATCTCGAGAAGGCAAACGCTCGCGCGGATGCCGCCGAGAAGATCGTCTCCGAGGGCACTGCCCGCGAAGCCACCAAGACCCTTCGGACTGAGGTCGCTACCGCAAAGAAGTTCGCTGATCGCAAGATCCCCGAATCGGCTTTGCGAGGCACCACCCGTGAAGAGCTTGAAGCGCACGCCGACGAACTGCTCCTGCTCATCCCCGCGCCGGCACCTGCTGCGGATGCGGACGGCCAGGGCGATAAGGGCGGCCGGATCGGTGACGGCGAAATGTCGGCAGACGACATCGTGGCGAAAGCCACAGCACGGTAACAACCCCGCCGCAATCAGCGTCGGTTCATTCCCCCGTTTCAAGGAGAAACAATCATGGCAAACATTTTCGTGAAGGGTCAGAAGCTCGCCGCAACCGCGCTTGCTCTGCTCCGCAAAGAGGTGAAGGCCCCCGGCTTGTTCACCCACAAGTTCGGCATCGCCGACTTCACTGGCGCTGAGGGTGACACCGTGGGCGTCAAGCGCCCCCCGGTGCTCGTGGCTCGCGACAAGGGATGGCGCAACGATGACGAAATCATCGTCGACAAGCTCGTCAACACCAAGATTCAGGTCAACCTGAACCGCCACCCGTACAGCGCCGTTGCGCTCTCACCCGAAGAGGCAACTCTCGACGAGGTCGACTACGTGCGCGACGTGCAGGTCCCGCAGGTCCAGGCCATTCTCGAATGGTTCGAGAACCTCGTGATCGGCGCACTCCGCGCTGCTTCGTTTGTGTTCGGCGTCACGTTCAACCCGGCCTCGACCAAGGCTGTTGAATCCGACCCGCGCAAGGTCGCCATTCGCGCCCGGAAGCTGTTCCAGAAGGCACACGTGCCCGCTGCGGGCCGCTATTGGCTCGTGGGTGCCAACGTGTCCGAAGAGGTCGCGTCCTACGACAAACTGCTCGAGGTTGACGCTTCCGGCCTGCCCGAAGCTCTCCGTGAGGGCGTCGTCGGCAAGCTCGGCGGGTTCGTCATCGTGGAGCTCGATTCCCTGGGCGACGACGAGAGCTACTTCGTGCACGAGTCGGCCATCGCGATCGCCGCAGTGGCCCCGACCGTGCCGCAGGGCGCCGTCAAGGGTGGTGGTGTCGCTGCTGGTTTCGGCCTCGCCGTGACCCAGCTCTGGGACTACGACTCCAAGACCCTCAAGGACCGCTCGGTCGTGCACGCGTTCGCTGGCGCCACTCCGGTCACCGACCCTGAGGTCGACGCTGATGGCGCGATCATCATCGACGTTGACGGAAACCCGCAGCTCGAGTTCAAGCGCGCCATCAAGGTCACATTCGGCGCGGGCGTCGCCGCTGAGAAGGCCGTCTACACCTCGACGGTGACCGGTTCCCCGACGGGCGGAACCTACACGCTGACCGCTGACGGCGAAACGACGGAGCCGATCGCGTACAACGCGACCAACGCCGTCGTGGCTGCTGCGCTCAACGCGCTCGATGGCATCTCCGGTGTGACCGTTTCGGGCACCAGCACCAAGACGATCACGCTCCCCGAGCGTGTCGTGCTCACCGGATCGGGCACCGGCCTCACCGGTGGAACCACTCCCGGCGTGACCGTTACCGCGGTCTAGTAGAAAGGTTGGTGAGATTGTGGCTGTAGTAAAACTGGCGACATCTGAGGATGTCGAAGCGGCGCTGGGCCGCAGTCTCACTGCCTCTGAGGCACCGCGGGTCGGGGTGATTCTGGATAAAGCTTCCGAGCTTTTCCGGGATCGCTCCGGCCAGCAGTTCACCGCGGGCCGCTCAACACGACGGTTCAAGGTGAACGGGGGCAAGGTCAGACTGACTCAGCGCCCCGTTACGGCTGTTGTCTCGGTCACCGACGATGACGGCAACCCGTATGAGTTCACTCGGTTTGATTCGGTACTGACGATCGACCTCCGCAGTCATTTGTTCGTACGCGTGACATACGATCACGGCGGCGAGGTCCCCGATCTCGTGCGTCTCTGCATCGCGGACATCGCCAAGGCCGTGCTGACGATTAACCCGAAAGCCGTCGAAGGACTCACGCAGTATTCCGAGGCGACGGGCCCATTCAATAAATCTGAAACGTACGCGACTTGGGCAATTGGCGGGGCGACTCGGCTCGCCCCCGACGACGTCGCATTCGCCGACACGTTCAAGATGAGGCTCGGCAGCCTGATCGTGCAGAACCGATGAGCGAGACAATCACGATCACACGCAAGGGGGTTCCAACGGGCGGCTATGACGAGGGTGGCTACCCGATTATCGGGGCTGACACGATCTTCCCTGTTGACATCATCGCGTTTGCTCCGCGTGGCTCCGATGAGTCGGCGACCACGGCCGGCCAGAAGGTTATTACGGGCGGGACTGTCTACGGATTCCCTGGCCTAATCCTGCTGTCCACTGATCGTCTCGACATTCGCGGCGAGACGTTGCAGGTCGAAGGTGAATCTGGTCTGTGGGCATCCCCATATTCCGGTGAATCCAAGGGCATCGAAGTTGCTGTGAAGAGAGCGAGCTGATGGCAACACGATTCAGGCAAATCAGGTCAATTTCCGAGATGATGACCTCACCCGAGATTGAGGCGGTGCTCGTCGGGATCGGTGAGCAGGTTCTCGCCGCGGCTGAATCTGACCCCAATCCCGAATATGTGGCATCCCTGCGGATGCAGACATTCCAATCGAGGGGCAAGAGCGGATCTCGCGTTGTCGTCCAAGTCGGCGCCGTGCCCGGTCTTGGAAACGCGGTTGAGGCGAAGCGCGGCACCATGGCGCGCGCACTGGGCTCGGTGGGGCTGTGAACATCCTTTTCCCGCCGACTACCGGCAAGCTATGCGCGGTCTTACGTACGGCTCTCACGGCCTCTCCGCTGGCCTATTCATCCGGAGTCGCGGTCGGCCCTGAGCTTCCCGCTACGAAGACTGCGCGCATGGTCACGATCATGGACAATTCCGGCCCTGACGATGGTGTGCAGACTCGCCGGCGCCAGGGTGTGAATGTCTGGGCGGCACGCGCGGATGCTGAATTGCTCGCGCTGCTGTGTATGGCGGTCTATCGCTCGTGCGCTGACGGCAAACCGATCACCCGGACCGCACAATTCAGCGGCCCTGCCCTGGTGCTGGACGATCCGAAATACGTGGTCGACGGCATCGAACTGACTCACCTGTTTTTCACCTTTCAAGTCTCAGCCCGAGGCAGCGACTACTAAATTCCCGCCCTGTTCTCCCGCAGGCAAATCGAGGCACGCCTCACCTAAGGAGATACATCATGGCTGGACAGTCAACCAGTGAAGTTCGCGTTGCCGTCGACGGCATCGTTTCCACCTGCCCCTACAACACGAGCACCCCGCCCACGTCGGCGGCTTCCTCGCTCGCTGCTCCGTGGGTCGACCTCGGCTATGTGAGCGAGGACGGCGTCACCGAAGCCACCGCGCAGAGCAGCGAGAAGATCCGCGCATGGCAGCGGGGCAAGGCCGTTCGCACCGTCATCACCGAGGGCGAAACTACGTACCAGCTCGTTCTCATCCAGACGAACAAGGACACCGTGGCGCTGTATTACGGCGCTGACGTGGAAGCTGACGGCTCCATCGTCGTGAACCCGATGAAGGAGCGCCCGCTGTTCGAGCTGAACCTCGACGTGATCGACGGCGAAGACATCGTGCGTGCCTATGGCCCCGAGGCTCAGGTCACCGAGGTCGGCGATCAGGTCTACGCGAATGGCGTCGCGATTGGCTACGAGGTGACCGTTACCTGTGCCGTCGTCGCTGACTGCGCCGGTTCCGGCAAGCCCGGTTCCGTCAAAAAGTGGTACAGCTCGCTTGCGGCTCCGGTCGTTCCCGTAATCACGACCGCGCTTCCTGCCAGCCAGGGCGCAGGCGAAGTCGTGACCCTCGTCGGGACCGGATTCACCGGCGTAACCGGCATCACCATCGGCGGCGTTGCTGCAACCGGATTCGACGTGCTCTCGGCAACGAAGATCTACGTCACCCTGCCGGCTGGCGCTGCCGGTTCCGCGCCGATCATCGTCACCACTGCGGGCGGCGCATCCACTGCTAAGGCGTACACGCGCGTTTAGCTCCCAAGTACCGCTGGCCGGGTGATCGGGAGATATCCCGGCCAGCGTTCCATCATCTCCCACCACTCCCAACGTAAGGATCTCCCATGGCACTAGAACTCTTCCACTTCACCGGCAATGACGGTACCAAATTCACCCTGCCGAAGGTCATCAAGTCGGGTGTGCTGCGCAAGGCGCGCAACGCCCGCGATGATGTCGACTACGCCTATAACGTGATTGAGCTTGTGGCCGATGGGCCCGCGCTCGACGCCTTGGATGAGATGACGGCCAAAGAGGTCGCCGACATCTTCAAGGATTGGATGCAGGGGATGCAGCCGGGGGAATCCTCGGCCTCCTCGGCCTCGTAGAGGATCATCCCGAACCGCTCGCACGAGATTTCCGCGAGCGGTTCGGACTGTCCTATCTGGACATCGGCTACGGCATCGTTTACATCGAAGCGTGGCATCTGTGCAAGTCGCTGCTCAAGGACCCCTCGTCGTGGCTCCATGCGTCCGTGGCGGGCTGGGATCACCCAGTGTCGCGCGAGTGGATCATCCTGGCGCAATCGTTCGACCTCGCCCATGCTGCGGCGTCTAAGCATCGCCCGAAAGCAATGCCGAGGCCGTGGCCTGACACGAAAAACAAGATCGGCGGGAAGAAGACGGTTCGACGGTCCATTGAGGACGTTCGCGCCATTCTTCGCCCGCAAAGCACGACCTAGCATGGCTCGTTCTCCCGCGAGATTTTCACTCAATCTCACCGGAGGACACCTATGGCTTCGATGTACCAGGCATTTATTGAGCTCGTGCCCGACGCCTCCAACCTGCGCAAAACCCTTGCTAAGGAATTCGACGCCGTTGGCCCCGAGGCTGGCCGAAACGCCGGAAAGGGTATCCACTCGGGCATCCTCGGGTCGATTGGCGGCCTTGCTGCACCTCTGGCCGCTGCGGTGGCTGGGCTCGGCATTGGCAAGATGCTTGCCGATTCCATTGGCAACGCTTCGGATTTTGCTGAGGCCGGCACTGCGATCACTGCGGTGTTCGGTGACGCTGACCAAACAGTGCAGAAGTTCGCGGCTGCCTCGGCGGCCGCTCTCGGGCAGTCAACCAATCAGACCCTCGACGCTGCACGCGTCTTCGGTACGTTCGGCAAGGCTGCGGGGCTGAGCGGGGAAGATCTCGCTGGGTTCTCCACCGACTTTATTACACTGTCTGCCGACCTCGCATCGTTCAACAACACGACCCCTGAGCAGGCGATCGAAGCGCTCGGCGCTGGCCTCCGTGGCGAGTCCGAACCGCTCCGGCAGTACGGCGTGCTTCTCGATGACGCAGCCCTCAAGGCGCGGGCTACCGAACTCGGCATTTACTCCGGCACCGGCGCCCTCACCGCTCAGCAGAAGGTTCTTGCATCTCAGGCTGAGATCATGGCTCAAACCGGGCTACAGCAGGGCGACTTCGCGAAGACCTCGGGCGGCCTAGCGAACCAACAGCGCATCCTCAGCGCTGGCCTCGAGAACCTATCTACCACGTTCGGCGCGCTGCTCCTGCCCGTCATGACGACCGTTGTCGGGTTCTTGAACCGCTCAGTGATCCCCGCTCTACAGAATGTCATGCCAGCCATCGCGGGCATCAAGTCGATTCTCATCGACGGCGATTTCACAGGTGCTTTCGGCAGGGCATTCGACATCCAAGAAGACTCAAAAATCGTGGACTATCTGTTCCGAATCCGGGAGGGCGTGCTTGGGCTCAAAGCGTTCATTCTCGATGGCGACTTTACGGGCGAATTTCGCTCTGCCTTTCATGTCGAAGAAGACTCGCCGATCGTGGACATGCTGTTCAATATTCGTGAGGCGTTCGGCACCATAGGTGCAGCGTTCGCCCCGCTTATCCCGCAGCTTCTCACGCTGTGGCAGGCGTTCTCTCCACTCACATTGATCCTCGCCGCGATTGGCCCACAGCTACCTGGGCTCGTGAATTCTTTTGTCGGGCTCGCGGTCGCTTTGGCTGGCGCGCTTGGTTCTGCTCTCGCTGACATCATGCCCTCGATCACGGCGCTAAGCGGCGCCCTCGTCACCATCCTTGCCGGCGTGCTCACCAACGTGCTCCCGCCCCTCATGGCGTTTGCAGGCTGGCTGGCTGACAACGTGCAAGTTGTCCTAGCGTTCGCTGTCGCGATCGGTGCAGCCGTTCTAGCGTTCCAGCTCTACACGGCCACAATGGCGATCGTTCGCGGCGCCACGGTCCTCTGGGCCGGGGTGCAGGCTGTCCTCAACGGGGTCATGGCGCTGAACCCGATCGGGATTATCGTCCTGGCGATCATTGCTCTCGTGGGCGCGATCGTCTGGGTTGCTACTCAGACGACATTCTTCCAAGAGGCGTGGGCCGTCATGGTTGACATCTTCATGAACACCATGGGTATGTTCTCGGATTTCTTTTCGAACACTATCGGCATGTTTGTGGATTTCTTCACGAACACGGTCGGCATGTTTGTGGATTTCGGTGCGGGCGTCGTCGCGTTCATCTCAGGTTTCTGGGAAGGAATGCAGGACACCTTCGCGGCTGCTCTCGCATTCCTGCTTGACCTGTTCTTCACATGGCACCCTCTCGGAATCTTGATCTCTCACTTCGATCAGATCGTGGCGTTCTTCTCGGGATTCTTCTCCAACACGGCCGGAATGTTCACAGATTTCTTCACCAATACCATCGGCATGTTTGTGAATTTCGGTGCCGGTGCGATTTCGCTCGTAGTCGATTTCATCAGCCGGATCATAGGCTTCTATGTCGGGCTCGCGGTGTCGATCGGGTCGACCGTTTCGGGTATGTGGTCTGCCGTGACCGGGTATTTTTCAGGATTCGTCTCTGGTGCCGTCTCGCTCGTATCTGGTTTCGCCTCAAGCCTGGTGTCGTTTTTTACCTCGATGTGGGCGGGTGCGACGGGCGCGGTTTCATCTGGCATCGCCACCGCAGTGGGCTTCATCGCTGGTCTACCCGGCAAGGCGCTTGCAGCGCTCGGTAATATGGGCTCCTTTCTGCTGACTGCGGGCGAGGATCTGATTCAGGGTTTCATCGACGGCATCGGCAACATGATCGGCAATGTCGGCGACGCTATCGGCGGCGTCATGGACTTCGTGGGCGGGTTTTTCCCGCACTCGCCCGCTGAGCGCGGCCCGTTCTCCGGTTCGGGTTGGCGCGCTGTTCTCACCGCCGGCACGGCGATCGGTGATCAGTTCGGCGCTGGCTTAGACGGTGCGCTGCCTGACGTTGGCTCCATGCTCGGATCGCGGGTCGATGTAGGGTCATTCACCCCCCGCATCGACCCGACGGCATACGGTTCGGCGTCGTTCGCTGCGGCGCGCTCATCTGACCGCGGCCTGACGCTCAACTACACGAACAACGGCACTCCCGGACTGTCGGCTGAAGAGGAACTATTCAAGGCCGGACGCAAGCTGAAAGCGAGGATCTAGTGCGGATTTATCTGGAATCAGACACGGACCGGATAGAGCTCGGCACTGACCGCGACTCGGAATATTTGCACGGTGACAAAACGACCGGGTTAGGCGTGGCGCAGAAAGTGTCCCGCCTAACCCGGGGCGCTGGCGCTGGCGCTTCATATCGGGGAACGCGCACCGATACCCGTCTCGCCGATCTAGATGTACGTGTATTCGGGTCTGACCGCCTGGCTACTGAGGCATCCTTTCGGCGCCTGGTCGACGTTGTGCTGCCTCGCAAGGGCTCACCGCTGCCTCGACTCGTGGCAGAGTACGGCGACGGCACATCGTATGAGCTGCCGTTCGTCTATCTCTCCGGCCTCGAAGTCGACTCAACAGTTTCCACTCCGACCCACACCCAGGCGCTTATCTCCATTGAGTGCCCCGCCCCGTTCTGGACTGCGCGCGATGCTCTCTCATTCCGAGTAGCGAACGAGTCGGCGGGTGTGGGGTTGCTCCCGAATTTGGCGCAGTTGCAACTGTCGCGATCGGCTGCGATCGGATCGGTGTCGTTGGAGAATCCGGGGGATGTTGAATCGGACATTTCTTGGACGATCACGGGCCCCGGTGGGCCGACGCCGATCAGTATCGACGGTGTTGGTTTCGTTTTCGAGTCGGTGTTGCTGTCAGGTGAAGTGGTCACGATTGAGCGCACGGCCACAGGGGTAACCGTTATTGATGGAAATGGGGCTAATCGGTACGCCGGTCTGGGCCCGGCTCCTAAGTTCCCACGTCTGCCCGCTGGTTTGTCGGTCGTAGATATTGAGATGGCGAACGCAAGTCCAGGCGGTTGGGCACCCACCTCTCAGGTCATTCTTACTAACCGTGTGACTTCGCCGTCGTTGCGGATTTCTGCGGATGGGTGGCAGGCGTTTGGTGCCGGGTCAGCGCGGACCGCGACGGGTTTCTACGGTTCGAATGCGGGGTTTCTGGCGTTGACGTGGGCGGCTGCGTCTACTCCTGAAGCAGCAGTGCAGGTACAGGTGCCGGCTGCGATTGGCGACGTTTTATCTGCGAGCCTGTCGGTGCTTTCGTCGGTCGCGCAGAGGGTGCGGGTGATGACGCAATTCATGGATTACACCGGCGCGCCAGTTGGACCGCTGACCGTGGGCGGCTCAGTGGAGCTCCCTGCGAATACTCCGGTGGTCGTCGGTGTGGATAGTACCGACTTGGACCCGGCGCCAGAAGGCACGGCAGGTTTTCGCTTGATGGCTTCTGTTGACGTGGTAGGTGGGCAAGGCTGGAAGGTGGGCGATACGCTTTCCGCTTCTCTCGGCATTGTCACCTCGTCGGCGGCGCAGACCGTATTTTTCGATGGTGATTTCGAGGGCGCGGGGTGGTCTGGTGCGGCGAATGCTTCAACATCTGTCCTCTTCGATCGGGTTCGGGTAAATCAGTCATCTGTGCAGGGCTTCTATAAGCCGCGCCGAGAGGTGGTGTACTGATGGATGTTGACTCGATGACTGTCGAGGTGCGCCGGCCTGACCGGCAGCGAGTGGGGCAGCTCGACGGCCCCGACCTCGCTAAGTTCCTCTGCGTACCGCGAAAAAACATGCTGGGTTCATGGTCGGTGAAGCTGCCCGATCAGGTGCTGGACGACCGGGGGCGACTCGTGCCCCATGCTCTGTGCTGGGAACTACGGCAGCCCGCGGCGGGTCTCATCATCACCGGCCCCCATGGTGTCATCCTCAGCGGCCCGATGTTCTACGCAGCGCAAGAGCAACTACCGGATGACCCCGAGGGGACATGGACCATCGAGGGTGTCTCAGACCTGGTGGAGACTGCCCGGCCGTTGGCGTTTCCTAACCCGGCGATTGCGTCGGCTCAGGCGTCGTCGCAGTCGCGGTCCCACGACGTGCGAACGGCGCCCGGTGAGACCCTGCTGCGCGATTACGTGGGCTTAAATATCGGTCCGGGCGCGCCTGCAGAACGCGCGGTCGCTGGCCTGACGCTCGCGGTCGATCAGGGCCGCGGTGCAACTCTCACCAAATCGCCCCGGTTTCAGAACCTGCTGGAACTGCTGCAAGAGATCGCGCTCGGGTCCAATCTGCTGTTCGATGTCGTGCAGATCGGCGATGGCCTACAGTTCCGCATCACGGAGCCACTGGACGCATCGCAAGAGCAACGGTGGGACGTAGACAACAACCAACTATCCCGCGCCAAGTACGGGTTCACAGCGCCGGGCTGCACGCACGTCATCGTCGCAGGCCAGGGCGAGGGCATAGCGCGAACCATCATCGAGGTGACGACGCCGGCCAGCCTTATCTCTGCGGCGATCTGGGGGCGCAGCGAGCGGTTCTCCGACCAGCGCAACACGGATGATCCGGCCGAGCTCATGCAGGCAGGCCTCGAAATCCTCGCGGCTGAGGGTAGCGTCATCACCGCGCTGGAAGTCGTGCCATCTGCGGATCTTGCGGATGGCTACGGCACCAAATGGCTGCTCGGCTCCATCGTCACCGTCGTGGTGGGCGATCAGGAGATCCGGGCGCCGATCACCGAACTGCCCATATCTATCACCCCCGAGGGTCTGCTCATCGGCGCAACCGTGGGTGATCCGGTCGGGTTCGAGTGGGATTCCATGCTCAGTGCACGCCAAACCAAAGCAGAGTCGCGGGTTTCCGCACTCGAACGAAATTAGAAGGAGATCCGATGGCCGAGAGGTCTTTCCCATTCGTGCGGAATGCGGGCACTACTACGGTGCCGGGCACCACGTCGGATGCGGAGTATTCAGAGATGTTCCGGCTTCTGGCTAGCACCGGAGTTATCTATGGAACTGATGGCGGCGGACTCAAACCGTTCGCCAATAGTTCCGGTCTGAACGTCTTCGTCCCGGCTGGACGCGCGTTCGTACGAGGGCACTATTACAAGAGCGATGCAGTCGTCACTCTTCCGATCTCGGCCGGGGAGAGCCTGGGCCGTATCGATTCAGTCATACTCCGCATGGAGTACGCGGGAGTGAATGACATTCACCTGGTCATTCTCAAGGGTGAGCCCTCCGCGAATCCAGTGCGGAAGGCTGTCACGCAGACGGAAACGGGCGTTTACGAACTGCTGCTGGGCACCGTGACTGCTGCGATCAACGCGGTCACGATCACCTCGACAGTGGTTGCTGATGCCCGCACATTCAGCAACGCGAACGGGAGCTAACTAATGAGCGCAACACTGTCCATTACCGGCATCGTCCCTCTAGGCGTCGCGGGCGAAAAGCATTACGTCACCGTTGAGGACCGAGCGTTAGCCGTTGCAGCGCGCGAGGGGGCGGTCGCGTCGGCCGCTGAGGCTTTGGCTTCGCAGGGTGCCGCCGTGAACGCTAAGGATGCTGCCGCGTTATCCCGAACGGCCGCGGCTGCTTCGGAGACGGCGGCGAAAAACTCAGAAAATGCCTTAGTTCTTCCCACGGGCCAACTCATCCTGAACATTCTTTCGGACCAAACTGACCCGGCTGCTGCTGCGGTAACCGCGATGTTCGTCCGGGTGGATCGCGCATCAATTGCTTTGGACACAGATGGTGTCCCGTACTTCACAGATGCGACTGTTTTCGCTGATGCAGTCCCGATCAAAATCGATGCTGACGGCATCCCATACTTCTCGACTCTTTAGGAGCATCACATGGCACAGTCACCGAATGTTCGTCTCGTCACTGAGGCTGTTCTCGCCACCAAGGCAGTGAACTTGAATCACCTGCTCAACTCCACCTTCCAGATCAACCAGCGCGGCTACCTGACCGGTGGCACGCTCGCGTCGGGTTCGTACGGGTTCGACCGGTGGAAATCCGCTGCGGCTGGTTCGACGCTCGCTTTCACAGCGTCACCGGCTGGGCAGACAGTCACCATCAACACTGGCGGCGTCATCGAGCAAGCCGTAGAACAGGGGAACCTGCCGGCGGGAACGTATGTGCTTTCCTGGGTCGGCACTGCCTCGGCCCGCGTTTACACGACTGGCGAGACCGCCCCGGCCTTTGCTGCCAGCCCCGTGGTCGTTGCACTCTCCGGTGCGGGCGATGTGCGTGTGCAGTTCACTGCGGTGACGGGTGCGAGGACACTCGCCAACCCGAAGCTTGAATCGGGTAGCGCGGCGACGGTGTTCAGCCGCAACGGCGCCAATGCGCAAGCAGAGCTCGCGGGGTGCCAGCGGTACTATCAGCGTCTCGGCGGCAACGGCAGTACCAACCTTGTGGGTGTCGGCTATTACACACAGACGAATGCTTTCGGCGTAATCGTCTTCCCTGCCATGCGCACGGCTCCGTCCACATCCATCAGCGACGCGAACGGCGTTGTGGTCTATGCCGGTGGCACTTCGCTACGTTCTACGATCGTCAACCTCGCGGGGGCGCAACCGACCAGTGTTGAAATTAGCATCGTCACTTCGGGAGTAGCGGGGCTTTACGCCGGCTGGGCAAAGCTTGAAAACACAATTAGCCCGTACATCGAGCTAAGCGCGGAACTGTAAGCCATGGATTATGTACTCGTAGAAACAGACATCAGTGGCACAGTTATAAAGCTGACCAACGCCAACGGCAAGGTGTGGTGGATTCCCATCAACCCAGCGAACCGGGATTATCGGGCGTACCTAGCCACCGTCAAATAATAAGGAGCCTAAGGGCTCCTTTTCTTTTGTCCATATGTAGTCACGCGGGAGTCCTCCGGGCTCCCGCTTTTGCATACCTGAAAGGAATCATGCCGTCAATAATCCTTGCCGCACATGGCGGCATCACCACACGGTTCAAGCAAGACATCGGCCGAGGGTTCCTGCACAACGGAATCGACCAAGGGCACTCGAACGGTACCGACTACGACCTCGAGATCATGGCTCCGGCTGACGGTGTGATCGTCTCCACCGGCAAGCAGGGCAGCTACGGCAACCGGCTCGTCATCCGGCACAGCTTCGGCAGGTCACTGCTCGCCCACCACGCGGCGCAACTGGTCAATGTCGGGGATCAGGTCACCCAAGGGCAGATCGTTGCTGTCATGGGCAACACCGGCACCAAGTACGTCCACTCCCATCAGGAACTGTGGACCACGAACGGCGAGCAGCTCGACCCGCTCGAACATCTCGGCACATCTGCTGCATCCCTCGTACCCGTCACCCTCACCGCCCTACCTCTCATTGGAGAAACCATGAACCTCTTCCACCTCGTGACCACTGACGGCGCTCAGGCATACATCTTCCAGGGTGTCGCCTCGCAGCAGATCATCAGCAGCGCATATCTGGCCGCGCTCGAAAAGGGCTACGGCGTCAAGGCCATCCAGGTCAACGAATACGACTGGGACGCGATCACCCAGACGCACAACGCCGACGTGCGGGCCATTGCCGCGACCTGTGGCGGGACGGCGTCGCCCGGGCTCACAGCCGCGCAGATCGTCGCACAGCTCGCCGTCCAGCTAGCCAAGTAAGTGCCAGCACCCGAAGAGCTGATGCCTGAGCTTTTCCCTCGCTGGTTCATCGACTGGGCCGGGTCGGTCACGCTGCTCGAGCTGCTGATCTACGCACTCGCCATTGCCGCTGTCCTCAAATGGGGCCGTCAATGGTGGGCCGCAGTCGTCGCCGGCGCGAAGGGCATCGTCGCATTCGCCGCGACCCTCGCCAGCATTCGCGGCCTGACCGCGTTCATCGCCCGGACCGATGCGACCCTCGCCGACCAGACGAAGACGATGGCGGCGCAGACAGACAAGATCGCGGGCATCTTCCACGAGACTCACAACAACGACGGCTCAAGCATCAAGGACTCTGGCGAACGCACTGAACTCGCCGTCGACCGGCTCGAGCGCGGGCTGCTCGCCATCTTCAAACGCCTCGACGCCGCCGGCATCCCTGCAGACGCTGACGAAGACCAGATCCGGCAAGAACTCGAAGACACCCATCCCAAGGAGACACCATGACCACCACTGAACTAGCTCTCGGCGATACCATCCGCATCCGTGCACTCGCTTACGTTCGTACCGGCGTGCCCGCACTGATCGGTGCGCTCCTCACCTGGCTTGCCAGTCGCATCCCCGCCGTCTTCGACTTCCTCGCCGCCGTCGATCCCGAGTGGCGCACGCTGCTGTACTCGCTCGTCACGGCGCTCGTGATCCTCGCCTACTACGCCCTTGCACGGTGGCTGGGGAAGCGCTGGCCGAAGATCGAGACGCTCATGCTGGGCAGCTCCAAGACGCCCGTCTACACCGCGTAACAAGACGAGATCAGAATGCAATGTCAGCATGACTGGAGGGTTGACCCTACCCGCGTAACCACAAGTAACCCGCCGATGTTCTACGCGACGTGCGCCGAGTGTGGACAGATGGAGACACGGCGAACGGCAATATTCGGGCATCGGGTTGACCCCATGAACCCGAAGACGTGGCCAACCGCATAACCCGTCATCCTCGCCCAGACTGAGCATTCTGACTCGGCCATGTTCTTGATCGGAGGGTTTCGTATATTGTTCGAACCGCTAGCCTTCACAGATGACAACGCATGCGGACGCCCCATCAGTAGTTCGCGCCGCCGAGAAGACCCTTTCATTTGCCCGCCAGGGACTTACGGACTATCTAGTACGGAAAGAACGCACTCAGGCAGGATTGCACAACGCAATAATCCACGGACGATCAGTGACGTTCGTTCTCCAGAATCTGAAGAATCTGCATCCTGATTTTGAAAAATGGTATGAGATCGTGGCGTCCCGATTGCGCGCAGATCCAAAAGCTAGGTGGTTCGTAGAGCTCCGCAATCGAATCGAAAAGCAAGGCCAGATCGGAGATTCGCATTCATCCTTCAAGATGTATAATTTCGATTCTTCAAAAATCAACACCATGAACCGGGATGCCCCCAGTGGGACCGTATCAATGTTTTTTGGGGACTCCATGGGGAGGTCGGGATGGGAGGTCCTCCTGCCAGACGGTTCTCTAACCGAGGTGTTCTTCGAACTGCCGCTAGAGATCGCTACATTTCAGCTTTCGATGGCTGAAGCTCCCGAAGGATTTTCTTTCGAGAAGGATCTACCCGACTGGCTCGATCAACTCGAGGCGATAGTACAAGAGGCACGTAGCAAGTTTGGCGGGGCGTCCAACTAAGCCGGATCATTTGAGGTTGGCGGCGTTTAATGCCAGCACCCCCGCAGTGGGACTACATTAACGGATCCCTGTTGCTTTAGCAACCCTGAGTCCTTCTTTGAAACGGGAGTGTGGGCGTCGCAGATTGGATCCCCGTACTGACATGTGGGCGGCTCAGGACCGACCGCTCAGAATGCGTCAACACCTATTGGCCCAGACTGACGGGTCATTCCCCACCCACCCCGTAGCCCGACCCGCACACCAACGCCCCTGGTCTCACTTCACCGTGAGGCTGGGGGCTTTTTTGTTTACAACCCGCACGCATTGTCCATGTCGCGTGAAGCCATATTGAAATCTATTTTGGTTGCATCCGAAAAGTTGGTGCCGAGCATCCCTATCGAATCTGACAGCGCTTGCAAAGCCTTGCCAATCTCAGTGTCACCTTCCTGCACGACGATAGCGTCAAGCTTGTCGGTCGCTGAAATTATACGTTCCCGCAACATCTGCCCACCAGCAGTCTTATCCTCGGTGTCTGCTGCAATCCCAACGGCATAACCAAAGTCTTCCAAAACAGGCCCCATATCATCGCAGGCGGTACTGGTTGGTGTTGACGTGCAACCGGTGAGGGTGAGTGCTGCAGCAATGATGATGGTGGTGGTGACGAGCTTGAACATTTGTGGTCCCCCGTTGCGTGCGTGTGGCGCAAGCCTATGCCCAAGGCTTAACGTGACATCGTTTTGACACCAATTGAATAACGACATCGCAATAGCCTGATCGAGGCGTACCGCAACATCGTTGAGGTCGTCGTCAAACAGGTCGGCATACCTAATCCAATCTTTGGCACTCACTGTCACGCCTAATTGGGGTCGCTCTTGATTAGGCGTGGCACTCTCTGTCACGCCTCGATTCGATAGCGTGGCAGCATGTCCGACTGGGGAACGAACGGCCGATTTGAGATTCAGCAGCGCACCCAAATGGCGACTGACGCAAGGCGAACGCGGGAAGCTGCGGAGGAATCGAATAAGGGCCGGGTGCACCTCTGGATCGTGACCTACATCTCGCTCGGCGTCGCCGTCTGTACTGTTCTCGCCTGCCACTCAGCAATTTGTGCGCCCACGCATCCCCTGTTGGAAGGTTAAAGCGGGAAAAACTTGACTGTCACATAGCGTGTCACGCTCAGGCTCACGGCAAATCTGTCACCATGACGTTAAGCCTGCGGCCTTCGGTCGCACGGCAGACGGGGGCACACATGGCTACTTACGGATTTAAACTACTGCGCGTTCAGCTCTACAACGGGCGAGGCCACACGGAGGTCAATTTTGGGCCGAAGGGCGAGCCTCACTACCTGGACAGGGTCGCTGGCGACATTGCCAACCAGCAAGAGAGACGAGTGCTGGAAGAAAAACAGAGAGCAGAGACCGCCGCGTCCGGCAGCGTCAATGCGGTAGACGCCGAAACGGGGCAGGACATCTATATCGCCGCAGACGACGTTGTTACGGGTACAGACGCTGCGTCTTTGCCAATCAACGTCTCAGAAAAACCTGCCGCAGTTGTGCGTATCGATGACTTTTGGAGACTGCGGTCTGCTCTCCTGATGCAAATCCAGTATGGAATTGTTGGCGACCATGACCGTGCCGTCGACCCTCAGGGGAAGATAGCGGATGCCGACCTCAGAGGGCTGGCCACGACGCGACCGTATCGCGCACTGCTCATTACTCCGGAAGAAGGCACCGTCGGGTTCTTGGCAGTCGAGGTCATCTCTCGTTCTCATGCCGGAACTGACCTTGCGCGCCGCCTTCATAACGCTGCTCATGGGCATAACCTCAAGCTCCGCGCGCAAGGCCCAGTAGCGGACGATGCGGCGGTAAAAGATCTCGTAAATCAGGGCCGCGTCAAAGAGGTTGAACTTTTCAAGACCATTGTCACCTCGGATGCGAGCACGCCCACGATGCGAAAGGTCAAAGTCACGTTTCCGATTGCAGTCGGAGCGTCTGAGGCCGCGGGTATCTTGAAGCGTGTCAAGACTTGGCTTCCGCGGAACTCAGGGTCGGCAGATAAGAACCCGATAAACGCAGCCGAAGAGGCTAAGGTGCTGGCGTCGATTTTGTGGAAAGACGCCGCACTGTTGGCCTTCGACGACGCCCGAGTCCAGGTGAAGTCGAAGCTAAGTAATCGTCGCCTCCAGCCCCTGGATAAGACTGAAGGATTCATTTACGACCTCGGTGAGGACGAGCTGGAAAAGAAGCAGTTTGTTCAAGCTGTCGCTAGCGTCGCTCAAGGACTTTTCGACTCAATCGGTATGGAGATGGAGTCGGATTGGTCCGAATGGCTTGACGAGGTTCCCAGTAAGCAGTAAGCAGTAAACAAGAACAAGTTAGATTGGGGTATGAGCATGTCAAGACTCAATGTTTTCGCGCTTATCGTCGATCAGTTCCGGTTCCTCCGGCACGTCGGCACCGGGAAAGCTGCAGTGGTCGTTCGAATCTTCCTCGTGGCACTCGGTCCCGTTTCTGGCGCAGTTTCAGTTCGACTTGGCTGGCAGCTCAACAGTGTCGGCGAGCTCGCAGCGGCATTGGGGCTGCTTGCCGGCGTCTTCATCTCTGCGTTCGCGATTGTTTTTTCTCTACGTCTCACGCTCGCCACACGCCCTTCTAGCAATCTCAAGCAGCGGGCATCACGTCTGATGGATGAAAGCGCCCTCACACTGTTGACCGCAGGTCTCGTCGCTGGTGTCGACGCGATCTGGGTGACAATTGTCTCAGCAGCAAACGACCCGAACACGCCTGTGAGTGTCTGGCCGACAGCAGTAACTGTGGCGATGAGCGCCATTGTCGCGGCCTATTTCTTTTTGGCAATTCGTCGTTTGCACATCCTCTACGTGGATACTTTTCCGCCCTTTTGGAAAGTGGAGAAAATGGCAGGACGGGCTGGCGCGGCGATAGATCTGGAAGAAGCTGCCCGTCGCGTTGCTATTCGCTCAGATACTCATGCGTAGTCCTCACCTAATAATGAGGTCTACGACCGGTCTAGCCTCTCCCAGCCAGCACTAATTTATTGCACAACAGAGTCCCGCCGCTCTCGTGAAGTGGCGAGGCTTTTTCGTGTGGCTGGGCAAGGTCGCGGCACGCCGGGTACAGACGGCCGCGGGGAACTGCTCGACCAGCTACGCCGCAGCTGCGTCCGGGCCCCGCTTGTAGACGGCCGTGACAGTGTATTTATCACCCAGGTTTTGGACATATACCAGCAGGCGGCCGGAAATGCCCGCGGTGTGATCGTCATGGATCAGCGCCCACTTGTCGCCATAGGCGGCACTCAACTCGCCAATGACCGCACCGCCCAACAAGACCGTGCCGCACACCTCTCCGGCGTACTTTCCAGACTCGGTAAGACCGAATGTAACCTCGGCTTCCCGACGCCGGCCGTTGGGGCGATGCGCTTCAGCGAGTGCATCCTGATAGGCGCCCGTTCGGTGCAGCTTGATTGTGGATTCTGCCGGGATAGGTCGAACCCATCCAGCAGGTGCGAGGGCGTCAAGCTCCGCGCCGACTGGAACGAAGACGGCCAGGAAGCGTGGAACATAGTCCCCATCCCTTACCTCACCAGAGAACATGGCCGCGTCCATCCCTGCTTCACGTCGAGCAAGGAGGACCTCATGCAACTTGGGCGAATGCGGGAGCTCTCCGACCTTGACGCCGCCGACCTTGGCAGTGATGTCAGAGCCGCGGACCCACGGCATCAGCTCCACCTCGACGTCACGGGGCATCCGTGCCAAAGCGGCCTGATATGCGCCGACGCCCCCAACCCAGAGTTCACCGGGCGTGCGCGAGGACCGAGCGGCGCGAGTGACCTGCGGAACGACAGGCGGAGCGACAGGCGCAGCAACCTGCGCAGGCTCGGCCACCTCAACGTCAATCTTCTGAGCGCGCTTCTTTACCCAACCAAACCATGCCATAGCAATCCCCCTGTGTAGCCACGAGCCTAGCGCGACGGGGGAGACATCCGTCGCCTTTGGCCAGCGCAATGCAAGGCAGAAATTGGCTACTTATTGGCTACTTTCAGTGAATATCTGTATGTAGTTACGGGTAGTCTTCCCTGGCAATCCGCTGAATACTACTCATAACTATGCGTCACCTTAGAACTTCAGCTTCCCAAGCTGATAGCGCGGGTTCGATTCCCGTCATCCGCTCCGAATAAGCACCGTCACGTTCTCAGTGGACAACTTCGTGTGGTGCAACCGGACTGTGACCACCCAAAGTTGTCCAGTCAGCGACGAGGTTGGTCGGCACCCACGTCGTGCCGAAAGTACGCCCCGAGCGTCGTCACCAGCCCACCTCGCCGGCCCGAAAACGACAGTCCGGACATGGGCGTTTGAGTACCCAGCTCCAGTCAGACGTGTCAGGAACGATAGGCATGGTTTCATGGTAATGCCCGCACTTCGCGGCGCTGCGGGCTCATCGTCAGGGTGCGCCCGCTAGCGTGGAATAGATCAAGGAGACAGATGACGGTACTCATTGCCGGATGCGGCGACCTCGGCACCGAGGTTGGCCTGCGGTTCGCGCGGCTGGGGCACGCTGTGGTCGGGCTGCGGCGCAACGCACGCCTGCTCCCCCCAGAAATCACCGGCCAGTCCATCGACCTGAGCGTCGAGAAGCCCGCCATCCCGCCAGACACCGAGTTCGTGGTCGTCGCGATCTCGGCCGGCAGCCCCACGGCCCTGGCCTATCGCGCCGCCTACCTAGATGGCCTGCGCAACCTGCTCGACGCGCTCAATGAGGCGCAGGTCACGCCGCGCCGCGTGCTGCTGGTCTCGTCGACGGCGGTCTACGACGTCAACGACGGCAGCCGGGTCGACGAGCAGACGCCGGCGAATCCGAGACCGGGCACCGATTCAATCGTGCTCGATGCCGAACGGATGCTCCACTCCAGACTCCCCGCCGCCACCGTTCTGCGCCTGGCCGGCATTTACGGCCCCGGCCGTGAACGCCTGATCGCCCAGGTACGCGCGGGTGCCGGGCTCTCCGCCCAGTCACGCCACACCAACCGCATCCACCGGGACGACGCAGCCGCCGCGATCGTTCACCTGCTGCTGCGTTCTGAGCAACCAGCGCCGCTCTATCTCGGCGTCGACAATGAGCCAGTGCGCAGTGACGAGGTGCTGACCTTTCTCGCCGCCGAGCTCGGCCTGCCCGAACCGGCGCTGAACGAGTCGGCGCTGAACGAGTCGGACCAGCCGACGCGCACCCGCGAAAGCCAAAGGGGCGGCGACAAGCTACTGAGCAACCAGCTTCTGCGCGATACCGGCTTCATCTTCAGCTACCCCACCTACCGGGAAGGATACCGGGCCATGCTGGCCGGACGCGGAATCCGCCACCCCTAACGGTGGCCCAGGCGGTCATACCCAGGCGGTCAGGCCCAGGCGGTCATACTCAGGCGGTCAGGCTCAGATCGGCATCCGATCCCACGGTCAACGCCATCGCGGACAGCATGGCGCCCAGCCGTGCTTGGTCCTCCGGGCTCACGTCGCGCACGGAGTGAGCGATGAGCGCCTCGAAGTCGTCGTAGATTTTCTGCGTGATCTGCTCCGCGGCCGGTGTCAAGGTCAAGAGCAGACTGCGTCGATCGTGCGGGTGAGCCACCCGAACCAGCAGTTGCAAGGCCACGAGTCGATTCGAGATCGCGGTCACTGCACCGGTCGTCATTTCCATCGATTCCGCGAGCAATTTCGGGGTAATGCTGCCCGCTTCGGCAACGCGAGCCACGGCGCGCAGCTCACTCCCGGTCAGACCGCTCTCGGTCGCGACCCGGTTTCGATTCCGATCCATGGCGCGCAGAAAAGCTAACGCGGATGCCGACAAGGCGTCCGGGGTGCGTCCGGAACTGTCCCGACCATACATTCGTTCTCCTGACCTCTGGTCTGTTGGTTTCGCCCAACTTCAGGCGCGCAAAATTGCCCGTGAGGGCATTCTGTTCTGTCAGTGTAGCCGCTAGATCAATTGCTAAGTTTCTTAACTCTTAAATAGTTTACTGTTTGAAGCAAATCCCGTATATTGAAACTCGCGCTGCCGAGCAGCGCGACGCGCAGAGTCCACGGTGGCAACGAAGCCCCCGCACGCTCCTAACCGGCAGCGCGCTCACGAACCTGTCACAACGAAATGGACAATGCAATGCAGAGCTATCGGTTGACGATCAATGACGACTGGTTTTACCTGTCGGCCGAGTACAACATTGCCGGTCTCAAGTCAGCACTGTCCGCCGCCGTGCACAGCGGCGGAGGCTTCGTCGACGTCGTCAGCCCCATGCGGGCGCACGTCTCCCTGCTGATCACGGCCCACTCCATGGTCAAGATTGAAACGATCAATGCCGTCGACCTCCCCGATATCAACGACGCAACCCCGGTGACCGGCCGGCAGTACCTGGACGACGACTACTGGCTGGACTGAAGCCCGCAAGTCGAATCGTTGGCCGGCGGCTATTGACGGTGCACAGACAGGCGGGTACATTCACGCGAACGGCTTAGTCCGCGCCACATCCAGGCCAACATGAAAGGCAGTTCTCATGAGTTTCCTCGGATTTCTCCTGCTCGGTCTCATCGCCGGAGCCATCGCGAAGGCGATCCTGCCCGGTCGCCAGGGCGGGGGCTGGCTTATCACCCTGCTGCTCGGGGTTGTCGGTGCCTTCCTCGGTGGCTGGCTCGGCGGGCTCCTGTTCAATGTCAGTCTGGAGGAGTTCTTCTCGCTGACTACCTGGGCCCTCGCTATCGTCGGATCGCTGATCGTGCTGCTTATCTACGGCGCGATCACTAACCGTCGCAAGGCCTGACCCGCCTCGGCACACAGCGCGTCACCCAATTCGGGTGGCGCGCTGTTTTTGCGCACCGATCCCCTTAAACGGGGAGATCAGGGCCACAATTAGTACCAATCCGAAGCGGATGGAGCTCCGAATAAATAGCAACCACGGGTTAGCCGTGAATCACCTAGGAGGCACCTGAAATGCGCACATCACCCAATCGCCTGATCGCCACCGTCTTCGGCGCGGTCTATGTTCTCGTCGGATTACTCGGCTTCGCCGTCACCGGCAGTGTCGGCTTCATCGCCACCGAGGGCGGATTGCTTCTCGGCATCTTCGAGGTCAACCCGCTGCACAACATCGCGCACCTCTTGATCGGAGCGGCCCTGCTCATCGCCGGACTCTCCAACGCCATGGCAGCCAAGGCCACCAACAGCACGATCGGTGCCGTGTACCTGCTTCTCGGAATCGTCGGATTCTTCATCGCGAGCACCTCGCTGAACATCCTGGCGCTCAACACCGCCGACCACTTCCTGCACCTCGCCAGCGCGATCGTGCTTCTCGGTGTCGGCCTCACCGCAGACAAAACGGTTCACAGCAAAGCCAACGCCTAACGCCGCACCGCTTCACTCCATCCCTTCGCGCACCAAGTCAATAGGAGCATCATGTCCCCGGTCGTTCGCACCTGGCTCGGCTTCGCCGCTTTCGGCGCCGCCCTGATCCATCTGGCCGTGGGTGTGACCGCTCCATTGCCCCTGTCGGTTCTGCTGGTCGGGTTCGGCATTGCCGAACTCGGCTGGGGAATCGCCACCCTCGCTGCTGGCCGGGTGCTGGTGCCCCGGATCATCGTGGGCGCGGCGCTCATCCCGGTCGTCATCTGGGGTACCACCGCCGTGCTCGGCAGTGGCCTCGGGGTGACCAGTGGCCAAACCGGCCTGCCGCTCTACCCGATGTCCGTCGCTTCACTCTTCAACATATTCCTGGCCGCTACGGTAGCCATCGCACTGCGCCGCTCTCCGACCGGGCCCCCTACGCCCGCGACCCCCAGCAGTGAAACGCGACGTGTTTCCGCAGCAGGCGCTGCCGCACCCAGCGGCTGGCGTTTTCTTACCGGCCTCGTCGTCGGAGGTTTTCTGCTCTCGGCGCTCACCACCCCGGCCCTCGCCGCCACGGAGGTCGGCTCTCATGCCGTGCCCCACGGTTCGCCCGGAGTGACCGAACCGACCATCCCCGACTCCGGCGGCCACGGAGCACACTAGAGTCCCTCGCAGAGCTCACCAGCGCACGACAGCACGAATCAGGCGGACAGCCCGGTTTCGGGGGCGGTTGGCTCCTGGCCCGACGCGTCAAGCCCCGCCAGGTTGGCCACCGGCGGCACCACCTCGATGTTCATGAACCGTTTGACGTTCTCGTCGACGATTATGTCGCTCGGTCGCAGTGGCCTGGTCAGGTACAGGCCATTGAGGCTGGTCAGCCGGCTCAGCGCAACGTACGTCTGACCGGGGCTGAACACCCGTGCTCCCAGGTCGACAATCGCCCGCTCGTAGGTCGCACCCTGCGACTTGTGAATGGTGACCGCCCAGGCCAACCGCAGCGGAAACTGCGTGAATTCCGCCACGACATCCCGACTCAGCTTCTTGGTCGCGGCGTTGTAGGTGTACTTGTACTTCTCCCACACCGTCGGCTCAACCTCGTGCACGTCACCGTCGATGTCGACGAACACCGTCGAGGTGACCTTGGTGACCGTGCCGATACTGCCGTTCACCCAGCGCGGCCCGCCATCGAGCGGGGAGTCGTTGCGCAAAAACATCACCTGTGCTCCCACCTTGAGCTCGAGCACCTCGTCGGCCGGAAACTGCTTTCCGCCGAAATCCCCGGTGATATCGGCCTTCGCGGTGAGCGATTTGCCCGACAGCTTCTTCAAAGCGGATGCGTTGATGCGGTTTACCGCATCATTGCGCGTCGCGAGGGTGATCACGCCCTCACTCGGCGGGGTTCGCATCCCCGCACCGTTGAGCGCACCGCCGATCTCGGCGGTGACCTGACCATGGCGCACGGCATTGAGCATGAGCTTGAAATCGTTGTCCCGCTGGCGGTGAATCTCGGTGAGCTCGAAGATGCGCAGCTCGGCATCCCGCCAGACCTTGGCGTCGAAGAACCACATCGACCGATAGTGGTCGGCGAAATAGGCGCGCTCGTCGGGGCCGCCGGGCACCGGGGCCAGCTGGTACGGGTCGCCGAACAGCACGATCTGCACCCCGCCGAACACCTCGAACGGGCGTTGGCGGGCCTGCCGCAAACTGCGGTCGATCGCGTCCATCAGGTCGGCGTTGACCATCGAGACTTCGTCGATCACGAGGGTGTCGATGGTATTGAGGAGCTTGCGCACCTGGTCGTTCTGGTCGATCGGGCTGTCGGCGATGACTCCGATCGGCAGGCGAAAGAGCGAGTGAATAGTCTGGCCACCCACGTTGAGCGCAGCGACACCGGTGGGTGCCGCAATCACGATCTGCTTGCTGGTGTTCCAGGACAGATGGTTCAGCAGCGTCGATTTACCCGTTCCGGCCCGACCGGTGACGAACACGTTCTGCTTGGTTCCCTCGATTGCCGCGAAGACCAGCGCCTGTTCACGGCTGAGCGGAATCTCGGACACGGCACACTTTCTCTGGCAGGCTCATGCTGCGCGGGGGACATACCACTGTAACGTCCCATGGGCCCACAGCGAGCACTGGATCGGGCACTGGCCGCAGGTCCGACCCGCCCCCCGTACAATATTTATGTGACCACCCCGGCCGAAAACCAGCGGGCGAGCGGGCGCCGCGGCAGAATGCTCCGGGCCGTCCTCGCCCTCGTGGTGGTCGCTGCCCTCCTCGCGGCCGGTCTCGTGGGAACCATCACCGCCCTCAATCGCACGGTGTACAGCGCCGGCGGATTTGTGGAACAGTACCTCGACGCCCTCGCTCGCGGCGATACCGTCGGAGCTCTCGCGCTCGGTGGGGTCATGCCTTCGGCTGCGGAACTGACCGCGGCGGAATTGACCGTCGAATTGCCCGAGACGCTGCTGCGGGCATCCATTTTGAGCGGTCTGAGCGATATCGAGTTGAAGAGTGACACGCCCAGCAATGCGGCCGGCGATGACACGCACCGGGTCGTCTTCGACTTTGATTTGAACGGCACAGCGTCGAGCATGGCGTTCACGGTCGAGCGGGCCGGAACCTTCGCTGGCGTCTTCAACGCCTGGACGTTTGCCGTCAGCCCGCTCGCTGTGCTGCAGGTGTCGGTGCTGCACGAACGCACCTTCACGGTCAACGGCCTCACGCTCGATACCCGCGCCCACGCGGCAGCGGATGCGCCAGCCACCTTCTCTTCCGGCGCCGCGTACCTCGCCTTCGCCCCGAACCGCTACACCATTGAACACTCCTCAGCCATGCTGACCGCGGAGAAGACGAGCGTGCGCGTGAGCGCATCCGGGGCCACCGCGGTCGAGATCGACGCCCTGCCTAACGAAAAGATGATTGCGCAGGTGCAGTCAGAACTGAACAAGTTCCTCGACGAGTGTGCCACCCAGACCGTGCTGCAACCGACCAGCTGTCCGTGGGGTATCACGATCGATGACCGCATCGAGGGCGTCCCGGCCTGGTCGATCACCGGTTACCCCGCGGTTGAACTCACCGCCGGCGAGCGGTACTTCGAGATGGTGGCGACGGCCGGACAGGCCCACATCGTGGTCGAGGTGCAATCCCTGTTCGACGGCGACATCAGCACCCGCGACGAAGACGTGCCGTTCACCATGGGGCTCAGCGTCATCGTGCAGCCCAGCGGCGCCCTGGCCATCCAGCTGCACTAGCCGCGCGGACTTTGCGCGTCGCGCTCGGTGATCCGGGCCAGGTTGGTATTGTAGGCGATCAGCTCGGCGTCTTCGTTGCGATCGGCCTTGCGATCCAGCCTTCTCGTGACCTTGGTGTCGTCGCGGCTCCACTGAATCGCCACGACAACGGCCAGCACAAAGGTCGGCAGCTCGCCAATGCCCCAGGCGACGCCGCCGCCCATCTGCTGGTCGGCGATGGCGGACAGACCCCAGGTGCGGCCCATCGCGCCGTACCAGTCGGCCAGGAGCAGCCCGGTGCCGCTCATCAGGGCGAGGCCGAAGAAGGCGTGGAAAGCCATCGTCACCAGCAGCAGCAGCAGTCGGAAGGCATGCGGCAGGCGGTACGGCACCGGGTCGATGCCGATCAGGGATTGCACGAACAGGTAGCCGGTGATCAGGAAGTGCACGATCATCCATTGGTGGCCGATGTGGTCGGTCGTCGCCCAGCTGAAAATGGACGTGTAGTAGAACACCCAGAGTGACACGCCGAAGAGTAGGGCAGCGACGATCGGGTTGGCGACGATGCCGGCGAAGCGCGAGTGCACGGCGGTGAGAATCCATTCGCGCGCCCCAAGGCTGCCGTCGTGGCGCTTGGCGATGGCGCGAGCTGCCAGCGTCACCGGGGCACCCGGAACCAGCATCAGGGGCACGAGCATGGTCAGCAACATGTGCATGAGCATGTGGGTGGAGAACAGGTACTTCTCGTACACGTTCACTCCACCGTTGGTGATGTAGAACAGGGTGAGGATGCCCAGAACCCAGAGCACGCTGCGATAGATCGGCCAGGAGTCGCCGCGGCGGTGCAGCCGCCAGACGCCGGCCAGGTAGAAGAAGATGCCGAAGGCGCAGAACAGGATCCAGGCGAGGTCGAAGCTCCACTCGGTGAAATAGCGGGAGAAGGTCAGCTCCGGCGGCAGGAGTTCGCCGGTGAGAATCTGGGCCGGTGTCGACTGCGGAATCTCGGTGGCGACAACCTGTTCGACCGGTGTCGCCGTGCGAGCGAGGGCGGCGGCTACGCCCGAGGCGAGCCCCATGAAGCCGAGTTCGGTCACCACGAGCCACCAGAACCAGCGACCGTGCGTCGAGTCGGTCCGCTGCATCCGCTTGATGAAGAACCGGCGTTGCAGAATGCCGAAGCCGCCGAGGGCGACGAGGGCAGCGACCTTCACGAGCACAAGCAAGCCGTACGGGCTGAACAGGTTGTCCCAGCTGCCGATGCGCAGTTCGGCGCTGACATAGCCGGAAGCGGCCACCACGACGAAGGAGACCAGGGCGAGGGAGGAATAGCGTGCAATCACCGAGCGGATGCGTTCGCCGTCGAGCTGGGTGCGCAGCACGATAATGGTCAGCAGGCCGCCGAGCCAGATCGCCGCGAAGACAAGGTGCAGGCCGAGGGCGGTGATCGCGGCGTTGTGGCCGGCAGCGCCCGCCGAGTGGCCCTGCTGGGCCATGGGTAGCAGCGAGAGCAGCGCCAGCACGGTGACGAAGATCAGGGCGGTCTGGTTGCGCACGGCGAAGCAGAGCACGGTCACGCCGGCGGCGATCAGCGTGGTCGCGAGCCAGGCCTGGCCGAGGTCGATCTGGCTGAAGAACTGTCCGACCGTGGCGCTGAACTGATCGCTGAAGCCGAAGGGAACGTTGGTGACCTGGAGAAAGGTCAGAAAGCCGGTGACAGCGGATGCGACGGCGAACAGTGCGGCCGAGGCTGCGGCGAAGTCGAGCGCGGTGCCGAACTCGCGTTCCCGGGGGCTGAGGGCGAAAAGCGTCAGCACGAGGGCACCGATCGTTCCGGCCGCGCTGATGTTGACAATGACCTTGGCGAGGGGAAGTCCCCAACGCACCACCGGCCCGGGGTCGGCCAGCAGTTGGGCCGAAGCTCCGCCGCCATAGGCGAGGGCAACAAGGGTGGACAATACAGCGACCAGCAGCAGGGCTGCCGGTCCGAGAACGCGGACGAGACGGGGCACCCGCCCAGCTTATTCGCCCAGCCCTGGGCATCCGTCTCGCCTGAGGCCGGCGCCCGGTGCCGGCGCGCGCCGAGCCGTGCGTTTTGGCCCGTTTGCGGGCCTTTTTCGAGGAGAAATTCACGTCTCGACGCGGCCCTCGATCGATATCGGAGGATGCCCGGGGACGCCAAAGGGGGCGCCGACCGTGGTCGACGCCCCCTTTCAGTACTGAAAGCTACTTCGCGGCAGCCTTGAGCTTGCTTCCGGCGGTCAGCTTGACGCGGTGGCCGGCAGCGATGGCGATTTCTGCACCGGTCTGCGGGTTGCGGCCGGTGCGAGCAGCGGTTGCGGTGCGCTCGACGCCCAACCATCCCGGGATGGTGACCTTGCCGTCAGCGGCAACGGTCTCGGCCAGGGTTGCAAAGAATGCATTCAGAACGCCGTCAACGGCGGCCTGGCTCTGTCCGGAGTCAGCGGCAACCTTGGCAACGAGCTCGGTCTTGTTCAGCGACTTGTCAGCCATTGAGTGTCCTCCTCGGACCTTCGTCTGTATAAACAGCGATATTCGTAATACGGATGCTTCTCGAGAGAGAAGCCCCGCTGGTCGGTTCGACCGAGTTGAAATCTAGCATTGATCCGCCAAAATCCCCGGATTTACGGCGATTTTCGACCATTTCAGGGCAGTTTCACCCGCTCAGGCACCCTATTTCGCTCTCCGCGAAAAGGTCGTGAACAACAAAACGGGATGTCGACCGAAGTCGACATCCCGTTTTGATGGTTCAGAAGCCGGCGAAACCGGCTGTCAACTGCTTACCAGCGCAGGAGTTACCAGCTGGACTTGGTGATGCCGGGCAGCTCGCCGCGGTGCGCCATGTCGCGAAAACGAACGCGCGAGATGCCGAACTTGGAGAGGTGGCCACGGGGACGACCGTCAACGGCGTCACGGTTGCGCAGGCGCACCGGGCTCGCGTTGCGCGGCAGCTTCTGCAGGCCCTTGCGAGCGGCTTCACGCGACTCGTCGGTGCCGGCAGGGTCAACCAGGGCCTTCTTGAGCTCAAGGCGCTTGACGGCGTAACGCTCGACGATGACCTTGCGCTGGTTGTTCTTGGCAATCATGCTCTTCTTCGCCATGTTTAGCGCTCCTCACGGAAGTCAACGTGCTTACGGATGACCGGGTCGTACTTCTTGAGTACCAGACGGTCGGGGTCGTTACGGCGGTTCTTCTTGGTCACATAGGTGTAACCGGTTCCAGCCGTGGAACGAAGCTTGATGATCGGACGTACGTCATGAGCCTTAGCCATTAGATCTTCACCCCACGAGCGAGAACGTCCTTGACGACGCTCTCGATACCACGAGCATCAATAACCTTGATGCCCTTTGCGGACAAGGTCAACGTGACCTTGCGACGAAGCGACGGCACGTAGTACGTCTTCTTCTGAACGTTCGGGTCGAAACGACGCTTGGTGCGTCGGTGCGAGTGCGAAATATTGTGTCCGAAGCCGGGAACAGCTCCGGTCACCTGGCATACAGATGCCATGGTTTCCTCCATTACCGAAGAGCGAATGCTCTTCCCAAGATCCCTTGTCGACGGGCAGAACCACATCGGCCCGGAGCTAACTCAAGGCCGGGGGAGAATCGCCCGCAATGTACGCACACAGGCGTAGCAGCTCTCAACGCTACTAGATCCGCGCGCCTCCCGCAAACTCTCCTGGCCGCGAGAGCGGGTGAACGGTTACTTCAGCGAGCACAAAGCAACCGTTCACCCGCTTTCGCGCAACTTGTTAAGCGGATGCTGCGGCTGCTGCTTGACTCGTCGCCGCGGCAGTGCAGGCGGCGCAAAGACCGAAAACGTCCACGACGTGGGCGGCCGCGGTGAAACCATTCTTGGCGGCGACGTCTTTCGCCCAGGTTTCCACGGCATCCGCTTCGATCTCGACCGTGAGCCCGCAATTGCGGCAGATCAGGTGGTGGTGATGATCATTGGTGCTGCACGCGCGATACAGGCTCTCGCCCTCCGGTGACTGCAGGGAGTCGGCGTCACCCTTGACCGCGAGGTCGGCGAGGGCGCGGTAGACCGTGGCGAGGCCGATTGGGGATCCGGTCGCGTGCAGGGCGGAGTGCAGCGCCTGGGCGCTGACGAAGCCGTCGTTGGCATCGAGGGCGCCTCGAACGGCCTCACGTTGCCAGGTGTTTCGCTTCATGACTTCAACCGTAGCGATGTTCGCGCGGGCTGGCGCGCATCCGCTTCTTGGGGCACCCGCGCGGCACCGACCAATCGCCGAGCGACCAGGGCGAGCAGAAAGAACGCCGCCGCGGTGAGGGCGATGCTGGGGCCGGCGGCCACATCGAGCGAGCGGGAGAGCAGCACGCCGATCACGCCGGACACCGCGCCGAGCACGGGGGCAATCACGAACATCTGCGAGGTCGTGCGCGAGACCAGGCGGGCCGCGGCGGCGGGGGCGGCGATCAGGGCGATGGCGAGGATTGCTCCGACGGCCGGCATCGCGGTCACGACCGTGGCCGTGATGAGCACTAGGGTCAGCAATTCGATCGGCCATTCTCGATAGCCCGCTGCGCGAAAACCGTTCACGTCGAAGGTCGAGAACATGATCTGTTTGCCCAAAACCACGATGGTCAGCACTGCGAATGCCAGCACGATGGTTACGAGCGTCACATCTCTGGTGGTCACCGTGAGAATCGAGCCGACCAGATAGGAGTCGACCTTGACCGGCAACGAGGGATTGAGTCCCTGCAGCAGAACACCGAGCGCGAATCCGGCGGTGAGCAGAATGCCCGATGCGACCTGATTTCCCTGTCGCTTGACGCGTCCGATCATGGTCATGATCCCCACAATGAGCACGCTAGCCACTGCGGCGCCGAGCGGGATGCTCACGCCCAGGATCGCGGCGCCGACCGCTCCCGGAAAGGTCGCGTGGGTGAGGGCCTGGGCGAAGAAGGTGCGCTGGCGCAGTACCACGAGGGTCCCGACAAGGCCACTGAGCGCGCCGATCAGCAGCGCGGCGAGGAGCGCCTGCTCGAAGTAGCCCATCAGCGCAGCACCGCGCCCGCCGTGCGACGAGGGCCGCCGATCCGGTCGATCCCGAGCCGAGCGACCAGGGCCAGCACGTAGCCGCCGACGAGCACGAGCACGACGGTGGCGCCGCTCGGCAGGTCGACACCGCGGTTCACCGAGGCTTCGTAGCCGAGCGCGAGGCCCAGCCAGGCGGCCAGAATCGCGAAACTGGCGGCGACCAGAAAGAGCAGCCAGAGGCGACGGGTCACCAGACGAGCGACCGCGCCCGGCACGATCAGCACGGCAAGCACGAGCAGGTTGCCGACCGCGCTACTGGCGGCCACCACGACCAGGGCGATGGCGACGTTGAGCAGAATGTCGAGGACGAGCGGGCGGTATCCGGCCGCAGCGGTGCCCTCGAGGTCAAAGGCGCGAAAGACCTGCTCCTTGAGCGTGAACCCCACGATAATCAGCGCAATCAGGCAGACCACGACGGTCTGATTGACCTCGGCCGTACTGACGGTCAACAGACGCCCGAACAGCAGCGCGTCGAGCTGGCCGACGTAATTTGTTTCCCGTGAAACCACGATGATTCCCACGCTGAACATGGCCGTGAAGACGATCGCGATCGCGGCGTCCGAGGTCACCGCGCGTTTGACGATCACCGTGAGCACGACGGCGGCGATGAGGGCCGCCACCAGTGCTCCGACAAAGAGTCCGTCACGACCACCCCAGACGAATCCGATCGCCACCCCGGGGAAGACGGCGTGGGTGAGTCCGTCGCTGATGAATTCGAGTCCGCGCAAGTTGACGAGTACGCCGACGAGGCCGGCGACGAGGCTCAGCACGACGAGCACGAGCAACGCCCGAGCCATGAATGGCAGGTCGAACGCGGTGATCAGCACAGTATTCATTACCGGCGTGACGGCATCCACTCAGTGCCCCCCGTGGCCGGGAACCACGATGGTGTGCTCGTCCATTTCGACGCCGACCGAGCCGAACGCCTGCTGCACGTTAGCGAGGGTCAGCACCGTATCGCGCGGCCCGAACGCCACCTGGGCGCCGTTGAGCAGCAGCACGCTTTCGCACACGGCGCGGGCCAGGTCGAGGTCGTGGGTGGATACCAGCACGGCGACCCCCTGCAGCTTGAGCCGCTTTACCGTTTCGATGAGGGCATCGCGGTTCACCTGGTCGAGTCCGTTGAAGGGCTCATCGAGCAGAAGCAAACGCGGGGCGGATGCGACGGCTCGCGCCAGCAGACCGCGCTGCTGCTGCCCGCCCGACAGCTCCCCGAACCGAGTCTTGGCTCGATTGCTGAGTCCGACGGTCTCCAGCGCCTCGGCGACAGCCTGCCGATCAGCCCTGGCCGGCATGCGCCACCAGCCGAGCGAGCGGTAGCGGCCCATCATGACGACTTGCTCGAGCGAGACCGGAAAGTGCGGGTCGAGCTGGTCGGTCTGGGGTACGTAGCCGATGTAGCCGGCGGGGGCTGGCCACTGGCCGAGCACCTCGACCGTGCCGTCCGTGCGGGTGATGAGTCCGAGAATGCCCTTGAGCAGGGTGGACTTGCCCGAGCCGTTCGGGCCGATCAGGGCAACGGCCTGACCCGGCAACACGGTGAAATCAATGCCGGTGAGCGCAGGCTCTGCGCCGTAGGCAAACGACGCTGCCGCCACTCGAAGAGCGGCGGCAGCGTTCGATGTTGGTGTTTCTTGAGAAGTGTTCTCGATCACGTGTTAACTATTGCAGTTCGGCGGGCAAAGCAGAGGGTGTGACGCCCCACGATTCGAGCATCAGCGTTGAATTGTGCAGCTGCGCCTTGATGTAGGTGTCGCCGGCGCTACCGTCGGGGCCGAGCGAGTCGACGTAGAGGGCGTCGTCACCGGAGTAGACGGTGACGCCGGCTTCGGTGGCGATCGTCTCGGCGGTTTTCGGACTGAGTGACGCCTCGGAGAACACGGCCGTCACACCGGTGGCCGTGATCGCCGCGACCAGTGAATCGATCTCGGCGGCGCTCGGCTCGGCGTTGTCGTCGAAGCTCGGAATCACCGATCCGACGTAGTCGATGTGGTAGGCCGCGGTGAAGTAGCCGAGGGCGTCATGGTTGCTCACGAGCAGGCGGTCGCTTTCCGGCACGGTCTCCACGTTGGTGCGGATCCAGTCGTCGAGCGCACTGAGCTGGGCGGAATACGCTGCGGCGTTGGCCTCAAAGTCCGCGGCGTTATCGCTGTCGGCAGCCACGAGGCCGTCGGTGATCGTCTGCACGATGGTCTCGGCGTTGTGCACGTCGGTCCAGATGTGTGGGTCTCCACCGTCGTGGGCGTCTTCGGCCTCGCCGGCGTGGGCGTCCGCTTCTTCGACAGCGTGGTCATCCTCCTCGGCGACTTCGTCGGAGTGATCTTCGCCGGCCCCAACCTCGGAGATGGTGATGCCCTCGTCGGCGTCGATCGTGACACCGTCGAAGCCCGACGCGGCGATGGCGTCGTCGAGCCACTCCTCGAGTCCGACACCATTGATGACGAGCACGTCGGCGGCGCCGAGCGCGGTCAGGTCGGCCGCGGACGGGTCATAGCTATGGGCGCTCTGGTTGGGCTGAATCAGCTGCGTGAGGTCGACGCCGCTGGCGTCACCGATCACATTGCGGGTGAAGTCGGCGACCTGGGTGGTCGTGGCGACGACCTTGAGTCCAGCGTCCGCGCTGTCGGCGCTGGCGGTCGTGCCGGCCGAGCACCCCGAAAGGGCGAGTGCGGCGGACGCGAGGAGTGCGGGAACGGCGAAATATCTCTTGTGCATGCTCCGAGATTAGCGCTGTTGATAATGATTGTCAAAACCATTAACCGTGTGCGCACACACCCGCTGACCGCGCTACAGGTCGGTGACGAGGTCGGGCGCCGGCACGCCCACAGGCCGCACCGGCAGCTGCGACCCCGTGCCGCAGCGTGTCGGCCCCGTACAGTCTGCGAGCACCGACCGCCGTCATCCTGCCCTCCTTGACTGCTTCACCAGAGGTCTATCACGATTGGGGCGCCACAACTGAGGACATTTCGAGAAGACTGGGCCAAATTTGACCGTAAGTTCTGACGAAAATCTCCACAGTTGCGTACCACGTTCTATTCCAGCAAGAGGGCCGGTTCCTCCATGATGCTCGCGACGTCGGCGAGAAAACGGCTCGCGACGTCGCCATCGACGACCCGGTGGTCGAAGCTCGCACCGATCGTGGTCACGTACCGCACCCGCACCTCGCCGTCGACGACCCATGGCTTCTGCTTGATCGTGCCGAGGGCCACGATTCCGGCCTCCGGGGAGTTGAGAATGGGGGTGCCGGTGTCCATACCGAACACGCCGATATTGGTGATCGTGATCGTGCCGTTGCTCATCTCGGCCGGGCTGGTCTTGCCGTCGCGCGCGGTCATGGTGAGCTTCTCGAGCGCCGCAGCGAGTTCGAGCAGGCTCATGTCCTGCGCTTCCTTGATGTTGGGCACGATCAGCCCGCGCGGGGTCGCCGCGGCAATGCCGAGGTTGACGTAGTGCCGCACGATGATTTCCTCATCGGTGAAGGTGGAGTTCACCGTTGGATTGCGGCGCACCGCCCAGATCATGGCCTTGGCCATAATCAGCAACGGCGAGACGCGAATGCCGGCGAAGTCGGTCGAGGCTTTGAGTCGCTTGACGAATTCCATCGTGCGGGTGGCATCCACGTCGACGAACAGGCTCACATGCGGTGCGGTGAAAGCGCTCTTCACCATGGCCTGGGCGATGGCTTTGCGAACGCCCTTCACCGGAATGTGCTCGTCGCGATCGACCGGCCATTCCGGCGTCTGGATGTTGCGGAAAACACTGGCCTGGGTCGCCCCGCGCAGCACGTCTTCCCGGGTCACGTCACCCACCGGGCCGGTCGCTTCGACGAGGGCGAGGTCGACGCCGAGGTCTTTGGCGAGCTTACGAATCGGCGGCTTGGCCATGACCGGGCCGACGGATGCCGCGCGCCGGGTCGGTTCCAGCGCCTCGGCCCGCGGGCGCACCGCGGGTTCGGGCGCCAGCGTCTCGTGGGCGACACTCGAGCCGCTGTGCCGACGCCGCCGGGTGGGCATCGTCGCGGCAGCGCCGCGGCCGACGAGAAGCGGTTCGGGCGCCTCATCGCTGATGCTGCTGCTGGTGTCCGTTGTGAGCGTGGTCGTGTCGGCGCTGTCAGTGTCGGACGTCTGCGCAGCGGATGAACCGGCATCCGCTGCCAAACCGGCCGCCAGCCGGTCTGCACTCGCGTCGGCGTTCGGCCCGCTATCGGAATGTATCGTGATGATCAACGTACCCACGTCGACCGTCGTGCCCGCCGCGACCAGAATTTCACCGACGACGCCCACGAACGGAGACGGCAGCTCGACCAGGGATTTGGCCGTTTCGATCTCGACCAGCACCTGGTTGATCGTCACGGTATCGCCGGGGGCGACCTTCCATTCCACGATTTCGGCCTCAGTCAGGCCTTCGCCGACATCGGGGAGGGTGAATTTCGACACGCTCATAAGGTGCCTTTCTTGAAGTTCATCAGTGCCAATTAGTAAGCGAGCGCGCGGTCCACGGCTTCGAGCACCCGGTCGGGACTCGGCAGAAAGTGTGTCTCGACCGCCGCCGGCGGGAAGGGGGTGTCGAAGCCGGAGACGCGCAGCACGGGCGCTTCGAGCGTATAGAACGCCCGCTCGGCGACCGTGGCGGCGATCTCGCTGCCGACACTGACAAAGCCGGGGGCTTCCTGGGTGACCACGAGGTGACCGGTCTTCTGCACGGAGTTCAGAATCGGTCCGTAATCGATCGGGGAGATCGAGCGCAGGTCGATCACCTCCAGGCTGATGCCCTCGGCTGCGGCCAATTCGGCGGCCTGCAGCAGCACGCTCACCATGGCGCCGTGGCCGACGACGGTCACGTCGGTCCCGGCCCGCACCACGCGGCTGGCGTGCAGCGGCGTTCCGCTCTGCTCGAACCGCACCTCACCCTTGGGCCAGTAGCGGCTCTTCGGCTCGAAGAAAATGACCGGATCGTCACTCGCGATAGCTTCCTGCATCATCCAGTAGGCATCGTGCGGGTTCGACGGGCTCACCACGCGCAGGCCGGGGGTGTGCGCGAAGTACGCCTCCGGGCTTTCCTGGTGGTGCTCGATCGAGCCGATGTGTCCACCGTAGGGAATGCGAATCACGACGGGCATGATCAGGCCGCCCTCGTGGCGGTTGCGCATACGCGCCAGCTGGCTGGTGATCTGGTCGAACCCGGGAAAGACGAATCCGTCGAACTGGATCTCACAGACCGGACGAAACCCGCGCATGGCCAGGCCGATGGCCGTGCCGATGATTCCGGACTCGGCGAGCGGGGTATCGAGCACGCGCTTGTCGCCGAATTCAGCGATCAGCCCCTCGGTGACCCGAAAGACGCCGCCGAGCGGGCCGATGTCCTCGCCCATCAGCAGCACCTTGGGATCGTCCAGCATCGCCCGGCGCAGCCCGGCGTTCAGGGCCTTCGTCATCGGCAGTGAAGCGGATGCCACACTCGTGTCAATTACAGCGGTCATCAGTTCTTACCCTCGTCGAAAGACGCTTCGTAGCGTTCCAGCCAGGCCTTCTGCTCGGCCACGAGCGGATGCGGTTCGGCATACACGTTGTCAAAGATCACCGATTGCTCCGGACCGGTGATCTCCAGCGCCCGCTTGCGGGTGTCGGAAGCGAAGTCGGCCGCTTCTTCATCGACGGCGTCGAGGAACTCCTGCTCGATCCCCCGGCCCTGCAGATAGCTGCGAAAGCGCACGATCGGGTCGCGGGCCACCCAGTAGGCAAGTTCGTCCGGATCGCGGTACTTGGTGGGGTCGTCGGCGGTGGTGTGCGCGCCGACCCGGTAGGTGAGTGCCTCGATCAGTGCCGGTCCGTGGCCGGCGCGGGCGTCATCCATCGACTTCGCGGTGACGGCGAAGCTCGCGAGCACATCGTTGCCGTCGATCTGAGTGCCGGGCATGCCGAAGCCACCGGCGCGCAGGTAGAGCGGAGTGCGCGACTGCCGGGCGACGGGTACCGAGATGGCCCAGTGGTTGTTCTGCAGAAAAAACACCTGCGGGGTCTGGTAGCTGGCCGCGAAGACCAGCGCCTCGTTGGCGTCGCCCTGCGAGGAGGCACCGTCGCCGTAGTAGACGATGACGGCCTGGTCGGTCTCCGGGTTGCCGGTCGCGGTCGACCCATCCAGTTGCATGCCCATGGCATAGCCGGTGGAATGCAGCGTCTGCGAGGCAAGCACGAGGGTATAGAGGTGAAAGTTTCCGTGTTCTTCCGGCACCCAGCCACCGAGGGTCACGCCGCGCAGCATCCGCAGAATATCAACGACGTCGAGGCCGCGGATCATGCCGACGACGTGCTCGCGGTAGGAGGGAAAGACGTGGTCCTGGGGCCTTGTGGCGTAGGCCGACCCGACCTGGGCGGCCTCCTGGCCGTGGCTCGGAACCCAAAGGGCAAGCTGTCCCTGGCGCTGTAGGTTGGCCGCTTCGGTATCGAACTTTCGCACCACGACCATGTCCCGGTAGAAGCGGCGGTGGTCCGCCTCACTGAGGCGATCGAGGTAGGGCAGAAATTCCTCGGCGGCGGCATTGGGTTCGAACGTGCCGTTCGGGGAGATCATGCGTACGCAGGTCTCGGCCCCATCGAGGCCGAAGGCTGCTGACGTGGGCGCTGCTGTCATGGGCGCTGCTGTCACGGGCGCAGTCGCATCGTTTCGGATGGCTGACACCGTACTAACCTATCTTTCGTGCCGGGTGACCGGCGGGAAGGGCGTCGACAAGATCCGCGCTCATTAATAGGAGTGTCGCCACAGCCTGCTCCTCACCGATCGACACCCGAATGCCCTCCGGCACGAAGGGGCGCACGATAAGGCCGGCCTCGCCGAGAGCCTCGGCCACGCTCGCGGTTTCGGCACCCGTGGGCAGCCAAAGAAAGTTGCCCTGCGGCTGGGGAATGTTCCAGCCCTGCTGGGTGAGTGCCGTCCAGGTTGCATCGCGACGCGCAGCAATGGTCCGAACCCGGTCAAGCAGTTCCTTTTCGGCGTCGAGCGAGGCGATCGCTGCCGCGGCTGCTGGCGCGGTAACCGAGAGCGGGATGGCGGTCGCGCGGGCGGCGTTCAGAATATCCACCGGCCCGAGGGCATAGCCGATGCGCAGTCCGGCCAGGCCGTAAGCCTTGGAGAAGGTGCGCAGCACGACCAGATTCGGGTAGCGGGCCAGGAGCGGCGGGCCGGTCACGGCATCCGCTTCGGTGACGAACTCGATATATGCCTCATCGAGAATGACCAGCAGATCGGTCGGGACAACGGCCATGAAGGCCTCGAATTCGTCCTTGGTGACGATGGTGCCGGTGGGGTTGTTGGGCGAGCAGACGATGACGACCCGGGTCGCCTCGCCGATCGCGGCGGCCATTTCGGGTAGGTCATGACCGTGATCGGCGCGGTTGGGCACGCGCACGCTGGTCGCACCCGCGACGGTGACGAGCGAGGGGTAGGCCTCGAACGACCGCCAGGAGTAGAGCACTTCATCGCCAGGGCCGGCGGCAGCGAGAATCAGCTGGGCCAGCAGGGCCACCGAACCCGAACCGATGTGCACCTGGTCGACATCGATGCTGTACTTGGCAGCGAGGCGTTCGCACAGGGCCAGCGCCGAGGCATCCGGGTAGCGATTGAAGGCCGTTTCGGCGGCGACCGCCGCCACGACCCCCGGAAGCGGGTCAAAGGGGTTCTCGTTGCTGGAGAGCTTGAAGTCACTGGCGTCAGCCGGTTTGCCCTGCTTATAGGCCGGGAGTGCGATGATCTCCGGGCGCAGGCGGACGGAGGGTCGGTCGGAGAGGCTCACTCGTGGAGTCTACGCCCGCATATATTCGCAATGGCGAATGAATGATTGCCCGCCTTTCGACCGCGCGGCCCGGGCGCCGCACCCGACGGCGCTTCCCGGTGAGATAGTAGGGACATGGCCAGATTCTTGATCAAGTTGATCGTCAACGCGGTGGCCCTGTGGCTCACCGCCCTGCTCGTCACCGGAGTGCACGTCATTCCGTACGCACCCGACTCGGGTGCGAGCGTGATCACCTACCTGCTCATCGCGCTCATCTTCGGGTTCGTGAACACCGTCGTCGGCGGCGTCGTGCGGGTCGTCGCATTTCCGCTGTACATTCTCACGCTCGGACTGTTCGCGCTCATCGTCAACGGCCTGCTGCTGCTACTCGTCGCCTGGTTCTCCGGTTTTCTGGGTTTTGGCCTCGTTGTCGATGGCTTCTGGTGGGGCGTGGTCGGTGCCCTGGTACTCGGAATCATCTCCTGGCTGCTCGGTCTGATCGTGCGCCCGGTCACCGACCGCAACTGAGCCGCGCCGTCACTTCGGCGCTGGCCCGGCCGGCAAGCGGATGCCGCGCCACAAGACGGCCTCGCCCTCCGCGCTCCCGACAATGCCGGTCACCGTGTCCTGAAAATTTTGCAGGTTCTCTTCTGGGGAGGCGTCGATGAGTTGCGCCGTCTCGCGGTAGCGATCAAGGTGGTGGGCCGGCACGTTCTCCCCAACCGGGGGTTCGGTCGTCGCGAAGACCTCGCGACGCACGGTGAGGCGATCCTCCGAGTCGATCAGGCATGACCCACCAAGAGCCGTCACCACGTCATCGCTGTGCTCAACGGTGAGCGTCGCGACACCGGACGGCACCGGAACACACGTTTCCGGCGCCCCAAAAGTGGCCACCGCCTGCACGTTGAACGCCTCAGAGGCAGCTACCTGCGTGGCCACGATGCCACCCTGCGAATGACCGGCCACGACTACTGGATCACCGGGTTCAATGCCGGCGGCCTGCATCGCCTCCATCACCGCCCGAAAGGACCCCGCGTTTTCCTGGGCAATCGCAGACACGTTCGCGGCGAGGTCGAAGGGCTCGTTCGTGGCGACAGGATCCCAGTCGACCGTCCCACCGATGTACACGGCCCAGGACGTTTGCTCGCCGTCACCATATTTCTCGATGCGAACCTGCGCCCCGCCCTTGGCGGCTTTGGGAATTCGCGCGGCCACGTCTCTCACCCCGGTGGGTGGCTTCAATTTTGCCAAAACACGGACCCGCCGCACCCTCACCGCACCTTCCCGCAACAGCCCGCCACTTCGCGCTACCGCGAGCACGGCGACCGCGGTGCTCGAGATGCCCGTCACACCCAGGCCGGTGTCTCCGAGAATCAGGTCAACTCCAAGCGGCACTCCCAGTGCGCCCAGAGCGACGTCATCGAGCGAAGAGACGAGCAGCTTGGCCATCAGGACCGTTTGCGGGTCCGTGATAACCCGTTGGTCGAGAACAAACCCGTATCCCGTCTCGCGCTTCACGAGCCCCGCCATCGCCCAGACGACCAATCCCAGAGCAGGCAGAGGGGTTGCCATGACTCCCAGGACCAGTGGAGTGGCTCCGAGCACGAGCATCAGCCTGATAATCGTCCCGACATCATGACCCACTTTCGCGCTCCCCAGCACGGCCAGTTGCAGGGCGCTGCGCTCAGCCCAGCCGTACCGTTCCGCGGCAGCCACCAGGGACTCGGCCAGGTCGCCGCTGCGCTGCTCCAGTTCGCTGAGCGCCCCACTGGCCCAGAGCAGGGGTATCCCTGCGTCCCCCGGCGTCCATTTCATGGCCCCGCCGGCGGAGTCGAGTTGCCGAATACTGTCCACCCTGACGCGAAAGTCCTCGGCCTGGGCTTGGGCATACCGCAGCATCTCGGCCTCGGCCAGTACGACATCCGTTGACACGATTGTGGTTCCCCCCACGGACACTGTCAGTTCGCTTCCACCCACGCCAACGTCGTACTCGCTCATTGCTCCGACTCCAGCTGCCAAATGTTCTGCCTTAACTGGTTCTGCGCTTCGTCCAGAAAGTTCACGACCAGGCCCAGGTCGTGAACAATCTCTGCGACCCGCTCGCGGTAGGCACGCTTCGCGGCCGACTGCCAGAATTCGCTCTCGTCCCCCCGGCGTAACCGTCCCTGTAAATCCACGACATCGGCGGTGAGGGCCTGCACCCGCAGCCGTTGAGCTCGAAACACGGAAAGCTGATCGGTGCGCCCCGATGCGATGAGTCCAGCCAGATCATCCATGGCACCTCCCCGACAGGACCGATCGTCGCAGAATCGCCGGCCACCGGGCATCCCCTCGACGATTCTGTGCACAGATTCCGGATACTGGGCATGTGCAGGAGCCGAATCTGCTCCACAATGGGATACATGTCTTTTGCGTCACTCACCCCCGACGAGTCGACGCCATTCCGCATCATTTTCGTCTGCACCGGCAACATCTGCCGATCGCCCATGGCCGAGGTCGTGCTGCGTGATCTGATCACGAAGCTCGGCCTGGGGCGACTGATCGCGACCAGCTCGGCCGGCACCGGAGACTGGCATGTGGGTGAGCAGGCCGACGGTCGCACGATTACCGCGCTGGCCAAGCGGGGTTATGACGGCAGCCACCACCGGGCTCGCCAATTCGATCCGCTCTGGTTCGCCGACCACGACCTGGTCGTCGTACTCGACCGCGGCCAGGAGCGCATCCTGCGGAACTGGGCGCTGGCTGATCGCGATCGCGCCAAGGTGCGCCTGCTGCTGAGTTTTGACGCCGATCAGGCCGCCCTGTGCGACGTGCCAGACCCCTACTATTCCGACGATGCGTTGTTTGACTCGGTATTGGGCATGATTGAGAGTGCCAACCACGCACTTTTGAAACAACTTGCACCCGCAATTCGACAGGGAGTCCAATGAGTCACCTACCCGTACAGGTTCTAAGCCCGCTTGACGGCCGCTACCGATCCGCCGTTTCCGATCTGGGCGAGTACCTGTCCGAGGCCGGCCTCAACCGCGCCCGGGTGCGCGTGGAGGTCGAGTGGCTGATCACCCTCACCGACCGCAGCCTGTTCGGCTCGGCCCCGCTGACCGCCGAGCAGAAGCTCGACCTGCGAGCCCTGGTGACGAATTTCGGGCAGGCCGAGATCGATGAGCTGGCCGAGCTCGAGGCAACCACCCGGCACGACGTGAAGGCTGTCGAATACCTCGTCCGTCGCCGCCTCGGCACGCTCGGCCTCGCCCACATCAGCGAGCTCACCCACTTCGCGGCGACCAGCGAGGACATCAACAACCTCTCCTACGCCCTCACCGTGCGTGATGCGGTGCAGACGGTCTGGCTGCCCAAGCTTCGCCTGGTCATCGACGCGCTGCGCAGCCGTGCTCTCGAATTTCGAGCGGATGCGATGCTGGCCCGCACCCACGGGCAGCCCGCGACGCCGACCACCATGGGCAAGGAACTCGCCGTGTTCGTCTATCGACTCGAGCGCATCGTGGCCCAGATCGACGCCGGCGACTACCTCGGCAAGTTCAGCGGCGCCACCGGCACCTTCGCCGCCCACGTCGCCGCCGAGCCGTCGGTGGACTGGCCCGCCGTCTCCCGCGAGTTCGTCGAGGGCCTCGGCCTCGGCTGGAACCCGCTCACCACTCAGATCGAGTCGCACGACTGGCAGGCCGAGCTGTACTCCCGCGCCTCCCACGCCAATCGCATCCTGCACAACCTGGCCACGGACATCTGGACCTACATCTCGATCGGCTACTTCCGCCAGATTCCGCAGGCCGGAGCCACCGGATCCTCCACCATGCCGCACAAGATCAACCCGATCCGGTTCGAGAACGCAGAGGCCAACCTCGAATTGTCCTGCGCCATTCTCGACTCGCTCGCCGCGACGCTGGTGACCAGCCGGCTGCAGCGCGACCTCACCGATTCCACCACCCAGCGCAACATCGGCGTCGGTTTCGGGCACTCGCTGCTCGCCCTCGACAACATTCTGCGCGGCCTCGGCGAGATCGACATCGACCGCGCCCTGCTCGAGCGCGACCTCGACTCCAACTGGGAGATTCTCGGTGAAGCGATCCAGACCGTGATTCGCGCCGAGGTCTCGGCCGGACGATCCTCGATCGAAGACCCCTACGCCCTGCTCAAGGAGCTGACCCGCGGCAAGCGCATCACCAGCGCCGATCTGGCCGCCTTTGTCTCAGCCCTCGATATCGGCCCGGCCGCGAAGACTCGCCTGCTCCACCTCACCCCGGCCGGCTATGTCGGCCTCGCCGACTCCCTGATCGACTTTCTGCGCTAGGAAGTCCTGATCGGTCAAACGGCGCACGTTGCGGATTGCTCCGGACGTGCGCCGTTTCATCACCGACCGGGGTAGACGATGACCTTCATCTGGCCGGGCTGGCGACCGGCGTTGAGGGCCTGCTCAGCGTCGGCAAGCGCAAAGGTGCTCGTGACCAGCACATCGAGGTCGACGGCGCCGCTCTCGACCAGCTGAATGCCGAGCGGCCAGGTGTTGGTGTAGCGAAAGACGCCGCTCAGCCAGATCTCCCGGTTCTGAATCCAGGAGACGGGCAATTCGACGGTGTCGTTGCCCATCCCGACGAGGATGGCCCGGCCACCCGGTCGCACCGCCAGAATTCCGGCCTGCACCGCCGCCGCAACTCCGGAGGCGTCGATGAACGCATCCACTTCCAGGCCTTCGACCGAGTCGACCCTGGGGTCGAGGGCGACGGTGGCCCCGTGCTCGAGGGCGAAGGCGCGACGGTCATCCGCGATATCCGTGATGTAAATTTTTGTGGCACCGAACGCGCGTGCAGTCTGCGCCAGGATCACGCCGATCGGGCCGGCGCCAGCTATGAGCACCGAGCTTCCCGGGCGAATGTCGGCGCGTTTGCAGGCCCAGATCCCGACCGAGAGTGGTTCGATCAGCGCGGCGGCCTCGTCGGAGATACTGTCCGGAATTGCATAAGCAAAGTCCGTTTGAATCGCCACGTACTCGCAGAACGCCCCGTCGATCGGCGGCGTCGCAAAAAACTCGATGTCGGGACAGAGGTTGTAACGGCCGGCCTTGCATTGCTCGCAGATGCGGCACGGCCGTTGCGGTTCGACCGCCACACGCTGCCCGATGCGAGCGGGGTCGACCCCCGAGCCGACCGCGGTGATGCGTCCGGACAACTCATGACCGAGAATCAGCGGATGCTCGACCACATACGGCCCAATTCGGCCGTGCTGGTAGTAATTCACATCGCTCCCGCAAACACCGACCGCGGCAACCTGCACAAGAACTTGGTCGTGTTCGAGGTCGGGAACGGGCACCGTGTCGACGGTGACCTCTCCGGCGGCGCGCAGCAAGGAGGCTTTCATCATGGTCACTGGGAGTTCTTTCGGTAGGCGTGTCGTGGCTGAGGCATCCGTCATGAGCGGTCCTCGATGGACAGGTACGACATGACGGTAGCGTGCGCGCCCTTTTCAAGGAGCGAATCCAACGCCGCCAGGTAGGCGGCGGCGAATCGCTCGTTGTCGGCGAGATTTCCGAACAGTTTCTCATTACGCACAAAGGCGAGCCGGTCGCTCCGCTGAGTCTGCGCGATGGCCACAAGCTCGGCACTCAGGGGGTCGACGACCGTGATCGGCTCGCCCTGTTCGTCGATGCCTTCGGCATACCGCGCCCAACTGGCGACGATAGCGGCCGAGCACTCGATCTCGCCACCGCTGGCGAGCTGGTCGTGAATGACCGGCACGAGCCATTTGGGAATTCGGTCGGATGACTCGGCGCAGAGCCGGGCGAGAGTGTCGCGCACCTCGGGGTTGGAGAACCGCGCGATCAGCGTGGCCTTGTAGTCGTCGAGGTCGATTCCGGGCACCGGTTTGAGCGTGGGTGTGCCCTCTCGGTCCATGTAGCGTTGGACGAATCTGCGGAGGGCGTCATCGGCCATGGCCTCGTGGGCATAGCGGTGGCCGCTGAGATAGCCGAAGTAGCACAGGGCCTGATGGCTGGCGTTGAGCAGCCGCAGCTTCATGTACTCGTAGGGCGTGACGTCCTCGACCAGCTGCACACCAGCCTGCTCGAGCGGCGGACGACCGAGACCGAAGTCGTCTTCGACGACCCACTGAAAGAACGGTTCGCAGACCACGGGCCAGCCGTCGTGCAGCCCGGTGAGGGCAGCAGCTTCGATGATGTCGTCGGCCGAGGTGACAGGGGTGATGCGGTCGACCATCGCGTTGGGAAAGTGCACGTTGTGCAACATCCACTCGCCGAACTCGGCGTCCTTCTGCACCGCGAAGGCCGAGAACATGCGTTTCGCCATGTCGCCATTGCCCTGAATATTGTCACAGGACTGCACCGTGAATGGCTCGAGCCCGCGTTCGCGTCGGCGACGGAGGGCCTCGGTGACATAGCCGAAGACGGTCATCGGCACGGCCCCGTCGACCAGGTCCGCGATGACTCCAGGGTGGGTCTGGTCGAATTCGCCGGTCACCCGGTCGAAGTTGTAGCCGCCCTCCGTGATCGTGAGCGACACGATACGGATAGCAGGGCTCGCCATTTTCTCGAGCACGGCCTCCGGATCGTCGGGCGCGAACAGGTACTCGACCATGCTGCCGATGATCGACGACTCGCGGTGGCCGTCCGGGTGTTTGAGGGTGACCGTGTAGAGGCAGTCCTGCTGGTCGAGCACTTCCTTCATTCTGCGGTCGCCCTCGAGCAGTCCGACCCCGCAAATCGCCCAGTCCTGGGCGAGGCCGGCGTTCATGAGCTCATCGAGGGCGACGGCCTGGTGGGCGCGGTGAAAGCCGCCGACACCGAAGTGCATGATTCCCGCAGTGAGGGTCGAGCGGTCGTAGCTGGGCCGGGCGACACCGGACTTGAGGTTGCCGAGTGTCGCCGTGCACAGTGTGGGCTGCGTCATCTACTTCACCGCTCCCATGGCGAGTCCGCGTACGAGCTGCTTTTGGGCAACCCAGCCGGCGATGATGACCGGAAGTACGGCGATGGTCGACGCTGCGGAGAGCACCGCAAGGAACTGGCCACGACCGTCGACAAAGCTCGCCAGAAACGGCGGCGTCGTGCGAGCGATCGAGGTCGTGAGCAGCGTGGCGAGAAAGTACTCATTCCAGGCGAAGATGAAGCAGATCAGCGCGACGGCCGCGATGCCGGGCAGCAGAATCGGCAATACCACCCGGATTAGTTCGGTGCGCAGGTTTGCCCCGTCGATCTGGGCGGCTTCAACGATCTCGCGGGGAACCTCGTTGAAGAACGACCGCATCATCCACACAGCGATCGGAAGGTTCATCGCCGCGTAGAGCAGGCCGATGGCGGTGATGTTGTCGAGGGCGCCGAGGGCCTTGAGAATGAAGAACACCGGCAGGATCGACGCCGCAGCCGGCAGGAAGCGCGTGGAGATGAAGAAGAACAACACGTCCTGCACGCGCTTGATCGGGCGGATGCTGAGCCCATAGGCCGCGGGGATGGCGAGGAGCAGCACGATCGCCGTCGACGAGATGCTCGCGGTGAGGGAGTTGAGCAGGTAGGTTCCCATGCCGCGGTCGAAGACGAGCTGGTACTGGTCGAAACTCAACGCGGTGAAGAGGGTCGGCGGGATAGAGGCCGCTGCGCCCTCGGTCTTGAAACTGGTGAAGACCATCCAGGCGATCGGAAAGAAGAACATGAGCACCAGAACCCACGTCATTGTCGTGATCAGGGTGCCCTTGAGTGTGCGCATCAGCGTTCACTTCCGTTCATGAATACTTTGAAAAGGGTGCGGAGAGCGATGGTGGCGACGGCGATCGTGACGATGACCGTGACGACCCCGAAGGCGGCGGCCTGCCCGACGTCGAGTCCGATAAACGCCCGCTCATAGAGCAGATAGGAGAGGGTCTTGGTGCCGCCCGTTCCTTTGGTCATGATCGCGATCGGGTCGAAGGCCTGCAGCAACATGATCGACCCGAGCAGGGTCGCGATTTCAATGTACTGGCGCAGGTGTGGCAGCGTCATCCACTGGAAGGTGCGGAAGGGACCGGCACCGTCGACGGACGCGGCCTCGAGCACTTCCCGGCTCTGGCTCTGCAGCCCGGCGAGCAGGATGAGCATCATGAACGGCGTGTACTGCCAGGTCAGCATCATGATGATGGTGAGCGCCGGAAAGTCGGTGTTCCAGGCGATCGAGGGCAGACCGATGAAGTTGAGTCCAACGTTGACCATGCCGACGTTGACGTCGAGCATCGACCACTTCCAGATGAGCGCCGCGGCGGCCGGCATCACCAGGAACGGCGTGATCATGAGGGTGCGTGCGAGGCCCTGGCCCATGAACTTGCGGTCGAGCAACACGGCAAAGAACAAACCGAAGACCAGCGACAGCACCACGGACGAGCCCGTGATGACGACGGTTGCCATCAGTGAAGGGAAGAAGTCGGGGCCGGTGAAGACGACCGCGTAGTTCTGAAAGCCGGCGAACGCGATCTCGGCCGGGCGAAGTTGATTCCAGTTCAGGAACGAGAAGTAGATCGTGACCAGAAACGGAATTTGGGTCAGTACGATCGAAAAGAAGAGTGCCGGCAACACGAGTGCCCGTGACGCTCGAGCCTTCTTGCGCAGGGAGAGTGCGGCGGCGTGCGATCTTTGTGCCGAGGGCTGTGCCGGCGCCGGAGGCGGGGCTGTCGTCAGGGTTGTCATTGCTTCTTCCTCATCGTTGAGGTGCTGCCGGGGGCCGTTCGACCGACCCCCGACAGCACGTACCTGGTGCCGTGCTACTTCTGCTTGTCGCCCGCGGTCTGGGCGATGACCTGGCCCTTATCCAGGGCCTCCTCCACGGTGGTCCGTCCGGCGATGGCATCAGCCACCAGCTGGGCGACCTGGTTTCCCACGTCCTGGAATTCTGGAATCGTCACGTACTGGATTCCGACCCACGGCTGCGGGTTGAGTCCTGGCTGCTCCGGATTGACCGCATTCATGACGTCGAGCGTGATCGGGGCGAAGGCGGCAGCGGCTTCCTCGTATTCGGGGATCGAGTAGGTCGACGTGCGCGCTCCCGGGGGAACCCGGGTCCAGCCGAGGGTCGTTCCGACTAGGTGCTGGTACTCCTTGCTCGTGGCCCACTTGACAAAGGTGGTCGCGGCTTCGGCGTTCTTCGTGGTCTTGGGAACGGCGAGGTTCCAGGACCAGAGCCAGCCCGATTCTTCTGTCTTGTAGACGGGAGCGTGGGTGTAGCCCATTTTGCCGGCAACGGCCGAAGTCTCGGGGTCCTCGAGGATCGACGCGGCTACCGATGCGTCGTACCACATGGCGACCTTGCCGGACTGGAGCTGGTTGAGGCACTCGGTGAAGCTGTTCGACACGGGGTCGGGCTCGCCAGCCGCCGCGAGCAGGTCGACGTAGAAGTTCACGCCTTCGACGAACTCGGGCGAGTTCACCTGCGCGTTCCAGTCTTCGTCGTACCACGCGCCACCGAAGGTCTGCACGACGGTGGTCAGCGGTGCGAACAGGTCGCCCCAACCGGGCTTGCCGCGCAGGCAGATGCCCGCAACGTCCGGTGTGTTGAGCGCTTTGGCTGCCGTCGCGACTTCCTGCCAGGTGGGGTGGTCGCTGATCGTGATTCCGGCCGCGTCGGTCATTTCCTTGTTGTACATCAAGATCGACGATTCACCGTAGAAGGGAACGGCATACTGCTTGCCGTCGACGGTGAGTGCTGTGCGCACGGCGGGAAGGGTGTCGTCTACGTCGTAGGTCGGGTCGTCGGCGAGGGCCGAGGTGAGGTCGGTGAGCCAGCCCTGGGCGCCCCACTGCGGTACCTCGTAGGCCCCGACCGTGACGATGTCGTACTGGCCGGCCCCGGAGGCCACGTCGGCGGTGACGGCGGCCCGCAAGTCGCCCTCTTCCATCTGCACGAAGTTGACGTTGATGCCGGGGTTGTCCTCTTCGAACGTTCCCTTGAGCTGTTCCATGTCCTTCATCTGCGGGTTGTTCACCGTGGCGAGGGTGAGTGTGACGCCTCCCGACGCCGCTCCGCCCCCGCCGGCACCGGTACAGCCCGTGAGCGCGAAGGCGGTCACGATGAGCCCCGCCCCCAGCGTGATCGCACGTTTCTTTCCAAGCATTGGAACTCCTTTGTCGTCGTTGCTCTTGCTGTGTGCGGGGGCGGGTGGGTAGAAATCCACCGCTCCGTCCGGAGCGTTCCCGCCGTCATCCGATTCTTGAAGTTACCCGAATTCGTTCGCGCCCTCCTAGTCCGCGCAGAGTACGATTCTGATACTTTCTTTCCATGGGATGCTGCGGCTACCCTGCATTATCGGCATCCGCTTGACTGGTCGGATCGGAGTTGTGATGAAAGCGTTACCCACGGACGAAACGCGACCCGTCGCCATGGCGGCCCGGTTCCTCGAACGCCCCGCGACGCGCGAGGTGATCCGACATCTGCCGAGCGAATCTTTTCGCTGGCTGGAGCACGATTACCCGAGCGAAATCGCGCGCTGGAACTACCACCCCGAGTACGAACTACACCTCATTCGGCACGGCACGGGCAGCTACATCATTGGCGACCAGGTCGGCCCGTTTGGGCCCGGTCAGGTGGCGCTCATCGGACCGGGGGTTCCGCACGATTGGATGAGCGACCTGCAGACCGACGAGGTGGTCTACAACCGCGACGTCGTGCTGCAGTTCACCGGCGAATGGTTCGAAAGGTGCGCGAGCACGTTGCCCGAACTCAATCCGGTGCGGGCGCTCCTGGAGTCCTCGGGCCGGGGCATTATCTTCACCGGGTCGACGGCAGCGCGTGCGGCCGCCGAGCTCGAACTCATTGGCACCGCGCAGGGCGCCCGCAAGGTCTCTCACGTGTTCGCCGTGCTGGCGACCCTGGCGGAAGCACCGGTCGACGAGAAGGCCTTTGTCGCCCGGGAATGGTTCTCCACGGCCGGTCAGGGCGACGGCAGACTCGCCGTCGAGGCTGGGCTGGCCTACATCTTCGACAACCTGTCAACCCGCATTCGCATGTCCGACGCCGCCCGGCTGGCCCACATGTCGGAGCCGACGTTTTCAAAGCACTTCAAGAAGTCGAGCGGGTTGACCTTCAGCGCCATGGTGAAGAAGTTGCGCATCGCGAATGCCTGCCGATTGCTGGCCCAGACCGACGACCCGATCGCCTCGGTGTCTCTCGGAGTTGGCTATTCCAACCTGGCCAACTTCAATCGACAGTTCCACACCGAGGTGGGAATGACTCCGAGCCGCTATCGGCGACTGGATGCCACTGAACGCCCGGCAGGACAGACCCCCAGTCTCGACCTCAAGACCCGGCGACCACCGTCGATACTCGAGTCCACGGCGGGCATCCCGGTCGAGGACTGTTGGGCTGGGCGTGCCACGTGACGCGCCAGCGTGCGGTCAGTGGCCGTTCTGCTCATCAAGGTCGGTCTGCTCCGACGCGTTCGGCTTCATGCCGAGCACGAGCATCGCAATCACCACGAGAGCCACGATGAAGGTGACGCCGAAACCAATCGCCGAAAGTATCAGGTCGCGGGTGGTCAATAGAATCGTGCCGGCGATGAACAGGCCCATCAGGCCGGAAATACCGAGCAGTTCGGCTGGTTTCAGCCGATCGGACCGGTTCGGCTGGTGCGCGGGATTGGGCAAACCGGGAGTCTTCTTGGCCATTTTTTTTCTGGGGACGCGTTTTGATGTCACAGGGAATCCGAATCGTTGGGGACGGGAACGCCGCGGCGCTGCCGCGGGGAATCCCACTTGAGGGAGAGCCCGGCAATGGGCAGGAAAACTGCGAGAAAGACCAGATAGGCCCCGAACAGCCCGACCGACACGACAGGGTTGGGCGGAAGCAGGAGGAACAGCAGCGCGAGGATGGCGGTGCCGATGCCGGTGAACAGCCAGTCCTTCGCGGGTAGTGCTCGCTTGCGCACGCGAATACCTGCATAGATCTCCAGGAACCCCGTGACGGCTCCCCAGACGCTCACCACGAACAGGAAAAACCCGTGCCCGCCGGGGTGAAAGGCGAGGGCCACTCCGCCAGCGACCATGCTCACGATGCCACTGATCAGGAACAGGCTGCGGTCGGTGGCGACGGTCAGGGTGCGAGGTCCCGACAGAATGAGCCAGAGTCCACTCGCGAGGGCGAATGCGCCGAACGTGATCACACCGAACTCGGCGGAGTGATCGCCATTGAAGGTAATGATCGCGGCCGGAATCAACGCGATCAGGGCGCGCCCAAAGGGCACGCGCCAGTACCCGGGACCGACGTTTGATGGCGCCTGGACCTTCGCCACGCACGACCTCTTCCGTTGCACAATTTTGTCCCCCTCAGTCTACGCGGCGAGGTGGTCGCGGGGCTGCGAGCGCGCTGCGTGCGGGGGTGCGTAGGGGAAGCTACCCGCCGGCGACCATGTCGGCGAACCGGGAGTAGTGGCCGTGGAAGGCGACCGTGACGGTACGGGTGGGGCCGTTACGGTGTTTGGCCACGATGAGGTCGGCCTCGCCGGCCCGCGGGTTGTCTTTCTCGTACGCGCTCTCGCGGTGCAGCAGGATGACCATGTCGGCGTCCTGCTCGAGCGAACCCGATTCTCGAAGGTCGGAGATGGCCGGCATCTTGTCGGCGCGCTGCTCCGGACCACGGTTGAGCTGGGACAGCGCGATCACGGGAACCTGCAGTTCTTTGGCGAGCAGCTTCAGCGCGCGCGAGAATTCACTGACCTCCTGCTGACGTGATTCGACCTTCTTACCGCTCGTCATGAGCTGCAGGTAGTCAATGATGACCATCTTGAGCCCCACCCGTTGCTTGAGACGGCGACACTTGGCCCGAATCTCGACCAGGGTCATGTTCGGGCTGTCGTCAATGTACAGCGGCGCATCGTTGATGCGACCACGGGTGGACGCGATCGTGGTCCAGTCGCGGGCCTCGACAGTTCCCTTGCGCATGCTCTGCAGGGGAACGGATGCCTCGGCTGCGAGCAGACGCATCGCAATTTCACTGCGCCCCATTTCGAGGGAGAAGAAGATGCTGGGCATGTTGTTGTGGATCGAAGCCGAGCGCGCGAAGTCGAGTGCGAGGGTGGACTTTCCCAGTGCCGGACGGGCCGCGACGATGATGAGCTGGCCGCCGTGGAATCCGTTGGTGAGTTCGTCGAGGTCAGCGAAGCCGGTCGGTACGCCGCTCATCTGGCCGTCTTTGAGCTTGGCCGCCTCGATCTCCTCGATGGCGGCGGTGACGGCATCGGTCAGCGGAACGTAGTCTTCGGTTTCGGTGCCGCCGGTGACCGAGTAGATTTCGGCCTGGGCGGTGTTGACGAGGTCGAGCACCTCGCCCTCGCCGGCGTAGCCCATTTGAGCAATGCGGGTACCAGCCTCGACCAGGCGGCGCAGCAGGGCACGCTCAGCCACGATCGTGGAGTAGAAGCCGGCATTGGCTGCCGTGGGCACGAGGCTTGTGAGGGTGTGCAGGTAGTCGGCACCACCGGCCCGCGACAGCTCTCCGAGTTTGGTGAGCTCGTCGGTGACCGTGATGACGTCGGTGGGCTCACCCTGCGCGTAGAGCGAGAGAATGGCATCGAAGATGATCTCGTGCTTGGGAATGTAGAAGTCCCCGCCGCGCACGGTCTCGACGACATCGGCAACGGCGTCTTTACTGAGCATCATGCCACCGAGGGCGCTCTGCTCGGCCAGCAGGTCGTGTGGCAGGGCACGCTCCGACTTCCAGGCTTCAGCGGGCCGCTCGCCTCGATTTTGGTCGACGGCACCGCCGCGGACTGACGAAGCGTACTCGTTTGACGCTGGCTGGTTGGCCAGGCCCAGGTGAGCGATCGACACTCGGTACCTCTTTCTTCGTGCACTTCGGAGAATCCGTGTGCTTTCAGGTGTATCAGGACCCACCGACACGGGCCACGATGCACCAGCTTGAGCTGGAAACCGGCACTGCATCACCCTAGGTAGGTAGCAGCGCCCCCACAAACCCCCTTGTGGATAACTCTGTGGAGAATCTGCGCGAAACGCCGTGCAGATTGTGCAGAACCTGTGCACTCAGTTGTGGATAAATAGTTGAAATGAGTCCCATAAATAGCTTTGATCAGCAATTTCATTGATTATCAAGGCTGTGAAGAAAGTAGCCTCAACCAACCGTTGAACCTTGACGAGACGAATGCTCACCTGTGCACAAAAGCGTTGCGTTTACCCTGACAAAATGTCTCTTAACGCCACATAGCGGAGGGTTCCTTTTGGAACCCTCCGCTATGGAAGAGGCAAACGTGCCGGTAACTCGCGGAACCGGCAGTGACCTTACTTGGCTGCGACGACCACCAGGGTGATCGTGGCGCTGAGCTCGTCGCGAAGACGAACCGTTGCCGTGTGCTCACCGGTCAGCTTGATCGCGGTGAGTTCAATCTTGCGCTTGTCGACCACGCCGAGACCGGCGGCTGCAACGGCGTTAGCCACATCCGTGGTCTTGACCGAACCGAACAGACGTCCGCCGGCGCCGGCCTTGACGACCAGGGTGACCTTGGTGTTCTCAAGCTTGACCTTGAGCGCCTCGGCCTCTTCGAAGGTGGCGTGCTCGCGCGCTGCGCGGGCTGCCTTGATCTGCTCGATCTGCTTCTCGCCACCGCGGGTCCACGCCACAGCGAAGCCCTTGGGAACGAGGTAGTTACGAGCAAACCCGTTCTTGACGTCTACGACGTCGCCGGGTGCACCGAGGCCGGAGACCTCATGCGTCAGAATCAATTTCGACATTTGGTTTCCTTACCGGCCTGAGCCTGCGTAGGGCAGCAAAGCCATTTCGCGGGCGTTCTTGACGGCACGGGCGATGAGGCGCTGTTCCTGAACGGAAACGCCTGTAATGCGGCGGGCACGGATCTTTCCGCGCTCGGAGATGAACTTGCGCAGGGTGGGGACATCTTTGTAATCAATGACACCAACCCGAATCGACTTCGCGGGAGCGGCGTTCTTGCCACCCTTTGCTCCGCGAAGCGGCTTGCGGCGGTCGCCGCTCGACTTTCCAGCCATGATTTCCTTACTTTCTAAAAGAAGACGTTAGCTCCGCGCGAGGCGAGGCTTAGAAGGGGGTCTCGTCGCTGAAGTTGCCTGGGCTGTTCCAAACGTCCCCACCGGAGGCTGCGGGCGACGCAGTCTTGGCGGGTGCGCTGGGAGCCCACGGCTCATCATTGCCCTGGCCACCGGCAGCAGGAGCGCTGCTACGGGGGCCAGACGACTGCGCGCGAGTGAGGGAAGCGGTGGCGTAGCGCAGCGAAGGACCAATTTCGTCGATCTCGAGCTCCATGCTCGTGCGCTTTTCACCTTCCTTCGTCTCATACGAACGCTGCTTGAGACGACCGGAAGCGATGACACGCGAACCCTTGGTCAGTGAACCTGCCACGTGCTCGGCGAATTCACGCCAAACGCTCGCACGCAGGAACAGCGCGTCGCCATCTTTCCACTCGTTGGCCGCACGATCGAACGTACGCGGAGTGGAAGCGATGGTGAAGTTGGCAACCGCCAGCCCGTTCTGCGTGTAACGCAGTTCCGGATCGCTGGTGAGGTTGCCCACCACGGTGATTACGGTCTCGCCAGCCATGGGCTACTTGTCGCTTGCCTTGTCGGCAGCAGCGGCCGGAGCCGGAGCGGCCTTGGCAGCAGCAGGCTTAGCGCCAGCAACCTTCGCGGCCGGAACCGCGGTGGAGGCAGCAGCAACCGGAGCAGCAGCGGCCGGAGCCTCTGCCACAACGGCCTCGGCAACGACCGGCGCGGTATCAACCTTCGGGGCAGCGGCAACCTTGGCGGCCGGTGCTGCGGCAGCTGCAGCGGCAGCGTCAGCCTTGGCAGCGATGACCTTCGGGTTGGCAGCCTTGCGGGCAGCCTTCTCGGCGGCCAACTTGCTCGCGACGACGACCTGGGCGATGCCCTCTTCGGCGCGGAGCACCTTGGTGCGCATGACGGCCTCGGACAGCTTCAGCTGGCGGTCGAGCTCGACCGTGGCTGAGGCGTTCGCGGTGAAGTCGACAACGGCGTAAATGCCTTCGGTCTTCTTGTTGATCTCGTAAGCGAGACGACGACGACCCCAGACATCAACCTTGTCAATGGTTCCGCCATCGTTGCGAACAACGTTGAGGAACTTGTCAAGGCTGGGAGCTACGGTGCGCTCATCGATCTCGGGATCGAGGATAACCATAAGTTCGTACTGATGCATGACTAACCCACCTCCTTCGGACTAAAACGGCTGCAGACTTTCTGCAACAGGAGGGTTGTGCATGTGCTGCCGGCGCTGGTCCGGGGAATCCGGCACGCAGGCAACCTGCCCAGACTACCGGATGTTGGCAGCTTTTGCCACTGCGCTCCTACCGGTTCCGCCCTGCCCACCACTCCTGCAGCCGGCGGGTGGCTTCCGCTTCGCCCAGCGGACCGTCGTCGAGTCGCTGTTCGAGCAGATACCGGTAGGCCTCGCCGACCTCACGCCCCGGCTTCAGTCCGAGCACGGCCATGATCTGCTCGCCGTCGAGGTCGGGGCGCACGGCACCGAGCTCTTCCTTCTCGTTGAGCTCGGCAATGCGGTGTTCCAGGTCGTCGTACGCGAAGCCGAGCCGGTCGGCCTTGCGCCGATTGCGTGTCGTCACGTCGGCCCTGGTCAGAATGTGCAACCGCTCCAGCTGGTCACCGGCATCGCGAACATAGCGGCGAACGGCGGAGTCGGTCCAGGCGCCCTCGGTATACCCGAAGAACCGTAGGTGCAGCTCGATTAGCCTGGACACCGCGTTGATCGTGTCATTGTCGAAGCGCAGGGCGCGCAGTCGCTTCTTGGCCAGCTTCGAGCCGACCACGTCGTGGTGGTAGAAGCTGACGACCCCGCCCGGTTCAAGTTTGCGGGTGGCCGGCTTGCCAATGTCGTGCAGCAAAGCTGCGAGCCGCACGATCAGGTCGGGTGCCTCCAGGTTGCCGCGGGATTTCTCGTAACCCATCGCCTGCTCGAGTACCGTCAGCGTGTGCTGATAGACGTCTTTATGGTGGTGGTGTTCGTCGATCTCCAACTGCAGGCCGGGAATCTCCGGCAGCACGATCTCGGCTAGTCCCGATTCCATCAGCACCTCGATGCCGGCGCGCGGGTCCGCTGATACGAGCATCTTCGAGAGCTCGTCGCCGATGCGCTCGGCCGACACGATACGGATGCTGTCGCACATCTTTTCCATCGCGAGTGCCGTGTCCAGATCCAGCGTGAAACCCAGCTGGCCGGTGAATCGGGCCGCGCGCAGCATCCGTAATGGATCGTCTCCGAAGGAGACCTCCGGGGTGCTCGGGGTGCGCAGGCGCCCGGCCAGCAGGTCGTCGATGCCACCGGACGGGTCGACCAGGGTCAGCTGCGGCAGGCGCAGCGCCATGGCATTGACCGTGAAGTCCCGGCGGAGCAGGTCGGGTTCGAGGCTCGTACCGAAGACCACGTCGGGTTTGCGGGTGGTCCCGTCGTAGCTGTCGGCGCGATAGGTGGTGATTTCCACGGTTTCACCGGCCAGGCTCGCTCCGATCGTGCCGTAGGCCCGACCGATGTCCCACTGTGCCTCGGAGAGTGGTTTGACGAGCGCGAGAATCTGATCCGGCGTCGCATCCGTCGTGAAGTCCAAGTCATGCACTGGCCGATCGAGGAACGCATCTCGCACCGGACCGCCGACCAAGGCCAGCTCATGGCCGGCCGCCGCAAATGCGTTCGCCAGACGGGAAACCGTGGGAGAGGCAGCCAGGTCGCCCAGTCGTGCGAGGGCTGCCGCGACGCTCTGCATATGCCCATATTAGTTGCCAGCGCGCGGCGCGAAGACGCGGTGCAGGTGGCTTCCGGCTGGCACGCCGTAGAATCCCCCTATGGTGGCCGAGTCAGATTCCGCGCATCGGCCCGCGCTCCCGGCTGCCGCACGCACTGCCGTGCGCCCGGCCCAGCGCACCCGCAGGGCAGGGCGCTTGCGGCCGACGGCGGGGTTACTGGTGGGCATCCTCACCCTGGCCGCGCTGATTCTGACGCCAGTCAATGGGCTCTCTGCAGCCCAGGCCCAGGCTCCACGGACGGCGGTCGAAACCGCCACGACCGCCGCCGATTCGGTCGGGATCACCATATCCGGCACGAATTCCTCCGAGCTGTCGCCCGGCCAGGATCTGCTCCTGACGGTTGCCGTGCAGAACAATACCGATGCGGCGATTCCGATCGGCCGGGTCGATGTGTACCTCGCCGACCTCGCCCTCACGACCCGAGCGGCCCTCGAGTCCTGGCTCCGCCCGGACGCTGACGCCAATTCGGGCGATCAAATGCTGAGCGTGCCGACTACGCAAGCTATTCCGGCCGGTGCGAACACGAATCTGTCGATCACCGTTCCCGCTGCCTCCCTCCGCTTGACCGACCAGAACGCCTGGGGGGCGCGCGGTGTTGCGGCCATTCTCACGGTCGATGATGTTGTTCGCTCCGAGGGCCGGGGAACGTTTGTCTGGTCACCGGGCAGCGCCACCACCCCGGTCAGGCTGGCGTCGATCATGCCGATCACGACCCCGGAAAGCGCGACCGGCCTGATTACAGCCAAGGCGCTCGAGTCCTATACGAGTTCGGTCGGCCTGCTCTCACGCCAGCTCGATTCCGTGATCGACCTGCCAACGATGGCTATCGCCATCGACCCGCAGATCATCGCGTCCATTCGAGTTCTGGGCAGCAAAGCTCCCGCGTCCGCGGTGGCCTGGCTCGATCGCCTTGCCACGGCGAGCAACGACATTTTCCCGCTTGGCTACGCCGACGCCGATATCTCCCTGCAGGCCCAGGCCGGAGCGTCCACCCTGCGCGCACCGACGTCCTTCGCGCAGGCCATCGATCCGAGTTTGTTCGTTGTCCCCTCGAACACTCCCGTTCCTGAGACGACCAGCGACGTGCCGAGCGTCACCTCCGGCACATCCATTCAGACCACGCCGTCACCGACTCCGACGCCCGGCCCGACGGTGACGCCGGGCGAGACGGTCATTCCTACAACCAGTGACCTACTGGCCTGGAATTACACCAGCACGACGATCGGCTGGCCCAGCGCAGGCCAGGTCGCCAGCACCGACCTCGACGTGTTCGCCGCGAGTGGGCTGACCACCACCATCCTCTCCAGCGGAAATGTGGAGCAGTCCGACGTCTTCACCCCGAACACCGCGGTTACCCTCCCCACCGGGCTCGGCCTGGTCAGCGACAGCGCGCTGTCCTCGGCCATTCGTGCTGCCGCCGATGCCACGACCGACCATGACTGGCGGGTCAGCATGTCGGAAGCCGCCTCGCTGCTGGCAATCGTTTCGGCCGAGAACCCGAACTCGGCGCGCACGCTGCTGGCCACGTTTGATCGCAGCAGTCCGACCCCCGCCAACCGGGTCGAGCAAACCATGGCCGCCGTGGCCGGTCTTTCCTGGGCGGATGCCGTCTCCCTTCAGGCGGCGCAGGAGTCCACTCCGGCCACCACCGTGACGTTCCAGAACGAGGCAATCGACTCCGGCAGGGTCACGCTGGCCCGTTCCCTGCTCGACCGTGAGGGCGCGGTCGCTGACTTTGCCACGATCCTGGCCGATCCGATCGTGGTGACGGCCCCCCAGCGCCTCGACCTGCTGGCACTACTGGATACCTCATGGAACGTGCAGTCCTCGGCCTGGGCTGACCATGTCGCGGCCAGTCTGGCGTCATCCTTCGACCTCATGCATGCCGTCACCGTGACTACGCGCGGGCCGATCATCGTCGTCGGTAGCCAGGTCGACCTCCGCATCACCCTCAACAACGCCCTGGAACAGGCCGTGACCGTGCGCACCGAGGTCGTACCGTCGAATGGGCGCCTCGTTGTGGGCGACACACTCGAGACGATCATCCAGCCCAACTCCGCGCAGGCGGTGTCCGTGCCGTTGAGCGCTGCGGTCGGAAACGGTGACGTCGTTCTTCGGGTCACCCTGTTCACCCTGAACGGCACCCCCCTCGGCCAGCCCGCTCCCATCGACGTCACCGTGCGCGCCGACTGGGAAGGCGTCGGCGCGAGCATTTTTGCGATCCTGGTCGTGGGTTTCTTCGGATTCGGTATTTGGCGCAATATCATCAGCCGTCGGCGGGAACACTCCGCCGAAACATCCGCTGGTGAAAATGCGGCGGGGCAGCTGACGGTGACCCCCGATGTCTAACACGCCGACCAGCACGGGCGGCAGCATCGGCCGGGCCAGCGCCTTCCTGGCCTCCGGCACGATCGTGTCGCGCCTTCTCGGCTTCGTCAAGCTCATCGTGCTGGCCGGCATGATCGGCCAACTCGGCGATAGCGCCGATGCGTTCGCGCTGGCCAATCAGCTGCCCAACACCGTCTACGTCATCGTCGCCGGCGGAATCCTCACGGCTGTTCTGGTGCCGCAGATCGTGCGTGCCAGCCAGCACCGCGACGGCGGTACGGCCTACATCAACAAGCTCCTCACCCTTGCCCTGTCGATTCTCGCGGTGACGACGATCCTCGGCACGCTGTTCGCGCCGGCCATCACCGGATTCATTGGCATTAACCTGCCGGCCGACCAAAAGAACCTCGCCATCGCCTTCGCCTACTGGTGCCTGCCGCAAATGTTTTTTTATGGCCTGTACACGTTGCTCGGCGAGGTGCTCAACGCGCGCAGAATGTTCGGACCGTTCACCTGGGTTCCGGTGCTCAATAACGTCGTGGCGATCGCGGGCCTATTGGTGTTCGGCGCCATGTACGGTGCCGATGCCGCCGGCAACCGAGCGGCCGGTGAATTCACCCCTGCCATGATCGCGGTCCTGGCCGGCAGCGCCACCCTCGGCGTGATCGTGCAGGCCGTGGTGTTGTTCTACTTCTGGAAGCGCATCGGCCTGCGCTATCGCCCCGACTTTCACTTTCGCGGCGTCGGCCTCGGAGCCGCCGGCAAAATGGCCACCTGGACCTTCGGCATGCTGCTGCTGACCACCATCGCCGGGATCGTCGAGACGCAGGTCGTTTCGCTCGCCACCGGTGAGGCGTCCATTGCGGTGCTCGCCACCGCCTGGCTCATCTTCATGTTGCCGCACTCGGTGATCACCGTCTCCGTCGCCACCGCCTATTTCACCCGCATGAGCGAGCATGCTGCGCTGGAAAAGTTCGATCTGGTCAGAACGGATGCGTCCTCCGCGATCCGAGGCACCACCCTGATCATCGTGCTCGCGACGGCCGTGATCGCCGTGTGCGCGTATCCGTTCGCCGCGGTATTCGTGGCACCGTTCGAGCAGGTCCAGGGCATCGGAAACGTCATCATCGCCTTCATTCTCGGACTGATCGCATTCTGCATCCTGTTCGTGCTGCAGCGCACCTTCTACGCCCTCGGGGACACCCGTACGCCGTTCTTCTTCACTCTGTTCCAGGTGGTGCTGATTGTGCTCGGGGTCGCGGGCTGCGCGGGGCTGCCGGTGGAGTGGATCGCGGTCGGGATCGCCCTGGTCATCACCGTGTCCGGCGTGCTCCAGTGCCTGCTGGCCGCCGTACTGCTGCGGCGCCGCCTCGGCGGCATCGACGGCCGACGCATCCTGCGCAGCCTGGTGAAGTACCTCGCCGCGGCGATCATTCCGGTCGGCCTGGGAATCACACTGTTGTTCATTCTCGGCGGAAACGTCGAGGACGGTTTTGCCGTCGCGTCCCGACTGACCGCCATCCTCTCCATGCTCCTCATCGGGCTCGTCATGGCCGCGGCGTACTTCGGCTTGCTCCTGGTCATGCGCAGCGCCGAGCTGACGGCCTTTCTCGCGCCCCTGCAGCGGCGCCTGGGCTGGTAAGGCCTTCGGTCCGGACACACGGCTCAGCGCTCCCGTGAGCGCCTCAGGATAGTCTTCCGCCAGCTGAACACTGCCTCGCAAGCTGGGAGGGTGAGGAATAGCATCCGATTAGGATGTGTTGTATCGAAATGTGAGGCGGGATATCGCCCGTCTCGCCCCCCACTGCAAGGAGCGTGCGCGTGCGTCAGATCATCATCATCGGTTCAGGACCGGCCGGTTACACCGCGGCGATCTATGCCGCCAGAGCCAACCTCAAACCGCTTCTGATCGCCAGCTCCGTTGAGGCCGGCGGCGAATTGATGAACACGACCGATGTTGAAAACTTCCCGGGTTTCCCGGAGGGCGTGCAGGGCCCCGATTTGATGACCAAGATGCAGGAACAGGCCGAACGGTTCGGCACCGAGGTCGTCTACGACGACGTCGAGTCGGTCGACCTGTCCGGCCCGATCAAGACGGTCACCCTCGGCAATGGCGATGTTGAACAGGCGCTCACGGTCATTTTCGCTACCGGTTCCGCCTACCGCAAGCTCGGCCTCAGCGACGAAGAGCGTCTGTCCGGCCACGGCGTCTCCTGGTGCGCCACCTGCGACGGCTTCTTCTTCAAGGGCAAGGAAATCGCCGTCATCGGCGGCGGCGACTCGGCCATGGAAGAAGCAACGTTCCTGACCCGGTTCGCCTCCAAGGTGCACGTCATCCACCGCAAGGGTGAGTTGCGCGCCTCCAAGATCATGCAGGAGCGTGCCTTCGCCAACGACAAGATCGAGTTCATCTGGAACTCCGAAGTCGTCGGCATCACGGGCGCAGAGGCCGTCGATGGACTGACCCTGCGCGATACCGTCTCCGGTACCGAGACCAGCCTCCCGGTCGGCGGCGTGTTCGTGGCGATCGGCAACGACCCGCGCACCCACCTCGTGCACAAGCAGCTTGACCTCACCCCCGAGGGCACCATCGCCGTCGCAGGCCGGTCGTCACTGACCAGCCAGCCGGGCGTGTTCGCGGCCGGTGATGTCATCGACTCCAGCTACCGGCAGGCCATCACCGCAGCCGGCTCCGGCTGCGCGGCCGCTCTCGATGCCGAGCACTACCTCAGCACACTTTCCCAGAACCTGCTGGCCTCGGCCAGCGAACCCGAGCTCGTTTAATTTACCCAAGAAGGAGATACACATGACTGCACGCGCTGTAACAGAGGCCAACTTCGACCAGGAAGTCATCAACAACGAGAAGACCGTGCTGGTGGACTTCTGGGCCGAGTGGTGTGGCCCCTGCCGCGCCGTCAGCCCGATCCTCGACCAGATCGCGGCCGAGAACTCGGACAAGATCGACATCGTCAAGCTCAACGTCGACGAGCACCCGGCCCTGGCCGCCAAGTACCAGATCACCTCCATCCCCGCGATGAAGGTCTTCCAGAAGGGCGAGGTGGTCAAGACCGTCATCGGCGCCAAGCCGAAGCCCCAGCTGGAGAAGGACCTGGCCGATTACCTGGTCTAACTGATCCATTGCACTACCCGACCCGCCCGGTTTCGACCGGGCGGGTTTTTTTGTGCCCGGTGCCACCCCATACGATGAAGTGAACAGCAGAACGGATGTGACGTGACAAATCAGGGTTCCACTGACGTCAGCGCTGTGCAGTCAAGTACTGTACAGGCCGGAAACAACCTCGACCCGTGGTACCACCACTACGCCGAACGAGCCGCGGGCCTGAAGGCCTCCGAGGTCCGTGCTCTCTTCGCCGTGGCCTCCCGCCCCGAAGTGGTGTCGTTGGCCGGCGGCATGCCGTACGTTGCGGCACTGCCCGAGGACCTCGTCATCAACGCCATGGACCGGGTCATGCGCGAGAAGGGTGCCACAGCCTTACAATACGGCTCTGGTCAGGGAATTCCCTTATTGCGCGAGCAGATTCTCGACGTCATGGCGCTCGAAGGAATCAAGGCCAACGCCGATGATGTCGTCGTGACAACCGGCTCCCAGCACGCCCTCGAACTGGTCAGCAAACTGTTTCTCGACCCCGGCGATGTCGTCATCTCCGAGGGCCCGAGCTACGTCACCGCCATGGTGATCTTCAAGTCTTACCAGGCCGAGGTCGACCACGTTCCGATGGACGAAAACGGCCTCATCCCGGCCGCGCTGATCGAGCACATCGCTGCCCTCAGGGCTGCCGGGCGCACGATCAAATTTTTGTACACTATCCCAAGCTTTCACAACCCGGCCGGGGTCACCCTCAGCTGGGAACGCCGTCTGGAAATTCTCGAGATCTGCCGGTCGAACAACATCCTGGTCCTCGAGGACAATCCATATGGCCTGCTCTATTTCGACAAGCCAGCCCCGGATGCGATCCGCTCGCTCGAGCGCGACGGCGTCGTCTACCTGGGTACCTTCTCGAAAACCCTCGCCCCCGGCTTCCGGGTCGGCTGGGCGCTCGCCCCACACGCGATCCGCGAGAAACTCGTGCTCGCCAACGAAGCCGCCGTGCTCTCTCCCAGCTCGTTCACGCAGATGGTCATCTCGGAGTACCTCTCCACGGCCGATTGGAAGGGCCAGATCAACACCTTCCGCGGCGTGTACCACGAGCGCAAGAACGCCATGCTCTCGGCGCTCGACGAGTACCTTCCCGACCTCACCTGGACCAACCCCACCGGCGGCTTCTACGTCTGGGTCACCCTGCCCGAACAGCTCGATTCGAAAGCGATGCTGCCCCGCGCGGTGAAGGAACTCGTGGCCTACACGCCCGGAACAGCCTTCTACGGTAACGGTGATGGTCGCCAGAACATGCGGCTTGCCTTCTGTTATCCCACGCCGGACAACATTCGGGTGGGTGTCCGTCGTCTCGCCACGGTGATTCGCGGGGAACTCGACCTACTCGATACTTTCGCCGGAACGGGCGCGCTCGGCGCAGCACCCGACCGGCCCGGAGCCAGGAATCAGCGCTTCGCTGGCCCGCCGGCCAATATCTCCTAAATTCGCCACCTTACCCGTATTCAGCTAGGAAAAGTCCTGATCATGAGTGAATTCATCCCCCTGAAAATCACCATCCTGGCCGGTGGCATCTCGCACGAGCGCGACGTTTCACTCCGCTCGGGCCGAAGGGTGGCGGATGCCCTCACCGGCGAAGGTCACACGGTGACGGTGCTCGACCCCGGTGCCAACCTGCTCACGACCCTCACCGAACAAGCTCCCGACCTCATCTGGCCTACTCTGCATGGCGCCACCGGCGAGGATGGCGCCCTGCTCTCCCTGCTCGAAACAACCGGGATTCCTTTTCTCGGCTCCCGCGGGCCGGCCGCAGCCCTCGCCTGGAACAAGGCCACCGCCAAAGAACTCGTGCTGCGCGCCGGCTTTGCCACTCCCCCAGCCATAGCTCTCTCGACCGAGACCTTTCGGGATCTCGGCGCCACGAGCGTTCTCGAGCATCTGGTCAGCGCGATCGGCCTGCCCCTGGTTGTGAAACCAGCACAGGGCGGCTCCTCGCAGGGCGTCACGATCGTGCGTACGCCCGCTGATCTGCCCCGCGCCATGGTCGACGCGTACACCTACGCCGATACCGCCCTGGTCGAGGCGTACGTGGACGGCACCGAGGTCACCGTAGCTGTGATCGACTCCGGCGACGGCCCCACTGCACTGCCCATCGTGGAAATCGTGCCCGTCGACGGCGTTTACAGCTTTGAGGCACGCTACAACGCAGGCGAAACGGACTTCTACACCCCCGCTCGCCTCGCCGACGCGGTCTCGGCAGCCGTCTCCGACACCGCAGTGGCAATTCACACCCTGCTCGGCCTGCGCCACCTGAGCCGAGTCGACCTCATTGTCGACGCAGCGGGCACCCCCTGGTTCCTCGAGGCCAATGTTTTCCCCGGTCTGACCGAGACATCTCTGGTACCCCAAGCCATCGAGGCCGCCAAGCAGACCCTTGGCGGCACCTACTCGACCCTGGCCACCCACGCCCGCGCCTCCCAATAACCTCTCTCTCTCTCTCTCTCTCTCTCTCTCTCTCTCTTGCGTTTCACGTGAAACATCGCGGCAGCACCTTCCCCAGATCGTTTAGCTGAGGGCGATGGCGGTCTTGGAAGGCTCGACCGACGGGTTGGGCATTCGTGTACCTTCAGTCTGCCCAGCCTGCGGGACCGAGGCCACACTCCCGTGCAACCACCGTTGATTGAGCTTGCCGAGATCGCCATGCAGCAGCTTCACCGTGCCTACCGAATTCCGGGACACACACACGCGACACGCACGGCATCGGGCATGTTTCACGTGAAACTCCAGTGACCACCTTGGTGCAGGTTCATTCCCCGAAAGTGCAGGCGGAATCAGATCATGCGCCGTGTGCGAGTTTTCGGTGTTCGCGGGGAGTCTCCGCGCGCTTTTCGTGAAGACACTCCGCAAAGGCTGAATACTTCAGCTGAGGAGCGCGTTACCGTACACCGCAGACCAGACCGCCTTCATTGCAAAAAATGCCTTTGCACAGCCAGGATGTGATGTGATGTGATGTGATGATGTTTCACGTGAAACACCACAACCGAATTCCCGCAAACAACTCGCGCGATGCCAATTGCGGTGGCGGTGGCGGTGGAGGCAAAACCGACCAACGGATTGAGTACGTTTCACGTGAAACGTAGGCACGAGCTAGCTGGCGCTGAAGCCAGGCTCTCCCAAAACGGTCAGAATGCGATTTAGATCACCGATTGTCGCGAAATCTACTGTGATCTGGCCTTTTCGTGCGCCCAGATTGATCTTGACCCGGGTGTCGAGACGATCTCCGAGGTGTTCGGCGATCTCATCGAGGTGTCCCTGGCGCCGTCCAGGCAACGACTTCACAACAATTTTCTTGGGACCAGCGGACGCTGCCGCCTCCGCCGCACGAACCGAAAGGTCCTCTTCGACAATCTTGTCGGCCAGGCGCAGCATGCCGGCCGGGTCCCCGAGCGAGAGAATGGCGCGAGCGTGACCCGCCGATAGCACCCCCGCTGCGACACGCAACTGAACCGGTTCCGGCAGTTTGAGCAGTCGCAAAGTGTTGGTGATCTGCGGACGCGAGCGCCCGATCCGGCTCGCCAGTTCTTCCTGGGTAATGCCAAAATCCGCGAGCAACTGCTGATAAGCGGATGCTTCCTCGAGCGGATTCAGCTGCGCACGGTGCAGGTTCTCCAGGAGTGCGTCACGCAGCATGTCCACGTCGGCAGTGTCGCGAACGACGGCCGGGATAATATCCAGCCCAACTTCCTTGGTGGCGCGTAACCGGCGCTCACCCATGACGAGTTCATACTTGCCGGGCTCGTCGGGCAACGGGCGCACCACAATGGGCTGCAGCACCCCGACTTCGCGAATGCTGTGCACGAGTTCGGCGAGGTCATCCTCATCGAAGATGGTGCGCGGCTGGGCCCGGTTGGGAACGATATCCTGCGGGTTGAGGTGCGCGAGGCGCGCTCCGGGCACGGGAACCAGCGCGGGGGAGGCATCCGCTTCAACGGTCACGGCGCGGGGAAAGAAGACGTCGACCGGGCGCGGAGCCGAAGCGTCATCCTGCACCGGAATGAGTGCACCAATACCGCGGCCAAGCCCGGTTCTCTTTGCCATCAGTATTGCTCTCTCTTGTGGGGCTTTTCGTTCGATTGGGGCTGATCTGCGGTTCTCGGTGCCCCCCGATGGGCCATTTCTGCTGCCGCTTCGAGATAGGAGAGCGATCCTGCCGAGTTCAGGTCGTAGCTGACGACGCTCTGACCATAGCTCGGGGCCTCAGAAACCCGCACAGAGCGCGGAATTGCCGTATTAAGGACCTCTTTAGGGAAGTGATCACGCACTTCCTTGGCTACCTGGGTCGCCAGATTGGTACGGCTGTCGTACATGGTCAGGAGAATCGTCGACACGACCAGATCCGGGTTGAGGTGTTTCTCGATCAGCTTGATGTTTTTGAGCAGCTGGCTCAGCCCCTCGAGCGCGTAGTACTCACACTGAATGGGAATGAGCACTTCTCGCGCCGCGACAAACGCATTGATCGTCAGCAGTCCCAGGGACGGCGGGCAGTCAATGAAGACATAGTCGTAGGGCTCGGTCATTTCGGCGAGGTACAGGTCGAGAGCACGACGCAGGCGCTGTTCGCGCGCAACCAGGGAGACCAGTTCAATCTCGGCACCGGCCAGGTGAATCGTGGCCGGAACGCAGAACAGAGCACCGAATTCAGGGCTCTTCTGCACGACCTCGATCATGGGCATGTCGTTGATGATGACGTCGTAAACGCTGGGCGTTTCGGCTCGGTGCTCGACACCAAGGGCGGTTGAAGCATTGCCCTGCGGGTCGAGATCGATGACCAGCACCCGGGCTCCCTGACGCGCGAGGGCCGCGGCAAGGTTGACAGCGGTCGTGGTCTTGCCAACCCCACCCTTCTGATTGGAGATGGTCAGGACCCGGGTTTTCTCGGGTTTGGGCAGTTCGCCGGCAGCAATGACCTGGCGCCGGCGGGTCAGCTCAGCGATTTCGCGGGCGAGTGGCGGTGCAGCCTCGATCCCGGCCGCCTTGGCAACGCGCTGATCTTCAGCAGGATGTTTCACGTGAAACCTTTACGTTCGACGGTTGATGAGCCACCCGAAAGGGACCCCCGAACACCAATTCTTGCGGCATTCGGGACTAGTCCACTGTAGCCCGGATGACCCGGGTTACCTCCGGCAGCACGCCAGCACCAAGGGTAATGACCTCGACATCGCGCAGGCCGTACTTGCGAATGGCCTTCGCCGCGGCTTCAATTTCGCGCTGGGCGCCCTCGCCCTTCATGAGGATGAGCTCCCCGCCTGAGCGAACTAGGGGAGCAGTCAGTGGGATCAGCTTACCGAGAGCGCTCACGGCTCGTGCCGTGACCTGATCAAGCGGATGCTTCAGGCGCGCTTCCTCCGCACGCGCCCGCACTACAGTGACATTCTTCAAGCCGAGCACCGCCACCTGGTCATTCAGCCAGGCGACTCGCCGTTCCATCGGTTCGATCAGAACGAAGTTCACGTCGGGGCGAGCGATGGCCAGTACGAGGCCGGGGAGGCCGGAGCCGGAGCCAACGTCGCCCACAAGGCCGGGGCGCAGCAGGGGCGCTACGATCGCGCAATTAAGAATGTGACGCGACCACAACCGGGGGAGTTCAAGCGGGCCGATCAAGCCCAATATTTCTCCCTGATCAGCCAAATTACCCGTAAAAGCTCGGATCAGGTCGAGTTGGGCTCCGAACAAGTTCGCAGCTTCCGCCGGTTCCTTCTCGAGTTCAACGAGCTCAGGATCGGCAGTTCCCGGTGTGAGGGGTTCGGGCACGCGCGGTCCCGGTGTGGCTGACTCCGACATAACGGCCGGAATCTACGCTGCGGTAATGACGGTATGGCGGTCGCGGCCCTCACCGGACGACTCGGATCGGTATCCGCTCGTTGACACGATGTCGTGCACGAGTTTGCGCTCGTAAGAGGACATGGCAGGCAGGTCGGCCTCGGTCGCGCCGGCTTCGATGCGGGCAATGGCACGGGCAACGAGCGCCGCCAGCTCAGCTTCACGAGCCTCACGAGATCCGCCGATGTCGAGAATGAGACGGGAGAATGATCCCGTCTTGTTCTGCACCGCGAGGCGGGTCAGCTCCTGCAGCGCATTGACTGTTTCTGGCTTGGACAACACCCGCAGGTTGTCCGCGTCGGACGCCTTGACCGAGAGATAGGCCCGACCATTCCGAGCATCAATGTCGATGTCACCATCGAGGTCGCAGATATCAAGGAATTCCTCGATATAGTCCGCAGCGATGTCGCCCTCACGTTCGAGTTGATCGGTCGTGAGAGGAGTCTCGATGCTCGCGACGGAACCCGTTTCTGGAACGTCCGGGGACGGATCCGTTGCAGCAATTCCAGTGGGGAGCGCCGTGCTGTCGCCTTCGACAGCACCGTACGCCGTGATATCGACCTCAGCGCTGTTGACCTCGGTGAGGTCGATCTTTTCCGTCACGGTGATCTCCACTACTTTTTCGGGCCGGTTTGCTTCTTAGCGCGGGCCTTGCCGACCGGCTGCTGACGCTGTACCGGCTTGGCGGGCTCCTCAACCACAATGATGTCACCATCGGTCGCGATGAGCTTGCCCTTGCGGGCCATGCGTTCTTCGCGAGCCTTAGCGGCCTCACTGCCGGGCGTCGGCATGTTTCGGATCACCAGGAACTGCTGAATCATGGTCCAGAAGTTGGAGGTGAGCCAGTAGAACATGACGCCGAGCGGGAACGCGACACCGGAGAAGGCGAAGACGAGGGGGAGCAGGTAGAGCATGATGCGCTGCTGCTTGAACATGGGGCTCGCCTTGGTTTCCGGCGACATGTTCTTGGAGACGATCTGCAGCTGGGTGATGAACTGCGACGCGGTCATCAGCACGACCATGGTGGCCGCGATGATCATGACTGTGCCGTTGAAGGGGTCACCGGCAGTCCACAGCGACCACTGGGAGGCGAAGGTGTCGTGCAGGGGTGCATTCCCAAAGAGCGTGGCATTGCCGAAGCTCTCGGCGAGGCTCTGATTGAGCGGGCCGACGCCGGCCTTGGCGCGCTGGGCGTCGTTGAGCACCGAGAACAGTGCGAAGAAGATTGGCATCTGTAGCAACAGCGGCAGGCAAGAGCTCAGCGGGTTGGTACCCGTCTTCTTGTACATCGCCATGGTCTCGCGGGACATTGCCTCACGCGAGAACTGGTCTTTCTTGCCCTTGTACTTGTCCTGGATCTTCTTGAGTTGTGGGGCAACCTCGAGCATCTTGCGCTGGCTCTTGATCTGCCGCACGAAGATGGGAATGAGGGCGGCACGCACGACCAGAACGAGGCCGACGATGGACAGCACCCACGTGAGACCGTCGTCGTAGCCCAGTCCCGCGATTCCGATCTGGGAAAACAGCCAGTGGAAGGCTACAAGCAGCAGCTCGACCACCCATTTCAGAGGCCAGAGGATCGTACCTATGAGGTCCATACTGTGGGTTAGCCCTTTCCGTGGCTGGGTGCAACGACAAAACCGAACGACGTCAAACGAAAGCGACGCGTGCTTTTGAGAGGTACATCATCGATGCCGCCTTCAGACCACGGATGACAATGGCTCAGTCTCCGTGCAGCGAGGACGCTTCCCCACGCTAGTCCGTGTTCCTGAACGGCCCCCAGTGCGTAGGCCGAGCAAGACGGGTAAAACCGGCACACATCCCCGTAGAGGGGCGAAATCACGGCGCGATACACGCGAAGAATCAGCACGCCCACATTGCGCGGGAGCAGAATAATCGTCGCGAGTACGGGGTTCATCGGCCCGGGCTGCCTTTTCGCATTGGGAGGGGGCGAGACAGGGAACGTTGAACCTCGTCGTGCAGCGTCTGCCACGCGGCGTCGCGCGCCGTCGGCAAAGCACGGATGACGACATCCGTTCCCGGCGTCACCGCGGGGAGCAGCTCGAACGTGACCGCCTTGAGGCGGCGGCGAACGAGATTGCGCCTCACGGCGTCACCCACATTCTTAGCGACGATGAATCCGAAGCGAACCGGGCCGACAGCATCCGTTTGAGCGGAACCGGGCCGACCGTCACTTTTGCGTATGTACAAAACGGTGTGCGCACCAACGATCCGCACACCGCGCCGAACCACGCCCTGGTAATCACTGCCGCTCGTGATGCGATTTACGTGAGCGAGCACGAGAACCTGGCGACCACGAGAACTTACGCGGAGAGTTCGGTGCGACCCTTGCGACGGCGAGCACCGAGAATGGCGCGGCCCGCACGGGTGCGCATGCGCAGGCGGAAGCCGTGCACCTTGGCGCGACGGCGGTTGTTCGGCTGGAAGGTTCTCTTGCTCATAGTTCAATCTCCACGTATTTGAATCACCGCTGGCCAATTTCCCCTCGGCCAGAACAGCGGCGCGCACAGAAGTTGGAAGCCCGCGGGATGGGGTCAACTGATTAAAACTACGGCCTCGGTAACGTCTGGTCAAACTCAGCGCCCGAATCGAGTGATTCTCCACAATAATGACTCCAACGCAGAAACCGAACGTTCGGGCGCAGGAACTGCAAAATTAGCCTCCACGACCGGGATTGACTACCGTAAAGACAAGTTATCCACAGGCAGGTGCCCTAAACCTGAGAATTCGACCGGTTTTATACACAAGCGGTGGATAACTTTGATCCAGTCCTGACGAACGTACCGGTACCACCCGAACGAAGGTGCGCCGGTCTTCACAGTTGAACAGAGTTATTTCGAACCACACAGATTGTAGGAACCATGGCAGACGTTGAAGCGCCGATAGCCGAAACTTGGCGGTCCGTCCTGACCACCCTGGAGTCCGACGCCACGATTACGCCCATGCTTTACGGCTTTCTCAGTCTGGTCGAGCCGAAAGGTATCGCCGCTGGCACCTTCTATCTTGAGGTACCCAACGAGTTCACGGCCAGCATGCTCAATCAGCGAATGCGGGTTCCGCTGCTCACCGCAATGGGTCAGCTCGATGAGGCCACCGCGGTGTCCACCTTCTACGTCGTCGTGAATCCCGAACTCGAGCAGGAGTCGTTGCGCCCGGTTCAGCAGACAATGACCCCGCCCGACGTCATTACGCCGGCACCGCCGCAATCGGTGTTCGAGAGTGCCGCCCCCGCGGGGCCGCACGAGACGCGACTCAACCCCAAATACAGTTTTGACAATTTCGTCATCGGGCAATCCAACCGCTTCGCTCACGCGGCCGCTGTTGCCGTGGCCGAAGCGCCGGCCAAGGCCTACAACCCGCTCTTCATCTACGGGTCGTCCGGGCTGGGCAAGACCCACCTTTTGCACGCGATCGGTCACTACGCCATGAGCCTGTATCCGGGCATTCGGGTACGTTATGTCAGTTCCGAAGAGTTCACCAACGATTTCATCAATTCCATCGCCAACAACCGTGGCTCAGCTTTTCAGGCTCGGTACCGCAATATCGACATTTTGATGATTGACGACATCCAATTTCTGCAGAACAAGGCGGAGACCCAGGAAGCCTTCTTCCATACTTTCAACACCCTGCACGACCACAACAAGCAGGTGGTCATCACAAGTGACCTGCCGCCAAAACACCTCACCGGTTTTGAAGACCGAATGCGCAGCCGCTTCGAGTGGGGTTTGATAACGGATGTCCAGGCTCCCGACCTCGAGACCCGCATCGCCATTCTGCGAAAAAAGGCCCAGAGCGAGAAGCTGCAGGTGCCCCACGACATTCTGGAGTTCATGGCGTCGAAGGTATCGTCCAACATTCGCGAACTGGAGGGAACACTGATTCGGGTCACTGCCTTCGCAAGTCTGAACAAGACTCCGGTCGACATGGACCTCGTTCAAACGGTGTTGAAGGACCTCATCACCCTGGACGAAGACAACGTCATTGCTCCGGTCGACATCATCACCAACACGGCTAATTACTTCAAGCTCTCGGTCGATGACCTGTACGGGTCGAGTCGCTCGCAGGCCATCGCCACGGCCCGCCAAATCGCCATGTATCTGTGTCGTGAGCTCACGAATCTGTCGCTGCCCAAGATTGGGCAGCTGTTCGGCAATCGAGACCATACGACAGTGATGTACGCCAATAAGAAGATCAGTGAGCTCATGAAGGAGCGACGGTCGATTTACAATCAGGTCACTGAACTGACCAATCGCATCAAGCAGGATCACCGGTACAAGTAAGCCTGAATCCACCGGTTGACCTTGAGGTTTTGACGGCGCGTTAAACCGAGAATGCCCCTCTGACCAGCTAAAATAGTTGTTATCTAGACAAGCTAT
>NZ_SOHG01000015.1:0-237671 GCF_004403155.1 Cryobacterium sp. Hh7 | reverse complement strand
ACCACGGCGGCCCGGGCACCAAGCCCGGGCCGCTACCACCTCGTCAGAACTTTGCTACCAATTACCTGGACTGGCGCTACCATCAAGCGCTACTCGCCACCCGAAGGCGATCTCATCGCTCGCGGCGAAGATAGCGGTGGGGCGCCGCCGCGGGTCGCCGAGAATGGCGAGGCCCAGCTCGTACCCACCGGGCATGGTGAACTCGCAGGAGTAGAAGCAGCCGCTCACCGAGAGGTCGGCGGCTATCATCGCGGCCTGAAAACCGCGCAGGCGATTGCTGTGCACGTGAAAATCCATCTCGTCGACCTGGCTGCCGCCAACGTGCACGATGTCACGGTGGCCGAGGCTGAGCAGGTGTTCGGTGGCCAGACGCGCCGCGGCCACGTCGTCGATTTCGATCGTGGTCACGCCGCGAATGGAGCCGCCGATGCCGACGAGAGGCCGACCGAGACGGTGCAGGTGGTCGACTTCCCGCTCGCTCAGGGCAACGCCGACCGAGATAATGCCGTCGAAGCGTTTGCGGGCCAGGAAGAAGTCGAAGACCCGGTCGCGCTCGGGGGAGGCCGGTGGCAGGTTATAGAGGGTCATGTCGTAGCCCTGGTCGAGCAGTGCTAGTTCCAGGCTTTCGAGCACTTCTCCGAAGAACCATCGACTGATGTACGGAATGATGACGCCAACGCTCTGGGTGCGTCCGGTTACCAGGCTCGCCGCGTTGGGCGAGGCGACGTAACCGATCTCAAGCGCGGCCGCCACGACCCTCTGACGGGTCTCGGCCGAGACGTAACCCCGGCCGCTCAGCGCCCGGCTGGCCGTGGCCTTAGCCACTCCGGCGAGGCGCGCGACGTCCGCGATTGCACTCATGGGGCCTCCGTCCTTGTGGACTCCGCGTTCAGACTAGCCTGTTCTGCACCGGCATGGAACCGGTTCCATGAAAGCTCTGGTTTTTTTCTGATGTTCGTCACTAGAGTTCATTGCCCGCCGCAACAAGCGGCGACATCTTTGCCATTCCGTTACATTTACCGCCTTGCTTTCCCTCAATGGGTGACATAGCTTGGCCTCTGGAACCGGTTCCCGAGTTCCGCCCCTGTACCATCGCTTCACGGCAGAATATCCGTGCCGATCGTTGCTGAACACGAACACTCAATGAGGAGAAAAAAGATGCGGTCCTTCCTGCACCGTCGTATCATCACTCCGGTCGCCCTAGCGGCGATCGCCGGCATTACCCTCGCAGGCTGCTCCGGCGGCCCTGGTGGCACCGATGCCGAAGCCGGCGCTGCGGGCGACGGGTCGGTTAGCGTTTACAGCGGAATCTCCGGCACGGAGGCCGAGCTGCTTGAAGAGTCCTGGGCAGACTGGGAGGCGGAGAACGACATTGAGATCAAGTTCGAGTCTTCCAAGGAGTTCGAGGCGCAGATCGCGATCCGGGCTCAGGGCGGCAATGCCCCCGACCTCGCCATCATCCCGCAGCCCGGTCTCTTCGCCGACCTGGCCAGTCGCGGCTTTCTCAAGCCAGCCCCCACGGCCGTCGAAGACAACGTCGATGAGTACTGGTCCGCAGACTGGAAGGCCTACGGCACGGTAGACGACGTATTCTACGGTGCGCCGCTAATGGCCAGCGTGAAGGGCTTCATCTGGTACTCGCCGTCCAAGTTCGCCGAATGGGGTGTCGAGGTTCCCAAGACGTGGGACGACCTCCTCGCTGTGACCAAGACCATCCAGGAAAAGACGGGAACGGCCCCCTGGTGCGCCGGGTTCGGCTCGGGTGACGCCACCGGTTGGCCCGGAACAGACTGGGTCGAAGACCTGGTTCTGCGGCAGGCCGGCGCGGACGTCTATGACCAGTGGGTCGCCAACGAGGTGCCATTCACTGACCCCCAGATCGCGGAAGCCTTTGACGCGGTCGGCGAGATTCTGCTGAACCCCGACTATGTGAACGCCACCTTCGGTGACGTGAAGTCGATCAACAGCATCCCGTTCGGTGACGTTGCCACCCCGATCGCTGATGGGACCTGCGCGCTGCACCACCAGGCATCCTTCTTCGACGGGTTCATCGCGGATGCCGGCGGCGAGGTCGGACCCGACGCCGACGTGTGGGCCTTCATCACTCCCTCGATCGAAGAGGGTGGCCAGGCGGTAACCGGTGGTGGCGAGTTCGTCGGAGCGTTCGCCGATGACGCCGACACCCAGAAGGTGCAGGCGTACCTCTCCAGCCCGGAATGGGCGAACAGTCGAGTCGCCCTCGGCGGAGTCCTCAGCGCAAACTCCGGGCTGGACCCGGAGAATGCGACGAGCCCGATCCTTCAGGAGTCGATCAAGATTCTGCAGGACCCGAACACGACCTTCCGCTTCGACGGTTCGGATCTTATGCCGGGAACGGTGGGGGCGGGAACCTTCTGGAAGGGAATTGTGTCCTGGATCAACGGCACCCCGACGGCCGACGTGCTGACCAGCATTGAGGCCGGCTGGCCCTCGGAATAGTCACGTAACCCACTGTGGGCCGCCCGCACAACAAAGCGGGCGGCCCACGCTCTTGCCGGTGTGCTGTATGCGTACGATCACCGCCGTTGGACCGTGCCTTTTCACCGGGACGGCGGTCGCCAAGAGTCCACCGTTGTACTCGAAAGGTTTCAGATGTCTGATTTCTTTGCCTGGTTGGCGCAACTGCCGCCGCTGGCGCAGGTTCCCATCATCATCGGGGCCTTTGCCGCGGTGGTTGGACTGGTGCTCTTTTTCGTCGAGATCGCGCCGCGAGCGGGGCGGATCTACACGGTTATCCGGCTGGTGGTGTGCATTGCGGCTCCGGTACTCCTCCTGGCCGTTGGCGGGTCGTATTGGTGGGCCATCCTCGGGGCTGGAGTGCTCGGCGGATTCTTCTTCGTGCTGGACTTCCGCTCGCGCAAAGGCCCTGGCTACCTCTTTCAGCTGGTTGGCTTTCTCGCGCCGGCCGTGATCCTGCTGAGTATCGGCCTGATCGTCCCCACTATTTCCACCACGGTGCAGTCCTTCCTGAGCGCGCGCGGCGACCGATTCGTGGGCTTCGAGAACTTCGCCTGGGTGTTCGGCCAGCCGGAAAACGTGCGGATCATCATCAACACAATCGTCTGGGTGCTGATCGTTCCGACCATCTCCACCATCGCCGGACTCGCCTACGCCGTCTTCATCGATAAGAGTCGTGGCGAGAAATACTTCAAGACCCTGGTCTTTCTGCCGGTGGCGATTTCGTTCGTTGGCGCTTCGATCATCTGGCGCTTTGTCTACACGGCACGCCCGGCCGATCAGGACCAGATCGGACTTCTGAACCAGATCGTGGTCTGGTTCGGCGGTCAGCCGGTCGACTTCATCGCCGAGTCGCCGTGGAACACGTTCTTCCTCATCGTCGTTCTCATCTGGGCACAGACCGGGTTCGCCATGGTAGTGCTCTCGGCAGCGATCAAGGGCGTGCCCGTGGAGCAAATGGAGGCCGCGGAACTCGACGGCACAAGCGCGTGGCAGCGATTCACCAACGTCACAGTCCCCGGAATCCGCAGCGCTTTGATCGTCGTGCTCACGACGATCTCCATCGTGTCGCTCAAGGTCTTCGACATTGTTCGAACCATGACGGGCGGCGCGAACGAAACCAGCGTCGTCGCCAATGAGATGTATACGCAGTTCAAGAACTTCGAACTGGGACGGTCGGCGGCATTCGCAGTGATCCTGTTCGTGCTGGTCGTGCCGATCGTTGTCTATAACGCCCGCCAGATCAAGAAGCAGAGGGAAATCCGATGACGGCCACACCCGCAGAAATCCGCCTCGATGACGCGACACGACGGCAGCTGCGCCGAGGACAACGCCGCGCCGAGAATTCGGTCGCCAAGAATGCCAAGCGGCGACTCACCAGTCGCGGAGCGACCATCGCCGCGCTCGTCATCGCCATCGTCTGGACCATCCCCACGCTGGGACTGTTCGTCTCGTCGTTCCGTCCTGCCCAGGAGGTGCGCACCACCGGATGGTGGACCATCTTCTCGAATCCGGGACTCACCCTCGACAACTACCGCTCAGCACTCGCCGCCGGAAACAGCCAGCTGGACCTGGCAGGGTCCTTCATTAACTCGATCGTGATCACTCTTCCCGCCACACTGATACCGCTGATGATCGCCAGCATGGCGGCCTACGCGTTCGCGTGGATCGATTTCAGAGGCAAGGACATCCTGTTCATCGGCGTGTTCGCGCTTCAGATCGTGCCCATCCAAATGGCCCTGGTGCCATTGCTGCTCTTTTTCTCGCAGGGTGAGTTCTTCGGATTTCCCTCGGTGGCACCGCTCGAAGCGGGCGGGTACGCCCAGGTGTGGATCGCCCACTCGATGTTCGCCCTTCCGCTGGCGATCTATCTGCTGCACAACTTCGTTTCGGAGATTCCGGCCGACGTGATCGAAGCGGCTCGGGTTGACGGTGCCGGCCACGCGCAGATCTTCTTCCGCATTGTGCTGCCCCTGAACATGCCGGCCATCGCGTCGATCGCCATTTTTCAGTTCATCTGGGTGTGGAACGACCTGCTCGTCGCCCTGATCTTCGCCGACGGCGCTGTCGCGCCGATGACCAAGTTGTTGGCGGACCTCTCCGGTACTCGAGGGCAGGACTGGTATCTGCTCACGGCGGCCGCGTTCCTGTCCATCCTCGTCCCGGTGATTGTCTTCCTCTCCCTGCAGCGGTACTTCGTTCGCGGGCTGCTGGCTGGAGCCACGAAGGGGTAGTGGCGGCTATTTCAGAAACGGATGCCGGTGGCCGAGCCGGTCGTGGGCATCCGTTCTGCCGAATCTGCGCTGACGTTTAGAGTAAGTGCATGAGTGGAATGCACGGGGCCCCTGGCCACGGCCCGCGGCAGCAGGCGGGGGTGGAGCGCCCCCGCAAGCGAGTCAGCGGAGCGGATACCGCGGCGCAGCGCGCCGAGAACGCGCTCGCCCCGCGCATCCCGCACCTGCTCGCCCGCATCACCGATCTGTTCGCGCCGCACCGCAACACCCTCATCGTCACGGTCGTACTCGTTCTGATCAGCGCAGCCCTCTCGGTCGTGCCGCCGCTGCTCACCCAGCGGGCCTTCGACGACGGCCTCTTTCCGCCCGGTGGCACCCCGAACCTCTCGGTGCTTGGCGTTCTCGTTGCGCTCATGCTCGGCGTCTTTCTGGTCAACGCGCTGCTCGGCGTCTGGCAAACCTGGCTCACCGCGAGCGTCGGCAACAAGGTGATGGGTGCCCTGCGGGTGCGACTGTTCACGCACCTGCAGGCCATGGAACTGAGTTTCTTCACCAAGACCAAGACCGGCGTGATTCAGTCGCGGCTGCAAAACGATGTCGGCGGTGTCGCGACGGTGCTGACCAACACGATTTCCAGCATCCTGGGCAACACGGTCACGGTGATCGCGGCGTTCGTGGCGATGCTGCTGCTCAACTGGCAGTTGACCATCGTGGCGGTCGTGCTGATGCCGGTTCTGGTGTTCGCCCAGCGCCGGGTCGGGCAGGTGCGGGCGCGCATCGCCGGAAAGACCCAGGAATCGCTCTCGGACATGACCGCGATCACCCAGGAGACACTGAGCGTGTCGGGAATTCTGCTCTCCAAGAGCTTCACCCGGCAGCAGAACGAGATCGATCGGTATGCGCAGGAGAACCGCAACCAGGTGCGGCTGCAGGTGAGCCAGCAGATGAGCGGCCAGTGGTTCTTCGCCACCGTGAGCGTGTTCCTGTCGGCGATTCCCGCGATCGTCTACCTCGTGGCCGGCGCGCTCGTGTTCAACGGAACGACCGAGATCACTCCCGGCACGATCGTGGCCTTCACGACCGTGCAGTCCCGGCTGATCTTTCCACTGCTCGGACTCATGCGGGTCGCCCTCGACCTGCAAACCTCATCAGCACTGTTTGCGCGCATCTTTGAATACCTCGACCTGAAGCCGGCGATCAGCGACAAGCCCGACGCGGTGCTCGTGCCGACGGCCGGCACCGATCGGGGCCGGGTCGAGTTCGACCGCGTGCGGTTTGCCTACCCTGATGCCGGCGGCGACGCCCGCCCGACCCTCGACGACGTGTCCCTGACAATCGAGCCGGGCCAGTTCGCGGCCTTTGTCGGGCCGTCCGGCGCCGGCAAAACCACGGTTTCCTACCTGATTCCGCGCTTTTACGAGGTCTCGGCCGGCCGGGTGATGTTCTCCGGGGTCGACGTGCGGGACCTGCAGCAGGAGTCACTCGTATCGCACATCGGCATCGTCAGCCAGGAAACTTACCTGTTTCACGCGACTATCGCCGAGAACCTGCGTTACGCGAAACCCGAGGCAACGGATGCCGAGCTGGTCACCGCAGCGCGCGCCGCCAACATCCATGACACGATCGACTCCTTTCCGGCGAAGTACGACACCATAGTGGGGGAGCGCGGCTACCGGCTGTCCGGCGGCGAGAAGCAGCGCATCGCTATTGCCCGGGTGCTGCTGAAGGACCCGCCGGTACTCATTCTTGACGAGGCCACGAGCGCGCTCGACTCCATCTCGGAGAGCGTCGTGCAGGCCGCGCTCGACACGGCCAGTCACGGCCGCACGACCATCGCGATCGCCCACCGCCTGTCGACGATCGTCGACGCCGACGTGATCTTCGTCGTCGACGCCGGCCGCATCGTCGAGCGCGGCACCCACGCCGAACTGCTGGCCCGAGGCGCCGTCTACGCGTCTCTCTACGCCCGCCAAATCACGTCCAGCCCCACCCCCGCCGTCTAAACCTCCCCGCCCCAGCTTTCGGGACGGGGCCCGGGCCCGGACCGTGGGCCCAGGTTAGAAACTGGGCCGGGGTTCATAAGGTGGGCCCGGCGCATGCCGCGTGGTTCGAATCCGCTCTGATGTAGTCGGCTGCGCAGCTCCCCAACGAATCGCAGGATTTCAGCCAGCTGGCGAGGCGAACTCGCAATCGAGCCCGACGATCTGCAGTGAGATCGAAATGAATTTTCAATACTTGGTATTTATTGAAATTAACGTTCAGCGTTCATCTGCGTGGCGGAGCGCGTTCACAATGGCTGCCTAACGTCGCAGTTGTGACCGAAACAATAGATCCTGAGCTTGCCACTGCACCGCAGGCCCCGGGCACACTTCATACCGCGGAACGAGTCCGTGCCGGACTGACCGACTTCAGTCCGGCCGAACGACGCGTGGCGGAAGCTGTCCTACGGGACCCCTTTGGCATCATCCACCTGTCGGTGAGCGAACTTGCCACCATCGCTGGCACCAGTCCCGCCACGGTCATACGATTCTGCGTGAGTCTCGGCCTGCGTGGTTTCCAGGAGCTCAAGATCACCCTGGCCAGCGAGTCAATGCCGAGCGCACGCCGTGTCCTCGGCGACATCGTTCCCGGCGATGGCGTCGCCGAGATCACACTCAAGGTCCTGGACGGAACTGCCAGAGCCGTCGGACAAGCCGCCCAGACTCTCGACCTGAGCGTGCTGGAAGCGATCGCCGTACAGGTCGTTGGCGCCCGACGCGTGCTTTTCGGAGCGGTCGGTACCTCTGCGCCACTGGCACTCGATACCGCCTACCGACTCACCCAAATCGGGATCGATGCCTCTTTTGCTCTCGACGTCCATACCCAACATGTCAGTGCACGGATGCTCCACCCCGGCGATGTCTTCTTTGCTATCAGTCACACGGGCTCCACTTTTGAAACCCTCGCCACTGCCCGCGCCGCCAAGCTGTCTGGTGCCACAACGGTCGCCCTGACAAGTTTTTCGCACTCGCCGCTGACTGACGTCGCAGACTTCAGTCTTATCGCGGGGAGTGCCGAAACTGCCTACCGGGTTGAATCCATGACGAGCCGAATCGTGCACTTTGCCGTGCTCGATGCTCTCTTTGTCACCTTGGCACTACGCAGCAGCACCAGCTCAGCGCACCTGGCCATGACCGAAGACGTACTCATCGAGCACCGCATCTGACCCCGCCTATCGCGCGAAATCTTCGTTTCGTCGCGCGACCTGAACCTATGCAATCCGAATACTCACAACACGAGAAGGAACCTATCCGTGCACGGAATCGTTGTTTACAGCTCGGGCCAACCGGCCGAGGGCATTGTCGTCACCAATGGCCACCACGTTACCCAGACCGATGTGTCCGGTCTATTCACCCTGCCACGTGAGGGGTCCTTTGTCGTGATCACGCGGCCGTCTGGCCACACCGCGACCCCCTGGTGGGTCCCGACGCCGGCGGACGACGAGACCGACATCCGCTTCGAACTGCTGGCAACTCCCCAGTCACTTCCTTACGAGTTTGTGCACCTCACCGACACGCACCTGACGGTTCCGAAAGATGCAGCGGATGCGAATCAGTCTGGGCTGTACCGCGAAGGCAGCCTTCCCGACCAGGTGCGTGATTTTCTCACCCGGCTGCCGGAGTATGCGCCGAATGCTCAAAGCATTTTCGTTACGGGTGACCTCGTCGACCACGGCGTTACTGAGGAATACGAAGCGTACGTCGACGTGCTGACGTCGAGCCCGGTGCCCGTGCACCTCATTCCCGGAAACCACGACCACATGAACGGACGCCACGGCGCCATCATCAGCCGCAACAACTATCTCACCAATGATGGAACGCCCGAGCTGTACGAACGCTACTTCGGGCCGCGTTGGTACAGCTTCGATGTCGCTGGGCTACACGTGGTGACACTCGACTGGCACACCCATGAGCTCGGCATCGACCACGAGGTGCAGAACGACTGGGTGCGGGCAGACCTTCAGCTTCGGCCAGAGGGCAGCCCCTGGCTTTTACTGTTCCATGACCAGCCGAATTTCTCCATCATCGAGCAGCTGCCGTGGTTACCCAAGGCAACCTTTTCGGGCCACTGGCACACGTCGAGGGTCGTCGAGGTTGACGGCACGCTGCACGTAAACAGCCCCACCACGTTCTTCGCAAGCCTCGACTACAGTCCGCCGGCCTACCGCCTTGTTACCTGGGACGGCGAAAACATCACGTTGAAGACGCAGACGCTGCTGACCGTTCCCGTCCCCGATGCCCTCGGCGATGTTTCTACGTCTACTTTTGCGGCGACGAGCACCCGGTCAGACGATTCCGCTGTGCTGTGGCGGGCTGAACTCGGTGGTGCCGGCCACCGGCAGCGGGCATCCGTTGACGGCGACCTCGTTCTTGCTGGCGGCCAGATCGAGGATCGCGCGGCCGGAACGGTGGAGGCCTTTGATCTGGCCACCGGAGCGCTGGTCTGGCGAGCACACACTGCCTCGGCCGTGAAGACGACACCGGCCGCCGCCGACAACGTCGTCGTGGCTGCCGAGGTGAGTGGCGACCTGACCGGGTTTGATCGCAGCACCGGAGAGGTCATCTGGAGCGTGAAATCAAGTGATTCGCTTCGCCGCTTCGCCTGGGGTAGCCCAACGGTTGCCAACGGAATGGTCTACCTCGGTGACCAGTCCGACTTGCGCGCCGTAGACATCCGCACCGGCGAAGTAATCTGGCGTCGCACCGACCTTTCGCCGCACCACAACCTCGTGAACCACTCGGCGCCGCTGCTGGTCGATGATCTGTTGGTAATGGGCTTCTGGCCCACGCCCGCGCATCCAATCGGTCTCGATGCTCGAACGGGCGAGTCCGTGTGGAACCGTGGCGACTGGGATGGCACGGATCCCTTCCTCGCACTGAAGCGGATGCTCATCATGGGCACGGCCAGCTACGATTCACAAACTGACACGGTACTCATGCCGGCGTATGGCAACACCACCCGCGTAAATCGGACAACAGGCGCAACGATCTGGACCCAGCCGCACCAGGGCGGGTTCAGCCCGGCGACGCCGGTCATCACGGATGCGGGCTACGTCGTTACGGTGACGGGTCACGGGCTGCGACTGCTGGAGCGCGAAACCGGACAGACCCTCTGGGACCGGCCAATCACGGGAGCCGCCCCCTTCCCCATGGCGTCGTACACAAAAATTCCGCACCCGGTAATAGCTGCACCAATCCTCGTTGGAGCGCACCTGATACTGCCCGGCCTCGACGGGATCGTTCGCCGCATCGACCTTGACGGAAACATTATCGGTCAGAGCCAACTCGCCTCACCGATCGCCGCCAGTCTCGTGGAGGCGGGCGACCGCGTCATCGCCGTTGGCGTTGATGGCAATGTGCTCGCTCTATCCCGAGACATTGCGTCATGACTACACTGACTCGGACCCGCGACGAGAAAATTGTTTCCTCGGACAACTCGCCGCTGCGGCCGCCCAGGCTCGCCCGAACGAACCTTGTTCCGGTTCTCTTTCTGCTGCCGGCCGGCATCGGCATCGGCACCTTTGTGATCGTTCCTGCAATTCTGTCGCTCGCGGCCAGTTTCTTCTCCGTGCCGCTCACCGGCGGCGCATGGCGCTGGGTCGGTCTGGCCAACTACGAACGGGTACTGACCGACTCTGCCGTACTTCAGGCCATCGGCAACACCTTCGTCTACTCGGTGATCACCATCGTGCCCAGCCTCGCGATCGGGCTGGGATTGGCACTCCTGGCAAATTCAGTGGTCAGAGGGCGCGCTTTTGTGCGAACAGCATTGTTCCTGCCGATGACCGCCAACCTGGTGGCAATGGCAGTCGTGTTTCGTTGGCTGTTCGCCTTTCAGGGAGGTTTCATCAACCAAATGCTGGGTCTCGCCGGATTCGGTGCCGTCAATTGGCTCGGCGACACGAACACCTCGCTGCTCACCCTCGCCTTGGTCGGCGTATGGCGTAGCGCTTCCTTCAGCATGATGATCTTCTTCGCCGGACTCGCCACAGTTCCCGGCACCATCCATGAGGCCACCAGGGCAGAGGGCATTCTGGGCTGGACAAAACTCACCCGCATCACGCTTCCCATCATGAAACCCACCGTTGTCTTTGCCACGGTCGTCGCCGTGCTCGGCTCAGTGCAGGTCTTCGACACCATCAACGTAATGACACAGGGCGGACCGCAAGGATCCAGCGAAACGATTCTCACCATGACCTGGAAACTCGGCTTCGGCTACTTCGATCTCGGTGCAGCCTCCGCACTCTCGTTCCTGCTCCTTGTCGTGCTCGTAGGCATCGGGCTCATTCAGCGACGCGTACTCGCAGGAGGTCGCAAATGATTCACGTGTTTCGAACCGGACGGTGGCTGGTAATTGCCTTGGCCGTTCTGGTGTCGCTCTTTCCGTTCTATTGGATGATGCGGACCGCCGTTTCGCCTGTAGACGAAGTGTTCTTCGACGGCCTGTCCTTCCTCCCGTCGAGCCTTGATTGGTCGAATTTCGCCCGTGCTTGGACAGACGCTAACCTCGGCCTGGCGATCCTCATCGGATCTGCCATGACGCTGTCGATTCTCGCTCTCCAACTCATCACCTGCATTCCCGCGGCCTATGTGCTCGCAAAGGTTCGCATGCGCGGGGTCGGAATCGCTCTCGCGATCGTCATCGGTTGCCTGCTCGTCCCCGGACAAGTCAGCCTGATTCCCATCTTCATTGGAATTAATACTGTTGGCCTCGCCGATTCCCTCCCCGGTCTCGTTTTGCCCTATATGACCAGCGCGTTCGGGATCTTTCTCCTCCGCCAGCAGATGATGGCCATTCCCGATTCCCTCATGGACGCGGCACGCACCGATGGGTTGGGCCACGTACGAACTCTGTACAACGTGGTCGTTCCCATGGCAGCACCCGGTATCGCGGCTTTCAGCGTGTTCTCCGTGTTCACCCACTGGAACGACTACATGTGGCCGCTCCTGATCGCCCGTAGCCCCGAACTTGCCACTCCGCCCCTCGCGCTTGCTGTCTTTCAACAGGCCGACGTTGGTTTCGACTACTCCGCCCTGGCTGCGGGTGCCGCGATCGTAACCGCGCCCGTAATCATCCTCTTCCTCGTGGCGCAGAAGCGCTTCGTTCAAGGAATGAGCGGAGCCGAAATTCCAGGCTGATCATGCGCAATAAATACGAGACTCGTCACTTTTTCCGCAATCTTTCCCAAGCACGGCCCTTCACACACATAGGAGTTCATATCATGATGCCAAACCGTCTCCCTCTCGCACTCGGGGCTCTCGCCGCCGGTTCAATTCTGCTGTCAGGATGCGCCGCTTCGTCGGCCGCTTCAGCCCCCGAAGCCTCCGTCGCTGCGGCAGCCAACATCGCCGACTGTGATCCGGCAGAAAACACCATCACCGCAACGTACGGGCTGATGGCAGCCGAGGCCATGGCGATCGCCACGGCCAACTTGCAGGAGACCTATCCCGAGCTCACCATCGATGCCACCCCGCCCTCAACGTCTGACTATAACGAGCTCACCAAAACCGTCGTTGCAGACATCGCTGTGGGCAACCGCCCTGACCTCATCATGACAGGGCTGGGCCAGCTGCAATTCTGGGTTGACACCTACTCTCCGGCAGCCATTGATGTGTCAGCCTTGCGCCCCAGCTACAAAACCCAATTCTTGGGTGCTGGCACGGTCGATGGAACGGTTTACCTAGCTACCAACCAAATCTCCGCCACGGTCTTGCTGGTCAATCAAGATGCACTCGACTCCGCGGATGCTGGCGACGCGAAGGACATCGAAACCCTGGACGACCTCGTCGCGGCGGCAGAAAAAGTCACCGCTGACACAGGCAAGCCGTCGGTGACTATCCCGACCGAAGGTCTGCCCGATTGGTTTAGCCAGGCCTTGGTGCAGGGTTCGGGAGAAACGTACGTGAATGACGACGGTACCGCCGGCTTCGGCTCGGAGAAGGCCATCGAGGCACTCTCCATCTGGTCCACCCTCAAGAACAAGGATCTTGAGCTCGGCGTCGCTGGCAACCAGGACGCAATCGCTCAGTTCGTCGGAGGAAATGCAGCGTTCCTCGTCTGGACGACCTCCGGTATCGCCACGATTCAGGAAGGCATCGGCGATGCATTCAACTGGATGCCGGTTGACCTGCCCAGTGTCGAAGGAGATGAAGAAGGCGCCCTACCCGCCGGCGGCAACGGCTGGATCGTGCTCAGCGAAGACGCCTGCCGCGCAGCGTACTCCAATGCCTTGATCGCCGAGTTGCTCTCCCCGGAGGCCGTCTCCGCCGCCAGTGGAACTTCGTACAGCTACATCCCGGTCGATAATGAAGCGGGAGACGCGCTCCTGGCCAGCGACGCCGCGACGAAGCAGCTGACCTACGCGTGGAGCTACGACAAGCCGCTTACTCCGTGGGGTGGATTCGCCGGAAAGGACACCATGGAGGTCTTCGACACGGTTCGCCTGATGGCTCAGAAACTCCAGTCGGGTGCCGATGCCACGGAAACGGTGAATGAGGCCGTCACGAACATCGACCTGATCGTGAGCGAGTAACAACATGACCGCGGTCAAGATTCTCGGAATTCACAAGTCTTTTGCCGAGGTGAAAGCCCTTGACGGGATCGACCTGAACATCGAGGATGGCGAGAACTTCGCCATCCTCGGACCGTCCGGGTCGGGCAAGTCCACGTTGCTGCACATCATCGCGGGGCTGGAGGAGCCCGACAAGGGAACAGTCGCATTCAACGGAGTCCCTCAGAATGGCATCCCCCCGCATAAGCGAGACGCTGCGATCGTGTTCCAGCATTTCGCGCTGTACCCGCACCTCTCATCCTTAGAAAACATCACGCTTGGCCTCCGTCACGGACTCGGTTTAACTAAGCAAGTGGCGAACAATCGGGCCGTTGATGTAGCAGACCGGATGCAGGTAAAGCATCTCCTGGACCGAAAACCCAAAGAGATGTCAGGCGGTCAGCGCCAGCGAATCGCTCTCGCCAGAGCTTTGGCAAGGCAAAGCGGAATCGTTCTTCTGGACGAGCCGCTATCCGGCCTGGACGCCCAGCTGCATGCCGTGCTCCGACTCGAAATCGCCACCTTACTGCGTTCGGTTGGGGCCACCGGCATCAACGTCACCCATGACCAGCTCGATGCGATGGCCATGGCCGATCGAATCGCCGTCATTAACCTGGGACACATCGAACAGCTCGGAACACCCGATGAGCTGTACGCCGTGCCCCAGACGCTGTTCGTCGCATCGTTCATTGGGTCACCGCCGATGAACCTCGTGAAAATCGATGAGCTGACCGGCGAGTCGGCTTTTGGCCAACATTCCACCGCTGTGATGACGGATGCGCTGACGCTCGGCGTACGTGCCGAACACCTCACACTCACGACTGACTCCGCCACCTACGGTGCCTGGGCGATATCCGGAGTTGTCGGGCTCGTCGAACCAACGGGGAAAGATCGCATCGTACGGTTGACCAGCGACTCCGGTCATGCGGTCACGTTTCGCTGCGAGGTTGCAGACACTCCCTCACCGGGCACACGGGTGACTGTGCAGTGTGATCCACGCCTCGTGCACGTCTATTCGCAAAAAACCGGACATCGAGTCGGAACAGCAGAATCTGTCGGGATCACGCTCCGTCAGCCGGTCGCCGCGTGATGGATGCACCGTCGAACACGTTGGCGTTGGCCGACACGATCGTGATGTTTGATTGGAATGGCACGGTCGTGCTCGACGCCGACCGTGCCCGCGCGTCGCTGAATTCAGTGCTGGCGGCGCGATCGTTAGGAACGCTCAACAGTGAAGAGTTCTCCCAACGATTCCGACTCCCCATGAGAAGAATGTTTCGCGACCTCGGCGTGCAGCCACTAGACCTCGATGAGGCCGAAGCGGAATGGAACTACCAGATGACCCAGACGTCTACCTGTCTTCGCGCCGGAGTCAACGCTGCTTTCCTGGAACTCTCCGCAGCAGGCGCATGGTTGGGCGTTGTGTCTGCTGCATCGGCTGCAGCTGTTCAATTCGACCAACGATCACTTTCGGTGCCCTCAGTGTTGGACGCCGTAGATTCTGAGGTCGCTGACAAAGTAGTGCAACTTTCCAAGCATCGGGATCGTCGGAACCGTGCTTTCTATGTTGGAGACACTGCGTATGATATGCGCTCCGCCACCGCAGCAGGCTACATTCCCATCGGAGTTGCGGGCGGATACTCTACCGAGGATGTGCTGTGGGAAGCAGGTGCAGTTCACATCGTTGAATCACTGCGCGAAATCATATCCATCGTTTCTGACTCCGCCGATCAGGCGGAGTCACTGTGAGGTAGCGCCGGCCGCGCAGAAATCTGCGACGGCACTCGCGGCTCACCATTACCGAGAAGTAACTTACGACAGGGTGTTGTTCACCTTCGCGTTAACGGGGCAATGTTTCGTGTTTACCGTCAGGCAATGTGCTGGTCACCCGTATTTTGGAAGATCGGTGTGCTCCAGAGTGGGGCTTACCCATCGCCCAAATAGCAGACGGACAGTAATGAAAACAACTCGGCTCCTTGCCGCCACAGCCGTAGCATCAGTCGCGATCCTGGCCTTAGCCGGATGCGTGCAGAGCAGCGCCGCAACATCGCTGGACACCGATGGGTCGGCCGATCAGGCCCTCACGGTACTCATCAGTGGCGGTGAAAACATCCAGGCGTTGTGGGAAGACCACCTCATTCCTGCCTTCGAAGAGGAGAACCCCGGTTACACCGTCGCGGTCAACCTCGATCTGCACGGCGAGCACGATGCCCAGACGATGGCCAAGCTGACGAGTGCCACGGAGCAGGAAAAGGACCCGGGCTTCGACCTCGTTGACGGTGGATTCGTGCCCATGGCCGCCGAGGCCGGACTGCTGACGCCGATGACCCCGGACGAAATCCCTGCTTTCAACGACATTCCCGGTGACGTCGTCGAGGCCGGTGGCGCCGGCGGGATCGCCTACCGCGGCTCCGTCGTTCTGCTGGCATACGACACCGCCACCATCCCGACACCGCCGAAGACCCTCGACGAGCTGCTGGCATGGATTGAGGCGAACCCGGGCGAATTCACCTACAACTCCCCGAAGTCCGGCGGATCCGGCTCGGCCTTCGTCGCGACGGTCCTCGACAAGTACGTCTCTGAGGATGCCCGCGCAAAAATGACCGTCGGCTACGAGAAGGAACTGGAAAGCGAGTGGACCGAAGGGTTCGAAACACTCCGCAGCCTGAACCCGTACATCTACCAGAATGGTTTCTACCCCAACGGCAACCAGCAGACGCTGGACCTGCTGGCGAGCGGTGAAATCTCGATGGCGCCGGTCTGGTCCGACATGTTCATCTCCGGCAAGAAGAACGGCGCGATTGGCGAGTCCGTGAACTACACGCAGATCGCCGACCCGTCCTTCACCGGAAGCGCGGCCTACCTCGGCGTTCCGGCTGCCAGCCCCCGCCAGGAGGGTGCGCTCAAGCTCGCCAACTTCGTCCTGACCCCCGACGCTCAGGAAATGATCGTGAACGAGATCGCCGGCTTCCCGGCAATCAGCCTCGACCTGCTTTCGGCCGACATCCAGAACGAGTTCGAGGATGCCGATACCGGCAACCTGCGCAAGGGCTACTTCTCTCAGATGGGCAGTGACTTGAGCAACCTGTGGGATCAGGAAGTTCCGGGACAGTGACTCTCGCCCCGACCAGGGGCTCAAAGCGACGCGCCATAGCCACCCCGGCTGTGGCGCGTCGCCGGTTGGGCTTCTTCCTTGCCCTCCCCCCGATCATTTTGATTCTGCTGTTCGTGGGATTCCCGATCGTCCTGGCATTTGCGTTCAGCATCGGCCTGACCGGTGGCCTGAACCACGTGATCGCCTCGATCGGCCTGAACGTGCACGAAGCCGAGAACTGGTGGGGAACACCGGCGGCCTATATTGAGGTGCTCTCGAACTCCCGCATCCTGCGCGACCTCTCGGTCACCGTCGGCGTGACAGCGCTCAGCACGGTCATCGTCATTTTTCTGGCCCTGGGCATCGGGCTGTTCCTCAAGCTCCGTGACGGACGGATGGCCCGGCTGCTGTCCGGTCTGGCGATCATCCCGCTGTTTATACCGGTGGTCATCGCCTCCTGGGCAATCGTCACGTTCTACTCCGGTGACGGCTTCGTGCGCAGCGTCTTTGCGCAGTTCGGTGTCGAGGCACCGGTGTGGGCCTTCACCATGGTCGCCGTAGTGATCGGATCTGTGTGGACCTCGCTGCCGTTCGCGGTACTCATGATCACCTCCGGCCTGCAGGCCATTCCCAACGCCATGATCGAAGCGGCGCGGGACGCCGGTGCCGGGTTTCTGCGCATTGTCGTATCCATTCTCATTCCCATGGCCTTCGTACCGATCCTGATCGCGGTCACGTTCACCGCGATCGGCGTGGTCGGCTCCTTCACGGTGCCGTACTTCACCGGGCCCAATGCGCCCAACATGCTCGGCGTGAGCATGTCCAACTATTTCTCGGCCTTCAACCAGCCGCAGCAATCCGTCGTGATGGCCTTCATCGTCTTTGTGATCGCATCCGGTATCGCTGCAGCGTATGTCTGGGCCAACTTTCGATCAGCAAAGGATCAGGGAAAAGTCTGATGACGATGATCACCAAGCGCGCGCGCCAGGACGCAGCGCGGCTCAACTTCAGCGGTCCGCTCAGCGGGCTCTTTTTCGTCCTCATGGTCGTTTTCATTCTCGGCCCGCTGGCCTGGCTGGGAATTCGAGCATTTGCCGAATCCTGGACCTTCCCCAACCTCGGCCCGGACGGCTGGACCCTGCGCTGGTGGAGCGTGGTGCTCGGCGACGAAACGCTCGGCCGTGCGGTGCAGAATTCGCTCGCGCTCGCCGCGTTGACCGTGCTGGTGTCGGCCTGCATCTGTCTGCCGGCCGCGTATGCTTTCGCGCGCTACGAATTCTGGGGTCGGCGAACCTTTCTGATCGGGCTGTTCGCCCTCAACGCCTTCCCGAAAATGGGTCTGTACGTCACCATCGCCTCGCTGTTTTACGCGTTCAACCTAATGAGCACCGTGCTGGGCGTGTTGATAGTGCACGTTTTGGGAACCGTAGTGTTCATGACCTGGATTCCCGCGGCGGCCTTCGCCGCGGTGCCACGCAGTCTCGAGGAAGCGGCGCGCGATGCCGGGGCCTCGAAACTGCGAGTGTTCCTCAGCGTGACCTTTCCCCTGGCCCTGCCCGGAATTTTGGTGGCCGCGGTGATGTCGTTCCTGGCGTCGTTCGACGAGGCGCAGGGTACCTATCTCATTGGCGCACCCGACATTATGACCATGCCAACGCAGATGTACACCCTCGTGCTCAACTACCCGAATCAGGTGGCGGCTGTGTTCTCCATTCTGCTGGCCATCCCCTCGGTCGCCCTGCTGCTGGCGGCGCACAAACACATCGTCGGCGGCACGCTCGCCGAGGGATTCCAAATCAAATAGCTCCGCTCCGGCAATCGCAAGAAGTGTAGAGAAGACCATGACTTTGATCGAAGAAATACATTCCACGACACCCACACACCGTGAAACGGATGCCGGCGGCTCGCGCGGTCTGCGCGTGCGCGGCCTCCACAAGGTGCTCGGCGGTCGCACCATCATCGACAATCTCGACCTGACCGTGCAGGACGGGGAGCTGGTCTCCCTGCTTGGCCCCTCCGGCTGTGGAAAAACCACGACCCTGCGCATGATCGCCGGATTCCTCGCGCCCGACGCCGGCTCGATCCAGGTGCACGACCGCGAGGTGTCCGCCCTCGGTGCCGAGAAACGGCCCAGTGCCATGGTGTTTCAGAACTATGCGCTGTGGCCGCACATGACGGTCGTGAAGAACGTCGGCTTCCCCCTCAAACTGCGTCGACTCGGCAAAAAGGAGATCGAGCAGCGAGTGGATGCTGTCCTCGCGCTGGTCAACCTGCTGCACCACAAAAACTCACGGCCGGCCCGCATCTCCGGGGGTGAGCAGCAGCGCGTTGCCCTGGCGCGCGCCCTGGTGCAGGAGCCGGAGCTGCTGTTGCTGGACGAACCGCTCAGCAACCTGGACGCGAAGCTGCGGGTGAAAGTGCGTGAGGACATCCGTGAAATTCAGCAGCGCCTGGGCATCACGACGCTGATCGTGACGCACGACCAGGAGGAGGCGATGTCGATGTCCGATCGAATCGCCGTGATGAACGCCGGAAAGATTGAGCAGTTCAGCCGGCCGGCCGAGCTGTATTCCCGGCCGGAAACCGAATTCGTCGCCACCTTCATCGGCAGCCTGAACCGGATCGAAGGTTCGCTGTTGAACGGCGCCATCGTGCCCGGTGACGACGTCATCGGCATTCGCCCGGAAGACGTGGTGTTCACCCTGCACGCATCATTCGATGCACGCCCGGCCGTCGTCGAGCGCGTCGTGCCCCACGGGCATTTTCACGAAATCTACCTGAAGCGCGATGACGCCACTCTTCGCTCCTTCGCCTCCGGGCTGCCACCGGCGCCCGGCGATCGCGGTCACGCCGCCATCCAGAAGGCGCTTACCTTTCGGCAGGGCCGGCTCGTCACGACCGCCGGGGTGGCGGCATGAGCGCGCCCAGCGCGGCCGCCCAGCGGGTCGCCGCCGTCACCGCTCACCGCGGGGATTCCCAGAATTTTCGGGAGAATACCCTCGCAGCGATTCGATCGGCGATTGCGGCGGGGGCGGACTACGTCGAGGTCGACGTTCGGGTCACCCGTGACGGCCAGGTGGTGTTGCTGCACGATGCGAGCCTCCTTCGGTTGTGGGGCTTCGACGCCGCCATCTCGGACCTGACCTACGCGCAGGTCGCCCTGTTGGGCGGCGACGATCTTCGTGTCCCGTTGTTGCGAGACGCGCTGAAGCTGTTCGAAGATTCCCCCGCCCTGCTGCTTATCGACATGGACGAGGAAGCGCCGGCCGCACCGGCTTTTGACGTAGTGCGAGAAAGCGGCCTGGACGTCGCGTGGTGTGGAAGTTTGGCCGGGATGCGGCGCATCCGTTCTCTGGATGCTGCGGCTAGCATCTGGCTGCCGTGGGACCGGCGCGAGGCGCCACCGCTTGAGTTGCTCGATGAGCTCCGGCCGGATTTTGTGAACGCAGAGTATGTCGTGCTCAGCCGAAAGCTCGTGGACGACATTCATGCTCTGGGCTTGCGGGTCGCCTGCTGGACGGTCGATAGCGCCGCGATCATGCGGTGGGTGCTCGCGCTGGGCGTGGATTCCGTGACCTCCAATCGGTTGGCTCTGCTCGCCGAGACCGTGCGCGAGGCCGTCGGGCCTGAGCCGGCGGCTTTCTCTGCGGTTTCGGCGTTTTCGGCGGACGAGCTGCGCGAGGCCAGTGCGATTGCCCGGGAACTCGCGATCTGGGCGCAGGACTACAGCCGATCCGCCGACAAGGGAACAATTTCGACCAAGGCGAACCCCGGCGACCTCGTGACCGAGGTGGACGTTGCCGTCGAGGCCCATGTTCGCGCGCGGATTGCTGCCAAGTTTCCCGGCCACAACTTCGTCGGCGAAGAAATGGGCGGCGAGGCGCAGGCCGGTGTGCCGTGCTGGTACCTCGACCCGGTCGACGGCACGACAAACTACGCCAACCTGATTCCATGGACGTCGTTTTCACTCGCCCTGGCGGTGGATCACGTTCCCTACGTCGCCGTCGTGTCCGAACCCTGGCGCGGCGACCTGTTCGAAGCGGTGGCCGGGCAGGGCGCCCGGCTCAATGGCGCTGCCCTGGCGCTGCCCCGAGCCGGCGAGGGACCACTGTCGCTGGCCGGACGGGTCGTAAACACGGAACTCGCCGGGCACCTGCCGTGGCCGGGCATGATCGAACTCCTGACCGCGCTGGGCGAGCGGTTCAGCATCATGCGGGTGATGGGCTCAGCCACGCTGACCGTCGTGGGAATCGCCGCCGGACGGGGAGCAGCCTCGGTGATCGGCCAGTTCAGCGCCGTCGATCATCTGGCCGGCACCCTGATCGTGCAGGAGGCCGGTGGCGTCGTGCTTGACGAAGACGGGATTCCGAACGCGTTTCCTCGGCGCGGCGGCATCGTGGTGGCCGCCCCCGAGGCCGCGACGGAAGTGTATGGCCTGTGGCGCGCCGCCGTGCGCGCGAGCTGATGCCCACACTCGACGCACTCGACGGCCTCGACCGGCAGACGCCCTGGCACCTGGTCGATCGGTTACCGCTCAACTTTGCCACCTTCCACCCGCAGGGGCTGGCCTTCGCCGCGGGACTCACCTTTCTGTCTTCGGTGGAGATTCAGGCCGAAACCCGTGGAGTGGGTCACGTGTTCATCATCGACGAGCGCGGAGCGCTGCAGCGGGATGTGATCGTGGGCGACGGCGAGATATACCACCCGGGCGGCATCGACTTCGACGGCAGTTCGGTATGGGTGTCGGTGGCGCAGTACCGCCCGGGCGGCCAGAGCATGATTATGACGATCGACCCGGCGTCCGGCGAGGTTCGGGAGCGCTTTCGGGTCGCCGACCACGTGAGCTGGGTGGTCTGCGACCGGGTGAATGGCCTCGTACACGGCGCCAGCTGGGGCTCACGGTTCTTCTACACCTGGACTGTTGCTGGGGCGTTGGTCGCGTATTGGCCGAATCCGAGCGGGTTCATCGACTACCAGGACTGCCGCTTTCTCGGTGAGGGTCTCATCGCCGCGAGCGGAATCGCGGTGCTGAGCGGGGCATCCGGAGCCTTTGAGCTGGGCGGGTTGGCACTCATCGATACCGCACAGCGCACGATCGCTCGGGAATTTCCGATCGGCCTGTACTCGACGGCCGGGCACACGGTCACTCGAAACCCGTTCTCGATCTCGCTCGACTCGGGCTGCGTGACGATTCGGGTGGCCCCCGACGACGACGACGAAGGCAACGGCACCGAAATTCTGACCTATCGCGCCACCCCTGACGCCATCGTGCACGGGGCCCGGGCCCGGAACGTGGGCCCAGTTCATAGACTGGGCCCCGGTTCATAGGGTGGGCCCGGCGCCTGTCGCGCACCGGGGAGGGCTACGAACGGTCGGCGAGCATCCCGGTCATTAGATCGATTTCGGACTCCTGGCTCAGCACGACCGAGGTCGCAAACGACTGCACGGTCGCGTTGTTGCTGCGGTCCAGCACCGCCTCGGCCATCCCGATCGCACCCCGGTGGTGAGCGATCATGATGGCGAGAAACTGGCGTTCAGCTTCGACCCCGGAGGCCGCGGTGAGCGCGGCAATTTCGGCGGCGGTCGCGAGCCCGGGCATCGGCTCCCCGGCGACGTGCACGGCGTCGGGACCGGCCGTGTGCGGTCCGTCGTGGGTCTCGCCGGAGAGGCCGGGTCGGGTCATCCAGGTCATCGACGGCTCCGGGGCGAATTGCGGCAGCCCCCACACGGCGAGCCAGCCCGACATCTGCCCGCTCTGCTTGGCCTGCGTCGTGGCGATGTCGTAGGCGAGCAGCCGCACCGGTTCATCATCGGTTTGATCGCGGATGATCAGGGCGAGTTCGACCCCCTGGTTGTGGTGCTCCTGCATATCCCGCGCGAAACCGGCCTCGGCGCTCGTCGTCTCGGGCGTCGCGTCGACGATCGTGCTCAATCTCCCGATTGAGAAAGCCACGGCTCCGACTACGAGCGCCGTCACCAGAACGGATGCCGCGATCGCACGAATCAGGGTGCGGCGCGGTCGCGACGGTGGGGCATCAGCTGGTCGCGCAGGCATTATGGGCTGCACGCTGTCCCGCGCTCTAGGAAACCTTGCCGGGGGCGTCGATTGCGCCCGAGCAGGAGGCGCCGTCTTCGGGCACGTTCGTGCTCTTCCAGAATTCGGTGAAGAACTCGGCGATGCGGGGGTCGTCTGCGCTGTCGATCTGCAGCTGGGCATTCCAACCGCTCAGCACGATCGGTGCGGGAATTCCCTCGAAGGGCGACAACACGACGTAGCTGGAGGGCAGCGCCGTCTTGAGCAGGTCGAGCTCGGCGTCAGCGATCGCCGGGTCATAGGTAACCCAGATTGCGCCGTGCTCGAGGGAGTGCACCGCGTTCTCGCTCGGAACCGCCTGATCGTACACGCCGCAATTGAGCCAGGCCGGGGCGTGTTCGCCACCGGCGGGCGGCGTCTGCTCGTAGGTCACCGCCGTTTCGACGTGTCCGGCCGTGTTAGTGAAGGTCTCCACGCCGTCGATCGTCGACGCGTCGCCGGCGCCGCCGCCCGCGTAGTTCGCCGCTTTCGGGGCGAGCGCAAAAGTGGCCACCAAGAGGGCGATGACAGCGACCGCGGCGACCGAGCCGCCGATGATGCCGATCCGTCGGTTGCGCTTGCTGCGCTTCTGCTGGCGGTGATATTCCTCCAGCTTCTTCGCACGCTTCGCAGCACGCTCTTCCTTGATCGACGCTTTATTGACTGGGGATCCGGGCTGGGGGGTCACGACGGCCTCTCTGTGGGAACTACTTCCAATCGAACGTATCAGTCGCCCCTGCAGCTTCCCTCTGATCTCGCTCTCACAGACATGTCTCAGGCTGGTCGCCAGGTCTCGCCGCCCGTTAGAGTGGAGGCGTGCCCGTTCACTCGCTGTGTTGCTGCTGTCGCTAGCCGACCCTCCACGAACGCGCCCGGCCACCGCCCGGAACGCGCCGCGCCGGTGCAACCCGAGGCCGCGCCTGCCCACTGGCGCGCGGCTCGACAGAAGGAATTCCCATGAAAATCGCTAACACCATTCTCGACCTCATCGGTGACACGCCGCTGGTCAAACTCCACAAGGTCACCGCGGGATTGACCGCGACGGTGCTGGTGAAGCTGGAATATCTCAACCCGGGCGGCTCGGCGAAGGACCGCATCGCGGTGCGCATTATCGACGCCGCCGAGCGCGATGGACTCTTGAAACCCGGCGGTACGATCGTTGAACCCACCTCCGGCAACACCGGGGTGGGCCTGGCCCTGGTGGCGCAGCAGCGCGGCTACAAGTGCGTGTTCGTATTGCCGGACAAGGTCGGCGAGGACAAACGCAACGTCCTCACGGCATACGGCGCCGAGATCGTGGTGACGCCGACATCCGTTTCACCGGAGGACCCCGAATCGTATTACAGCGTCTCGGACCGGCTGGCCAGGGACATTCCGGGTGCTTTCAAGCCCAACCAATACTTCAACCCGAACGGCCCGCTCAGCCACTACGAGACCACCGGCCCCGAGATCTGGCGCGACACCGACGGCGCGGTCACGCACTTCGTCGCCGGAGTCGGCACCGGCGGCACCATCACCGGAACCGGCCGCTACCTGCGGGAGGTGTCGAACGACGCCGTGCGCATCATCGGAGCGGACCCGGAAGGTTCGGTCTACTCCGGCGGCACCGGCCGGCCCTACCTGGTCGAGGGTGTTGGTGAGGACTTTTGGCCGGGCGCCTACGATCCCGCCGTCGTGCACGAGGTCATCGCCGTCTCCGACGCCGACTCCTTCGCGATGACCCGGCGGCTCGCGCTCGAAGAGGGAATGTTGGTCGGCGGCTCGAGCGGAATGGCCGTCGTTGCCGCCCTGCGTGCAGCCGAAAAGCTCGGACCCGACGACACCATCGTGGTCCTGCTGCCCGACGGCGGTCGCGGTTATCTCGGCAAGATCTTCAACGATAAGTGGATGCGCAGCTACGGTTTCAGCGCAGCCCCCACCGGTCACACGGTCGCCAATTTGCTCGAATCGAAGACGGGGCGACTGCCGGCTCTGGTCTATGTGCACCCGAGCGACACCGTGCGTGACGCCATCGAAACCATGACCAACCAGGGTGTGTCGCAGCTGCTCGTGCTGAGCGCCAAGCCGCCCGTCGTCATGGGGGAGGTGCTTGGCTCGGTCGATGAGCGAGCTCTGATGGACCGGGTCTTCTCCGGCGACGCGCAGCTCACCGACCGGATCGGGGCGATCGTGGGCGTGCCGCTGCCACTGATCGGCGTCAACGAGCCCGTCGCTGCCGCCCGCGCCGCCTTCGCCACTCACGACGCGCTGCTCGTGACCGACGGCGGCAAACCACTCGGCGTCATCACCCGGCACGACCTGCTCAGCTACCTGAGCGTCTAATCATTTCTACACAGGGAGCACCCATGGCTAACAAGTTCGACACGATCGCCATCCACGCCGGTCAGGAATTTGACCCGACGACCGGCGCCGTCATTCCGCCGATCTACCAGACTTCCACCTACGTGCAGGAGAGCATCGGCAACCTGCGCGGCGGTTACGAGTACAGCCGCGGCGGCAACCCCACCCGCACCGGGCTCGAATCCCTGCTCGCCGCGTTGGAAGGCGGCAAGCACGGCCTGTCGTTCGCGAGTGGTCTAGCCGCGGAAGACACCATTTTGCGTGCCATCCTCAAGCCGGGCGACCACGTGGTGCTCGGCAACGACGTCTACGGAGGAACCCACCGGCTCATCAACCAGGTGCACGGAGCCTGGGGCGTGCTCAACACGACCGTTGAGATGAGCGACCTTGCGGCGGTTGAGGCGGCCATCCGCCCCGAAACCAAAATCCTCTGGGTGGAGACGCCGAGCAACCCGCTGATGAAGATCAGCGACATCGCGGCACTGTCCGAGATCGCGCACCGGCACGGTGTCATCGCGATCGTCGACAACACGTTTGCGTCGCCGGCCCTGCAGCATCCGCTTGCCTTCGGCGCTGACGTCGTCGTACACTCGACCACGAAATATCTTGGCGGCCACTCTGATGTGCTCGGCGGCGCGCTCATCATCAACGATGACGAGCTGCACGAGAAGGCCAAGTTTCTGCAGTTCGCGGCCGGGCCGGTGTCGGCCCCGCTCGATTCCTGGTTGACCGTCCGCGGCATCAAGACACTCTCGGTGCGCATGGAACGGCACTGCAAGAACGCCCAGGCCATCGCCGAATTTCTCGACGGCCACCCAGCCATCGAGCAGGTCTACTACCCGGGGCTGCCCGGCCATCCGGGGCACGAGCTGGCCAAGAAGCAGATGTCCGGCTTCGGCGGCATGATCTCCATCGCGTTCGCCGGTGGCGCCGCGGCCGCACGCCAGTTCGCCGAGTCGATGCACCTGTTCCAGCTGGCCGAATCGCTTGGCGGCGTGGAGTCGCTCGTGAACTACCCCTCGGAAATGACGCACGCCTCGGTGCGCGGGACCGAGCTCGAAGTGCCCGACAATATCATTCGCCTCTCGGTCGGAATCGAAGACGTCGAGGACCTCATCGCCGATCTGAAGGGTGCGCTGCCCGGGGCCTGATCTGGACCGACGCGTTTGTTGCGGGCCCAGGTTAGGAAAGCGGGCCCATGATCGATCATGGGCCCGCTTTCCGGGCCCGGGCCCGGGCCCGGAAAGACTTGCGGGGTATCGCGCGTGCGGGCCCAGCTTATGAACGTGGGCCCAGTTTCTAAGCTGGGCCCCGGGACGGGGCCCGGTCCGGTGCAGAGAGCGGGGTCAGGGCTCGCGGGAGAAAGCGGAGGCCCGGCGCACCTGATCGGGAGTTGGGCGGATGCCGGTGTAGAGAAAGAACTGCTCCTCGGCCTGCAGCGCGACGACCTCGGCTCCCGTGATGACCGGCTTGCCGAGCGCTTGCGCCGCCAGAATGAGCGGAGTTTCGGCGGGGGAGGCCACAACGTCGAAGACCAGGCGTGCCCCCGCTATCGTTTCGGGCAGAAATGACGTTTCAGCGGATCCCGCGCCTCCGGTCATACCCACCGGCGTGACGTTGACGATGAGGTCGGCGGTGAGCGGGCCGACCTCGGGTGCCCAGTCGTAACCGTAGAGTGCGGCCAGCGCCCGGCCGGTGCCCTCGTTGCGTGCCACGATCGTGCCCTGGGCGAACCCGGCATCGTGCAGGGCCGCTGCGACGGCCTTGGCCATGCCGCCGCTGCCGCGCAGAATGACCGAATAGTTCCGCGGCACGGCGTGCTCGGCGAGCAGACGCTGCACTGCGGAATAGTCGGTGTTGTACGCCGTGAGGTGCCCCGCGTTGTTGACGATCGTGTTGACCGAGTCGATGGCCGACGCCGAGGCATCCATTTCATCGATGAGAGCGATGACGTCTTCTTTGTAGGGCATCGACACGGCGCAACCGCGGATGCCTAATCCGCGCACGCCGGCGATCGCATTCGCCAGATCAACCGGGGCGAAGGCCTTGTAAATGTAGTTCAGGCCGAATTCTTCGTAGAGATAGTTGTGAAATCGGGTGCCCAGGTTGCTCGGGCGGGCCGCGAGTGAGATGCACAGGGTCATGTCTTTGTTGAGAATGGGCATAACTCCAGTGTGCCGTGCTTTGCGACACGAGTCGGGCCGGGCGAATGTGACCGTCACAATGTGACTGTCACATCGCGGTCTGTGCCTGCATAATGTAACCGCGGGCCAAATTGTGACCGTGCACATGACTTCGGGGGTGACCGTGTCGGACGACTCAACGAAAGAGCGTGCGCCGAGCATCCGCGACGTCGCGCGCCTCGCCGGGGTCTCCCACCAGACCGTATCGCGCGTGCTCAACAATCACGCCAGCATCCGCGACTCCACCAAAGCCCGGGTGCTCGCGGTCATCGAAGAACTGCAATACCGGCCCAATCGGGCCGCCCGCGCACTCTCGCGCGGACGATCCCGCACGATCGGTGTGCTGTCCGCGTCGAGCGCCGAATACGGCCCGGCGAGCAGCATCGCCGCGATCCAGGACGCGGCGCGGGACGCCGGATACTTTGTGAACACGGCGAACCTCAATCGTGGGGAGCCCGGGTCCATCGCGGCGGCCGTCGACCACCTGATGTCCCAGTCCGTGGAGGGGATCGTGGTGATCGCACCGCAGGTGCAGGTGTTCAATGCCCTCAAGCTACTGTCGATCGATGTGCCGTTCGTGACGCTGCAGTCCTCCGGGAACGTGGGCGTCAACGCCCTCACCGTGGACCAGATCGCCGGTGCACGACTGGCCACTCGGCACCTCATCGACCTCGGGCACCGTGACATCTATCATCTCGCCGGGCCGCAGGACTGGATCGAGGCCGAGGCTCGCATGCACGGCTTCCTGGAGGAGATGGGGGCCAGGGAAGTTCCGACCACGGCGCCGATCCTCGGCGACTGGACTGCGCAATTCGGCTATCACGCCGGGCGCGAACTGCTGCACGTGCGGGACTTCACTGCAATCTTCTCGTCCAACGACCAGATGGCCCTTGGCCTCATGCACGCGATCCGGGAAGCCGGGCTCGAGGTCCCCCGCGACGTGAGCATCGTGGGCTTCGACGACATCCCGGAGGCGGCTCACTTTTGGCCACCGCTCACGACGGTGCGCCAGGACTTCGCCGAGCTCGGCCGGCGCTGCGTCGCGCTGCTGCTGGCCAACATCGCGGGCACCACCGCGGAAAATCAGGGCGCCATCATGCCGGAGCTCATCGTTCGCGGCTCGACCGCGCGCCCGGCGTTCTGAGGGTCGGCCTGCGGGTCGATCGATCCTTTGTAGCGATTTCGATCGGCGGGATGCGCGATTTCGAGCGTTATTCAAACGAGACACAGTCGCTGTTGACACAGTGTGTCCCAATGCCGCTAACATAAACACACAGCAATGTGACCGATCACATTCGGTCGGAACATGCAGATCGAGTCAAGCGATTGCCCTGTCACCACACCCGAACCACTCGCGGTATCGTCCGCGCTCAGACCTGACATAGGAGTCGATTCCGTGAGTACAACCGATGCGATCTCCTGCGCCGAGTCCCTGACCTCGGTCGACGGCGGGCCGCGCGCGTTGAGCGTGGCCAATCCGAGCCGGGCCGTTATGGTGCGCGCTGCCGGCGGCCGTCCGGCCGCGGCCACGGACCGCGCCACGCTGGTGTTCGCATGAGCACCTACGGCCCCCAGATCGAGGTCGCGGTCGCCCGCGTTCGCGCTGAAATCACCCGCCTGCACGCGGAGCTGTTTCGCAACGGGCTCGTGGTCTGGACCGGCGGCAATGTCTCCGGCCGGGTGCCGGGCGCCGACCTGTTCGTCATCAAGCCCAGCGGGGTCGACTACGCCGACCTGGCGCCGGAGAACATGATTCTCTGTGACCTCGACGGAAATGTCATCCCCGGCACGCCGGGCGCGGACCGCTCGCCGTCGAGTGACACCGCAGCACACGCCTTCGTCTACCGGAACATGCCCGATGTCGGCGGTGTCGTGCACACGCACTCCACCTACGCCACGGCCTGGGCCGCCCGCAATGAAGCCATCCCGTGCGTTATCACGGCCATGGCCGACGAATTCGGCGGCCCGATCCCGGTCGGACCTTTCGCCATTATCGGCGACGATTCGATCGGCCGCGGCATCGTGGAGACTCTCACCGGCCACCGTTCTCGTGCCGTCTTGATGGCGAACCACGGGCCCTTCACGATCGGCAAGGACGCTCGCGATGCTGTGAAGGCCGCGGTCATGGTGGAGGACGTTGCCCGCACGGTTCAGCTTGCCCGCGTGGGTGGTGAACTCGTCCCGATCCCACAGGAATCTATCGATTCCCTGTTCGCCCGCTACCAGAATGTCTACGGACAAGCACCGCAGGGGGCGTTGCAGTGATGGCAGCTGACCGCACCACCGCAACGTCGTCTGCCGGCGGCACCGAGGTGCTCCACGATTTCGCCGAGATCGCTCGCACCGAGCTTCTCGTGATCGATAAAACCACCACCCTGCGCGATTTCACCCGCGAAGTGCGTTGGAATCAGGCCTACTACCGTCTGGCACGAGGCCTGTAACTGCTCCACAATCCTGCAATTTCACATCAATGACGATAAACAGAATGAAAGGTAACACAGTGAAAAAGAACGTATTCTTCGCAGTCGTGGCCGCGGGTGCCCTCGCGGTATCGATGGCAGCCTGCTCATCCGGCGCCACATCCACCGGCACCGACGGAGGTGGCGACAAGGGACTGATCGGTGTTGCCATGCCGACCAAGAGCTCCGAGCGTTGGATCGCCGATGGTAACGCCGTCAAGAGCCAGCTCGAGGAACAGGGCTTCACCGTCGACCTCCAGTACGCCGAGGACGATATCCCCATGCAGGTCTCGCAGATTGAGAACATGATCACCAAGGGTGCTGAAGCCCTGATCGTGGCCTCGATCGACGGCACGACGCTCACGAGCGTGTTGCAGGACGCCGCTGACGCAGACATTCCCGTCATCGCATATGACCGACTCATCCGCGATACCGAAAACGTCGACTACTACGCCTCCTTCGACAACTTCAAGGTTGGACAGCAGCAGGCCTGGTCGGTCCTGAACGGACTCGGACTTGCCGAACTCGACGGAACGCCCATCGAGGGCGCGCCGGCCGGTCCGTTCAACCTTGAGCTCTTCGCCGGTTCGCTCGATGACAACAACGCATTCTTCTTCTTCAACGGTGCAATGGATGCCTTCCAGCCGCTGATCGACGACGGCGTCCTCGTGGTCAAGAGCAACCAGACCGACATCGAGCAGGTCGCTACCCTCCGCTGGGCCGGAGAAGAAGCACAGGCTCGCATGGAGGACCTCCTCACCGCGCAGTACTCGGACGGCACCGTGGTCAACGCCATCCTGTCGCCATACGACGGCATCTCTCGTGGCATCATCTCTGCCCTCGAGGGGTCTGGCTACTCCGTCGGTGACGGCTGGCCCATCATCTCCGGCCAGGACGCCGAGATCGACTCGGTCAAGGCGATCAACTCGGGTGAGCAGTACGGCACCATCTTCAAGGACACGCGCGAGCTCGCATCCGTCGCCGTGAACATGGCCGTCGCCCTGCTGAATGGCGAGACCCCCGAGACCAACAACTCGGAGGACTACGACAACGGTGTGAAGATCGTTCCGTCGTTCCTGCTCGACTCGACGATCGTGGTCAAGGACAACATCCCGTCCGTGCTGATTGATTCGGGCTACTGGACAGAAGCAGAAATCAACGGCTAGGTTTCGCTGCCCCTGTTTAGCCCGTGCCCAACGGTCGGTGGGGTAGTTTTACCCCACCGGCCGTTGTGCCCCCCACATTTTTACCGGTCGCCGAAATCGCCCGGGTTCTGACCATGCAATAGAGGAATAAAGAAGGTGCTCACGTGACTACGAACATCCTTGAGATGCGCGGCATCACCAAGACGTTTCCCGGAGTAAAGGCGCTCTCTGACGTGACACTCGACGTCAGTCGCGGGGAGGTCCACGCCATCTGCGGCGAGAACGGTGCCGGAAAGTCAACCCTGATGAAGGTGCTCAGCGGCGTCTACCCGCACGGCACCTACACCGGCGACATCGTCTTCGAAGACGAAATCGTTGAGTTCAAGAGCATCAGCGATTCCGAGGCCAAGGGAATCGTGATTATTCACCAGGAGCTCGCGCTCAGTCCGTACCTCTCTATTGCCGAGAACATCTTTCTGAACAACGAACAGCGCGGCGCCTTCGGTCTCATTGACTGGAACAAGACCAACTCTGAGGCTGCCAAGCTTCTTGCCCGGGTGGGGCTGCGCGAAAATCCAACGACGCGGATCATGGACATCGGCGTCGGCAAGCAGCAGCTCGTCGAGATTGCTAAGGCGCTCTCGAAACGAGTGAAATTGCTGATCCTGGATGAGCCAACGGCGGCCCTCAACGATGACGACTCCGACCATTTGCTCGATCTCATCCTGCACCTCAAGGGTCAGGGCATCACGTCGATCATCATCAGCCACAAGCTCAACGAGATCAAGAAAGTCTCCGACGCGGTCACGATCATCCGTGACGGCCGGGCCATTGAAACCATCGCTAAGCTCGACGTCACCGAAGAACGCATCATCAAAGACATGGTCGGTCGTGACCTCGAGCACCGCTACCCGGATCACACTCCCGACATTGGGGAAGAGATCCTTCGGGTTGAGGACTGGACCGCTTTTCACCCGCAAGACGTGACGCGCATGATGGTTGACCACGTCAACCTCAGCGTACGTGCCGGTGAGATTGTGGGAATCGCCGGCCTCATGGGGGCTGGCCGCACGGAATTCGCAATGAGCCTGTTTGGGCGTTCCTACGGGAGCCGCATCACCGGCAAGGTATTCAAGCACGGCACCGAGATCAAGACCCGCACCGTGACCGAAGCCATCGACAACGGCATCGCCTACGCTACTGAGGACCGCAAGACCTACGGCCTGAACCTGATCGAAGACATTAAGCGCAACGTCTCTATGGCGGCGCTGCATCGGCTGGTACGCAAGGGCCTCGTGAATGACAACGAGGAGTATCAGGTCGCCAACGAATACCGCACGAGCATGAATATCAAGGCTCCGAACGTGCTCGTCAAGACTGGCAAACTTTCTGGTGGCAACCAGCAGAAGGTGGTGCTGTCGAAGTGGATCTATTCCAACCCCGACGTTTTGATTCTTGACGAGCCCACCCGCGGGATCGACGTGGGGGCCAAATACGAAATTTACACAATCATCAACAAACTTGCCGCGGCCGGTAAGGGCGTTATTGTCATCTCTTCGGAGCTGCCGGAACTGCTCGGCATTTGCGATCGCATTTATACCCTGGCTGAGGGTGCCATCACCGGGGAATTCCCGATTGAGACCGCCACGCCGGAGACCCTTATTAAGCACATGACCATGGAAAAGGCCCGCTAGCGCCGGCGCTAGCGGAAAAGGAGAACCCCAATGAGTGATCAAGAGACCACGCCGGCCACGGGAGGCCTGGTCAACCCGAGTGAGAACAAAGCCACGTCTTGGCTGAGTCACGTTTTGGCCGACCTGGGCAAGAACGGTATTTTCATTGCCCTCGTTCTGGTGGTGGTGCTGTTTACGGTCCTGACCGACGGCATCCTTTTACGCCCGCAAAATATCTCCAACTTGATCGTGCAGAACGGCTACATTCTCGTTCTCGCCATTGGAATGGTGATGGTGATCGTTGCGGGCCACATCGACCTGTCGGTGGGATCGGTGGCCGCTTTCGTCGGCGCATGTTCCGGTGTCTTCGCCGTGCAGTGGGGCCTGCCGTGGTGGCTGGCCATCATTATGTCGCTCGGTATCGGCGCTCTCGTTGGCGTGTGGCAGGGCTTCTGGATTGCCTATGTGGGAATCCCGGCGTTCATCGTGACCCTGGCGGGCATGCTCATCTTTCGCGGCCTGGCGCTCGTTGTGCTCGGAAATACGAATATCGGCTCCTTCCCGGCCGAGTACCGTGCGCTCGGCAACGGCTTTCTCACCGACGTGTTCGGCGAGTTCGACCTCGACCCGCTCACCCTCGGAGTCGGACTGATCGCCGTGATTGCTCTGATCGTGCAGCAGGTGCGCACGCGCCTGGGACGGTCCAAGTACGGCCAAGAGGTCGAGCCCCTGGTGTGGTTCGTGACCAAGCTCATCCTGATCACCGCGGCAGTTGGCTTCTTCGCCTACGCGCTTGCGAGCTATAAGGGCATCCCGGTCACCCTGATCGTGCTCGCCGTGCTCGTGCTCATCTATGGTGTTGTGATGAACCGGACGGTGTTCGGCCGCCACATCTACGCGATCGGCGGCAACCGCCACGCAGCCGAACTCTCCGGCATCAAGAACCGCAAGGTCGACTTCTACCTGTTCGTGAACATGGGTATTCTCGCCGCCCTGGCGGGCCTCATCTTCACCGCCCGGCTTAATCTCGCCGGCCCGAAGGCCGGTGATGGCTTCGAACTCGAGGCCATTTCGGCAGCGTTCATCGGTGGTGCGGCCGTGCAGGGTGGCATCGGTACGGTCGGCGGCGCCATCATTGGCGGTCTGATCATTGGTGTGCTCAACAACGGTATGTCGATTCTCGGCATTGGCATCGAGTGGCAGCAGGCAGTCAAAGGCCTCGTGCTGCTTCTCGCTGTGGCTTTTGACGTGTACAACAAGCGCCGGTCGGGCGGTCACTGACCGTTCTTGCGTTAGCACTACCCACCCGAAGGCCGGAACGCGTGAGCGTTCCGGCCTTTCTGTGTGCCGTGCGCGCGCGCTGTGGGGACCGGCCGCGACACGCCGTCGGACATTCCACAGGCAAAATATAGTCAGGGCAAGGCCCTGTGGATAACTGTCCGGGGTTCCGCGGAATTCGGGCGGTCTGGGGCCGGTCGGCGGTGTGCGGCTTGTGGAATGTCGGTGGATAACTACATAAATGTAATTACCGTATGTAGTGGCTCTGTTCTTCTTTGATCACTAGATGTAGTATTGAGACTCTAGCCAGGCAGTATTGCCAGGCGAAAACTTGCTCACTTTACACTGCGATTTCCGACGAATTCCGGCTCGAGGTCGAAGTTTTTTATAGAACATACTTGCGAAGTATCGCGAGCAGAATTAGACTGAATCAGCCAAGAAGAGAGGCCATAATCATGGCAATCACCGTTTACACGAAGCCCTCCTGCGTGCAGTGCACGGCCACCTACCGTGCCCTCGACAACAAGGGCATCGAGTACGAGGTGCGCGATCTCTCGGTCGACGAGAACGCTCTCGACGCGGTCAAGGCCCTTGGTTACCTGCAGGCGCCCGTCGTCATTACCGACGAAGAGCACTGGAGCGGCTTTCGCCCGGACAAGATCAACGCGCTCGCCGCTCGCCTCGCGTAGTTCAGATCGCACCCTCGCGCCAACACCCACAAACTCAGGATTGACTCGCACGGATGACTGACATGGTGTACTTTTCCAGCACCTCGGGCAACACCCATCGGTTTGTCGAAAAACTGGGCCGGTCGGCCGCACGCATTCCGCTCCACGCCCGCGACGAGCCGCTCGTCGTCCAGGCTCCGTTCGTGCTGTGCGTGCCCACCTATGGTGGGGGCCGTGACGGCGGGGCTGTCCCCAAGCAGGTCATCAAGTTTTTGAACAACGAGACCAACCGGTCCTTGATTCGCGGCGTCATCGGCGCCGGCAACATGAATTTCGGCACGGCCTATTGCCTGGCCGGCGACATCATCGCCGCCAAGTGCAAGGTGCCGCACCTGTATCGCTTTGAAGTATTTGGAACACCGGATGATGTACGCATCGTTCACGACGGATTGGAAGAATTTTGGAAACAACAGCCGTGAAAGTCACACCAGTGGATGCGCCGAGCATGGATTACCACTCGCTCAACGCCATGCTCAACCTGTACGGGCCGAACGGGGAGATCCAGTTCGACAAAGACCAGGAAGCCGCGCGGGAGTTCTTTCTGCAGCACGTCAACCAGAACACGGTGTTCTTTCACTCGCTGCGCGAGCGCCTCGACTACCTGGTCGAGAAGGAATATTACGAGCAGGCCGTGCTCGACCAGTACTCGTTCGAGTTCATCACGAGCCTGAACGACCTCGCCTACTCCAAGAAGTTCCGCTTCCAGAGCTTCCTCGGCGCATTCAAGTACTACACCTCGTACACGCTGAAGACTTTCGACGGCAAGCGTTATCTCGAGCGTTTCGAAGACCGCGTCGTCATGACGGCGCTCGGTCTCGCATCCGGTGATGAGAAGCTTGCCGTCGAACTGGTCGAAGAAATCATCGCCGGCCGTTTTCAGCCCGCGACGCCGACCTTTTTGAACTCGGGCAAGGCCCAGCGCGGCGAGCTCGTCTCCTGCTTCCTGCTGCGAATCGAAGACAACATGGAGTCGATCAGCCGCGGCATCAACTCCTCGCTGCAGCTGTCCAAGCGCGGCGGCGGCGTGGCGCTGCTGCTCAGCAATATTCGTGAGGCCGGCGCCCCGATCAAGCAGATCGAGAACCAGTCCAGCGGCATCATCCCCGTGATGAAGCTGCTCGAAGACTCCTTCAGCTACGCCAACCAGCTCGGTGCCCGGCAGGGAGCCGGAGCCGTCTACCTGCAGGCGCACCACCCCGACATCATGCGTTTTCTCGACACCAAGCGGGAGAACGCCGACGAGAAGATTCGCATCAAGACGCTCTCGCTCGGTGTCGTCATTCCCGACATCACCTTTGAGCTCGCCAAGAATGACGAGTGGATGTACCTCTTCTCGCCCTACGACGTGGAAAAGGTCTACGGAGTGCCCTTCGCCGATATCTCGGTGACCGAGAAGTACCACGAGATGGTCGACAACCCCCGCATCAAGAAGTCGAAGATGAAGGCGCGCGAGTTCTTCCAGACCCTCGCCGAGATTCAGTTCGAGTCCGGCTACCCGTACATCATGTTTGAAGACACGGTGAACAAGGCCAACCCGATCGACGGTCGCATCAACATGTCGAACCTCTGCTCCGAGATTCTGCAGGTGAACACCCCGACCACGTACAACGAGGACCTCTCGTACAACGAGATCGGCAAGGACATCTCCTGCAACCTCGGGTCGATGAACATCGCCCTGGCGATGGACTCCGGCAACCTCGGGCGCACCGTCAACGCCGCCATTCGTGGCCTGAACGCGGTGTCCGAGCAGAGCCACATCAGCTCGGTTCGCTCCATCGAAGACGGCAACGACCGTTCGCACGCCATTGGCCTCGGCCAGATGAACCTGCACGGCTACCTCGCCCGTGAGCGCATCTACTACGGCAGTGAAGAGAGCATCGACTTCACCAACATCTACTTCTACACGGTGTTGTTCCACGCGCTGCGCGCCTCGAACGCCCTCGCCATCGAGCGCGGTCGCACCTTCGAGGGCTTCGAAAACAGCACCTATGCCTCCGGTGCGTTCTTCGACAAGTACACCGACCAGGTGTGGGAGCCGACGACTGACCGCGGCGCCGAGCTGTTCACCCAGGCCGGAGTGTCGATTCCGACGCAGGCGGACTGGGCCGAGCTGAAGGCATCCGTTGTCGCGCACGGTATTTACAACCAGAACCTGCAGGCCGTGCCGCCGACCGGGTCGATCTCGTACATCAACAACTCGACCGCGTCGATTCACCCGATCGCGGCCAAGATCGAGATTCGCAAGGAAGGCAAGCTGGGCCGCGTCTACTACCCGGCGCCGTTCATGACGAACGACAACCTGGAGTTCTACCAGGACGCCTATGAGATCGGCTACGAGAAGGTCATCGATGTGTACGCCGCGGCGACCCAGCACGTTGACCAGGGCCTCTCGCTGACGCTGTTCTTCAAGGACACCGCGACGACTCGTGACATCAACCGCGCGCAGATCTACGCGTGGAAAAAGGGCATCAAGACGATCTACTACATCCGTCTGCGCCAGATGGCCCTCGAAGGCACGGAAATTGAGGGTTGCGTCTCGTGCGCGCTTTAATCTTGCGCATCGAATGATGGATTAAATCCGCTGGTCGAGCTTGCCCCGACCGCCATCGAAATACCGTGGCGGTCTCGGCAAGCTCGACCAGCGGTTGGCTGGGTTTCGCACACCGGCACCGACGAGTAACGACCCAAGCAATACCCAATAAGCAGTATCCGAAGAGGACCTCCCATGATTGACAAGCTCAAGCTGGTGTCGCACGTTGACGCGATCAACTGGAACAAGATCGAAGACGATAAAGACGTCGACGTCTGGAACCGCCTGACCAATAACTTCTGGCTGCCGGAGAAGGTTCCGCTCAGCAACGACATCCAGTCGTGGAACCAGCTGACGCCGGTGGAGCAGCAGCTCACAATGCGCGTCTTTGCGGGGCTGACCCTGCTCGACACGATCCAGGGCACAGTGGGCGCTGTCTCGCTCATCCCCGATGCGATCACCCCGCACGAAGAGGCCGTCTACACGAACATCGCCTTCATGGAGTCGGTGCACGCCAAGAGCTACTCCTCGATCTTCTCGACGCTGGCCTCGACCAAGGAGATCGACGAAGCTTTTCGCTGGTCGACCGAGAACGAGAACCTGCAGCGCAAGGCATCGATCGTCATGGATTACTACCAGGGTGACGACCCGCTCAAGCGCAAGGTCGCCTCGGTGCTGCTCGAGTCGTTCCTGTTCTACTCGGGCTTCTACCTGCCGATGTATTTCTCCAGCCGCGCCCGCCTGACCAACACGGCCGACCTCATCCGTTTGATCATTCGTGACGAAGCCGTGCACGGCTACTACATCGGCTACAAGTTTCAGAAGGGGCTCGAAAAAGAGACGCAGGCGCGTCGCGACGAGATCAAGGATTACACCTTCAATCTCGTGTTCGAGCTGTACGAGAACGAGGTGCAGTACACGCAGGACCTCTATGACGAGGTCGGCCTGACCGAAGACGTCAAGAAGTTTCTGCACTACAACGCCAATAAGGCGCTGATGAACCTCGGCTACGAGGCGATCTTCCCGAAGGACGTCTGCGACGTGAACCCGGCGATTCTCTCCGCGCTCTCACCGAACGGCGACGAGAACCACGACTTCTTCAGCGGGTCGGGCTCCTCGTATGTGATCGGCAAGGCCGTCGTGACCGAAGACGACGACTGGGACTTCTAACCACACACACGACCTCGGGAAATGCTATGCGCTCATAGCTGTTCGAAGCCGGTTGATGAAGCGGATGCCGCAGCTCGCGCCGCGTCGGCTGCGCGAAACTCGTCGGGCCTGGCGAAGAAGATTGCTGGCCGCTCTAGTGTGCCGGCCGGCATGCCGATCGTCGTGGTCCTGGCCTGAGCCTGCCAGAACGCGGGCGATATCGGTGGCAACGAGCACTGGTGTGATCGCTTCACCGGGGACTAACGTGAGGGCGTGCCCGCTGTTGTGCTCGACGCCCGGAGCGCTCACGCCGCCGGCGTGCAGCGCCTACTGCAGAGCTATCGCGCTGTCCCGGTGGCGGCCCCGATTCGATTGGCCAAGTCCACCTCGAATCTGTTTCGGACCCGGACCAAAGCCCGGGTCGCAGGGCTCGACCCGTCCGGACTGACCGGCGTCATTGCTGTTGATACGGAGGCGCGAACGGCCGACGTGGCCGGCATGTGCACCTACGAAAACCTCGTTGCCGAGACGCTGCGCTACGGGTTGGCGCCGCTGGTCGTGCCGCAGTTGAAGACCATCACCCTCGGCGGCGCGGTCACCGGCCTCGGCATCGAGTCGACATCGTTCCGCAACGGCCTGCCCCACGAATCCGTGCTGGAACTGGACATCCTCACCGGCGCCGGAGAACTGCTCACCGCATCGCGCCGCGAGAACCCCGAGCTGTACCATGCCTTCCCCAACTCCTACGGAACTCTGGGCTACGCGGTACGGCTACGCATCGAACTCGAACCTGTCCAGCCCTTCGTCGCTCTCACGCACGTGCGGTTCCACGCGTCCGTCGACCTGGTCGCGGCGATCAACGGCATCCTGCTGACCGGCAGTCTCGACGGTGTCGCCGTCGATTATCTCGACGGTGTCGTGTTCAGCGTCGACGAAAGCTACCTCTGCGTGGGCCGGCAGACCAGCGAGCCCGGCCCCGTCAGTGACTACACCGGCCAACAGATCTACTACCGCTCCATCCGACACGAGCGCGGTGTTCCAATCGACCGCCTCACGATTCACGACTACCTCTGGCGTTGGGACACCGACTGGTTCTGGTGCTCCGAGGCGTTCGGCGCGCAGCATCCGCTTATTCGCCGGTGCTGGCCCGGGCGTTACCGGCGCAGCAGCTTTTACGGAACCCTGATGAGGCTTGAACGGCGGTTTCAGATCGGCGACCTCCTCGAGAAACTGCACGGCCGGCCGCCGCTCGAGCGAGTGGTGCAAGACGTTGAGGTGCCTCTGGAGCGGTGCGCGGAATTTCTGGACTGGTTCCTCGACACGGTGCCGATTGCACCGATCTGGCTGTGCCCGCTGCGTTTGCGGGGCGATGACCGCTGGCCGCTCTACCCGATGCGACCCCGGCAGAGCTACGTCAACGTCGGGTTCTGGTCGACGGTGCCGGTCGGGTCGATCGAGGGGGAGACCAACCGGCGCATCGAACGCAAGGTCGGCGAGCTTGACGGGCACAAGTCGCTGTACTCCGACTCGTTCTACTCCCGTGAAGACTTCGACGAACTCTACGGCGGGCAAGCCTACCGGGCCGCGAAAAAACGCTACGACCCCGATTCACGTCTCCTCGACCTCTATGCCAAGGCGGTGCAACGACAATGACGACGTTCAAAGATCGTAAAACGGATGCTTCGGCCGGCACGTTCACCATCGCGCAGGTCTTGGAAATTCTGGCCGGCGGACGCCTTCCGGTGCGGTTCACCGCCTACGACGGGAGTTCGGCCGGACCCCCGGACGTCCCGCTCGGGCTGGACCTGTTGACGCCGCGCGGCACCCACTATCTCGCCACGGGCCGTGGCGACCTCGGACTGGCCCGTGCCTATATCGCCGGCGACCTCGACCTCCGCGGGGTGCACCCTGGGGACCCGTACGAACTGCTCAAGGCACTCTCCGAGAGTCTGGTTTTCACCCGGCCACCGGCGCGGCTGATGGTGGACATCATCCGCTCTATTGGAATCAGGCAGCTGCGCCCGATCGAGCCGCCGCCGGAGGAGGCGGAACCCCGCTGGCGCCGCGTTGCGGGAGGGCTACGACACAGCAAGACTCGTGACGCCGACGCGATCCACCACCACTACGACGTCTCGAACAGGTTCTACGAGTGGGTGCTTGGGTCGTCGATGACCTACACCTGCGCCTGCTACCCGAGCGGCGACGCCTCCCTGGACGAGGCGCAGGAGAACAAATACCGACTCGTGTTTGAGAAGCTGCGGCTGAGGCCGGGCGACCGGCTATTCGACGTCGGGTGCGGTTGGGGCGGCATGGTGCGCTACGCCGCCCGGCGCGGTGTGCGCGCCACCGGAGTCACGCTCTCGATCGAGCAGACCGCGTGGGCGCAGCGGGCCGTCGCCGAGGACGGCCTGAGCGATCTGGCGGAGGTTCGCTTCGGCGACTACCGCGACGTCACGGAAACCGGCTTTGATGCGATATCGTCCATCGGGCTGCTCGAACACATCGGCGTGCGCAACTATGCGTCGTACTTCCGCTTTCTGCAGGACAGGCTGCGCCCCGGCGGCTTGCTGCTCAATCACTGCATCACCCGGCCGGAGAATCAGACCGAACCGGCGACTCGCGGGTTCATCGATCGTTATGTCTTCCCCGATGGGGAGCTCACCGGCTCGGGCCGGATCATTAGCGAAGCGCAGGATACAGGCCTCGAGGTGCTGCACGAGGAAAACCTGCGCCAGCACTACGCGCTCACTCTGCGCGACTGGGGCGCCAACCTGGTCGAGCATTGGGACGAGGCCGTCGCGGAGGTCGGGCTGCCCACCGCGAAAGTGTGGGGGCTGTACATGGCGGGTTCGAGGCTCGGCTTCGAGCGCAATGGGATCCAGTTGCACCAGGTGCTGATGACCAGGCCCCACGAGGGTGGCGCGGCCGGGGATCTGCCGTTGCGGCCGTGGTGGACGCCGTAGCAGCAGCCGGGCTCAGTACCAGTTGTACTCCTCGGAGTGTGCCCAGGCGCCACAGGGGGTGCTGTAGCGGGAAGCGATGTAGCCGAGGCCCCAGGTGATCTGGGTGGCGGGGTTTGTTTGCCAGTCGTCGCCCGCGGTCTGCATCTTGCTCCCAGGAAGCGACTGGGGAATTCCGTAGGCGCCGCTGGACGCGTTGTAGGCGCTCACCCGCCAACCTGACTCCCGTTGCCAGAGCTGAACCAGGCAGGTGAATTCGGCGGTGCCCCAGCCCCGGGCGGCGACCTGGGTGGCGGCGATCGCCTGCGCGCCGCTGCGATCGATCACGGCTCCGGCGGGCGGTACGGGCGACGACGCGGGTGATCCGGATGACGCGGACGCCTCAGCCGCCGCGGTGGCCGCAGCCTGGCGCTGGTGTTCGAGATACTGCTGCTGGGCGGCCACGCCGTTTCGATACTGCCTCTCCACGTCGGCGGATGAGTTCTTCAGCGACGCGAGCTGGGCATAGAGCACCTCGCTCGCGGACTGCTTTACGACGACCTCCGCGTCGGCTGCCTGCTGGGCCGCGCGCGCAGCAGTCAGCCCGGCCAGTGCTGCGGCCTGCAATCGGTCGCGCTCCGTGGTCATCGCTTCGGCTTGCGCGCTGAGCGCCTCGGCCGAGTTGCGTTCGGCATCAGCCTCCGCGGTGAGCCGCCCCGCCTGCTCCGTGAGCCGCTCCATTGTGCCGAGCCGAAACAGCAGGTCGTCGGAGTGCGTGCTGTCGAAGAAGGCGCCCAGACTCAAATCGGTGCCTGCGGCGCGATAAAGCTGGGCCCCCAACGCGCCCAGTCGGGTGCCGCTGTCGACAGAGCGAGCGGATGCGGCATCCGCTTGAACGGAGAGCACGCTCTGCTGGGCTGCGGCTGCGCTGTAATCCGCCTGTGTTTGTTCATGGGCGGCGCTGAGCGCTACGGCGTCGTCGCCGAGGGTGGCGGTGCGGGTCTGCAACTCGTCGAGCGAGAGTTCGATCGCGGCCACCTCGGCGAGAGTGGCGGCGACGCTGCTCTTGGCGGCTTCCACCTGGTCCCAGGTCGGGTAATCGTCGACGGCGGCGGCCGAACTCGTGGTGACGCTGGTCGTTACAATGACTGCCGTCACGAGGCTGAGAAACACGCCCGGTTGTTTCATGGATCCAGTCCCCACCCCGTAGACGGCGAGTTTAGCCGTTCGACCTCGGAAAACCTGTGTGTGGCGGCCTACGTGCCACCGCGGAGGGCGGTGATCGGCTCGATGTTGGAGGCGCGCATCGCGGGATAGGCGCCGGCTGCGAGGCCGACGACCGTTCCGAGCAGGGCGGCCCCGATTGCGACGACCGGGTCGAGAATCGGGGTCCAGTTCTGCAGCAATGAGACGGCGACGACCGCGAAGACCCCGAGGGCCGAGCCGATCAACCCGCCGAGCAGGCCGATCACGGCCGACTCTACGATGAACTGCCGGGCAATGTCGCGCCGGGTCGCGCCGAGCGCCCGGCGCAGGCCGATCTCGCCGACCCGCTCCATTACCGAGAGCAGGGTGACGTTAGCGATGCCGAGGCCGCCGGCGAGCAGCGCAAGAATGCCGAGGGTGAGAAAGACGATGTTGATGTCGGCCTGAATGTTGTCCTGCAGCGATGACGCCGCGGCGGGCGCCTGCACCGTGAAATTCTCCGGAGCGCTCGGGTCGAGTGCGATCGGCGCCTGCCGCGACACCAGAGCGCCGGCACCGACCTCAATTTGCACGTGCAGTTCGGCTGGGGCGGTCAGGCCGAACTGCACGCGGGCAGTGTTCAGCGGCACAATGACGGCGTCGAGCAGGTTGGCACGACGTTCGACGCCGTCGATGATGCCGATGACGGTGTACGACACCTCACCAATGAAGATCGACGGCTGGCTGTCGACCCGGTTGATGCCGAGCGTTTCGGCGGCCCGCTCCCCGAGCACGGCCACCCGGTCGCCGCGCTCGTCGTGGCCGGCGTCGAAGAAGCGTCCGGTGACGACCTGCCCGCGCACCGCGGCGAGCAGTTCAGATGAGGTAGCGATGACGGCGGGGCTCAGTGTTTGCGCGGCCGAAGGATCATTGACCGGAACGGATGTCACGGCCTGGCCGGCAACATCGACATCCGCCACGAGACCCGCGCGTTCCACCCCGGCCAGCCGATCGACCCGCTCCGGGGCATCCCACGGCAGCCGGCCGGTGGCCTGCTCAGCGCCGCTCGAATTGCGGGTCGAGGCCGGTTCGATCATGATCTGGGTCGCCGAGACCGCGTCGAACTGGTTGGAGATCTGCCCGGCGGCGGTCTGCGCGAATCCGATGGTGACCACCAGGGAGGCGATGCCGAGCACGGTACCGAGGGTCGTCATGACGAGCCGGCTGGGCCGGGCGCCGACGCCGTAGCTCGCCTCGACCAGCAGGTCCTGCACCGAGAACCGGTCGGTCCGGCGAATGACCGGCACGATGCTCGGGGTGCCGGATGGTGCGGCGACCTCTGCGGCGGCCTGTTCGTCGGCGGTAGGGCCGGGGGCAGCGGATGCGGCGGCGGTCGGGGTGCCGGTTGCGTTGGCGAGTCCGGTGGGGGTGGAAGCTGAGCCGGCGGGCTGCGATTCGGTGCGCGCTACTCCAGTGGACGCCACGTTGGCGCGGTCGACCGCGGTGGAAGCCGAGCCCGCGGGTAGGTCCGCGCTGAGGGGGCCGGGGGACTCGTCGGCGAGGGGCGCGGCGACCGCCGCGTCGACCGCGACGGTGCCTGCGGAACGGCGGCGCAGCATCCGCTTAAAGGAGAACGTCATGACAGCTCGCTCAAGCGACCGTCGGTGATGCGCACGCGGCGGTCGGCCCGATCGCTGACGGCCTGGTCGTGGGTGATGACGATGAGGGTGAGGCCGTCGGCGTGCAGCTCTTCGAACAGGTCCATGACCTCGCTACCGGTGGTTTCGTCGAGGTTTCCGGTGGGTTCGTCGGCGAGCAGCAGCTCGGGCGACGCGACCACGGCGCGCGCCACGGCGACCCGCTGGCGCTCGCCGCCGGAGAGGGTGCCGGGCAGAAAGTCCAGCCGATGATTGAGCCCCACCCGATCGAGGGCGGCTCGGGCCCGGTCTTCGCGCTCGCCGCGCGGAACTCCGCTGTAGAGCGTGGCGAGGAGTACGTTGTCGAGCACGGTGCGGTGTGGCAGCAGGTGGAAGGCCTGAAAGACGAAGCCGATGGTGCCGCCGCGCACGATGGCGCGCTGCTTTTCGTCGAGCAGGCTGGTAGAGGTGCCGTCGAGGTGGTATTCGCCGACGCTCGGCCGGTCGAGCAGTCCGAGCAGGTTGAGCATGGTGGACTTGCCGGATCCGCTCGGACCGACGATCGACAGGTAGTCGCCGCGTTCAACCCGCAGGTTGACCGATTTGAGCGCCTGCACCTCGGGCGGGCCGGGAAACGACCTCGTGACGTTGACCAGTTCGACGACCGGGGCCGCGATCACCGGCCCACCACGACGAGATCCCCGACCGCCAGCGAGCCGTCGACGGCGGTAATCTCAACGAATCCTTCGGCGGCGAGCCCGGTGGTGACCTCGACCAGCACGGTTTCCGCGCCCTCGCCGGGGTCGAATTCGACCCGGGATTCGCCGCCGGGACCGGCGGTGAGCGCGGCGAGCGGAACGGCGAGCACCTCGCCCTCGGTCGAACTGACCGGGATGCGCACGCGCACGTTACTGCCCTGCACGGCCTGGATCTGCTCGTCAGTGAGCGCGTCGGGGGCGAACAGAACGGTGAAGCGGCCGCTCGCGGTCTCTCCGCTGGCCGGTTCGGCGGGCAGGATCGAGCTGATCGTGGCTGGCTGGTCTCCGTCAGGCATGGCGAGAATGGCCGGGGCTCCGACTTCGAGCAGCGCGGCATCGCTCGCGGTCGCCGAACCGGAGATGACCAGGGTCGCGCCGGAGACGCGCATGACCGGGCCGGTGATGCTCGATCCGCGTTTCACACTGATCTCGTCGACCCGGCGGGGAAGGCCCGGCAGGTAGAGCACCTCGCCGGCCGGCAGGTAGGCCAGGGCGCCGTCGCGGGCGTCGCTCAGGGTTTCGCCGGCGCGGGTCAGTTCGGCCTTGGCCGCGGTGACCGCTGCCTTCTCGGCACTCGAGTCCCGCGGCGCCAGCGCCTGGGCCTGGCGCGCCACGGCCAGGGTGACGGCATCCTCGGCATCCGCTATCTCGTTCGGGGTTCCTTCGGCTCGGGCCAGGGTGAGCGCCCGCTGGGCGCTGCGCACGAGGTTGCCTTGCTCGACCACGTCGACGTTCGACGCGGCGCCCTGCACGACGGTGAGCGCGCCGGTGGCGCTGTCAACGGATGCCTGCGCGCTCGTGACTCCGGCTTCGGCGCTGCTCACTGCGCCGGCGACCTCGTCGCCGCCGGTGGGGGCCGGGTAGCCGACCTTGGCGTAGAGCGCCGTGACCGCGCTCGCGGTTTGCGCGTCGAACACGTCGGAGTCGAGCGCGCCGGCGTCGATTCCGGCCGCGCTCAGGCCCTGCTTGAACTGCAGCACATCGGGGCCGGAGACGCCGACGCGCAGGGTGCGGTAGACCGGCAGGTCGCCGGGCAGCACGATCACCGGGCGACCGGTGACCTCGAGCGCGATCGAGGCGGTGTCGAAGATGGCCGCCACCTCGGGAACCTGCCCGGTGACGATGGGCGCGCCGGCGAGTTCGCCGGTTTCGATGGAAACCTCGACCGAATCGGCATAGGTCGCGTCGCCGCGCATGGTGACATCGTTGGCCAGCTGCCGGTTTTCGACCGGAACGGTGATCAGGCCGGCGGCGGGAGCGTCGGCATCCGCTGCCGCCTGCCCGGGCGAGACGATCAGCTGGCCGAGCCCGAGGCCGGCCACGAGCGCGACGATGGCCACCGTGGCCATAACCCAGATCACCCGGTTGCCGGCGAACAGGCGGCGCCAACCCTGGCTGCGCGAGTGTGTTTTCGGGGTGGCGTCGCTGTCAGTGACATCGCCGCTCACCACGTCGAGCACCTCGGTCGCGTCGGGCGCGCTCTGTCGTCGACCGAACCGGCGCGACACCTACTTGCCTTGCTCGTAGTCCGCGATGAGCGCGTCGAGCTCGGACTTGTGGTCGATGATGAACTGCTCTTCGAGGTCGAATTGCACCTTCATCGATGCGTCGGTGTAGTCGAGGTCTTCGGAGCAGGTGAAGTCGACCATGGCGAGGGCGAGTTCCTTCTCGCGCATGTCGGCGAGCGCCTTCTCGTCGGGGCCGGTCTCGGAGCCTTCTTCGTAGAGCGCATTCTGCGCGTTCATGATCGAATCGACGGCTTCGGCCTTCTTCGTGAAGTCTGCGTAGCCGGCGTCGGCCATGCAGGTGGCCCACTCGGCGTCGAGCGCCACGAGCTCGGGGGACTTCTGGGCGTCTTCGTAGAGCGCACTCATTGCCTCGTACAGCGCCGCGTGGTCTTCCTGAGACGGCTGGTCGCCGGTGATCTCGTGGCTGGCAAATCCCTGGCAGCCCGACGTCTCCCAGGTGTACTCGTAGGAGCCGTCCTCGCCCATCTCTTCCTCGGTGGGTTGAACGCCGTAGAGCACCTCGTAGTACGCGGCCTGCTCACCCTCCGAGAGGGACATGACGTAGTCCTGGTTCGGATCGACGAACTCTTCGCTCTGCTCCTGCTGTTCGGCGAGCTGCTCGGGGGACTGGCTCATGCCGTAACCGTTTTCGGCCACCCACTTCTCGGTGTTTTGATCGCCGCTGTCGCTCATCATGCCGCTGTACTGCGAGTTGTCGACGGGGAGGTAGTCGAAGCCCTCGTCGGCCATGCAGGTGGCGACGAGCTCTTCCTGCTCGTTCTGCTGGGCAAGCATCGAGTCTTCGTCGTAGTCCCCGTACGCCCCCGACATGTACTTCGACAGCGGGCTCTCGGCCGGGTCGAGCTTGGCGGCCGCCTTCTCGGAGCTGCACCCGGCGAGGGTCAGCGAGAGTAGGGCGGCAGCGGCGATGACCGTGAACAGCGAGCGTTGGCGCATGAATTTCCCCTTTTAATACGATGGCGACGATGCCCGTTTCCCCATAAGGTACCGCATTGCTGTGGCCGCTTGGGGGTGAACGCCGCTTTGCAGCAGTACAAGAACCATACCGCTCGGTCTGTTTTGTACGCAAAGTCAGGGAAGGGATGGCGAGCTGCGTACGGAGTGCAGGCTGGGCCAGCTGCGGGCGAACGGATGCTGCGGTGCGGGCGGGTGCGGCGGCATCCGTTCGCGCAACGTGGGTTTTCGGGCGCAGCCGACCTCGAGCGTTTGGGCGCTACCCCGCGGGGGCCGCCGGGTCATCGCCGCGGGTCCACGCGATGGCAATGAGCCGGCGCTGCACGTCGAGGGTCTTGCCGTCGTCGCGGCGGCGGGCGGGCGTTGCCGCGTCGAGGAAATCCTCGACGGAGGTTTCGGTGGGTTGCGTCTTGTTTGCGGCCAAGGCCTCAGTTTTGCGCGTGCAGGCCTCTTCTGCTGCCGGGTCGAAACTCGACTCGTCGATCTCGGCGCGTGCGCCACACAGCCGCGGCGTGCTTCGGGCGGATATGGTGGGCAGAAAGGAGTCGCCTCCCGGTTACACGTGATTGGAAACAGCACCATGGCCCAAAATCCCAAACAGAGCAACAAGGTTGCCCGAGCGGCAAGCTCAGGCATGCGGAACGCACGGTTCAGCGCTGAAGCGGATACCGCCGCGGCAAGAGCCCGCGCCCTGAGGGCCAGCCACCTGGAGAAAAAGAAGCCCGGCAAGTAGCTTTGCGGGTCAGCTGCTGCCGCGCAGGTAGGCCAGCTGCGCGCGAACGGATGCCTCGGCGGCGAACCGCACCGCGGCATCCGTTTGGGCGTAGACCACGTCGGTAACATGAGCCGTGCTCGCATCGTCGCCAAGCTCTCGCAGGGCGGCACGCACCTGGTCGAGACGCTCGCGCCGGTGGGCGAGGTAGGTGTCGCAGCTGGCGGCGAGGTCGGGCAGCACCGGGCCGTGGGCCGGCAGCACAATGGCCGGGCCGAGCGCGCGCAGACATTCGAGTGAGGCGAGGTAGTCGGCGAGGGTGCCGTCGATGATGGAGGTTCCGCGGCCGAGAATGGTGTCGCCGGTGAGCACCGAGCCGGTCGGGCCGTCGTCCGGCAGGTGCAGGCAGACGGAATCGTCGGTGTGCCCGGGGGTGTGCACGATGTGGATGCTGGTGCCGCCAGCGTCGATCAGTTCACCGTCGACGAGGGGGTCGCCGCCCAGGCAATACGCCGGATCGAACGCCCGCACCGGGGCTCCGGTCAGTTCGGCGAACCGTGCGCTCGCGGCCGTGTGGTCGGCGTGCCGATGGGTCGCGAGCACGAGTGTGACCCGCCCAGCCGCGGCGAGGGCAGCGAGGTGGCCATCGTCGAGGGGACCGGGGTCAACCACGACGATGTCGGTCGTGCCGGGCGCGGCAATGATGTACGAATTGGTGCCGTCGAGGGTCATCGGCCCCGCGTTCGGAGCGAGCAGGCTGCGGGTGAATGGGCTCGTGCGCTGCGGTTGTGCGTCGTGGTCGGGCATAGCTCGCAGCTTAGTGTCGGTGTCGGTGTCGGTGCCGATGTCGGGGGTCGGCGTTAGGGTGGGGGAACCCGATCGATGAGGACGACGCGATGACGCGAGATGCACAGACCGGCCCGGTTTTGATCGGGGATGGTGCGAGCCCGGCTGCGCCTCTCGGGGTGGCCGCGACGGTGGTGTTGCTGCGTGACGGTGCCGAGGGGCCCGAGGTGTTGCTGCTCGAACGTCCGCGCCATCGCGGGTCGTTTGCCGGTGCCTGGGTGTTTCCCGGTGGTGGCGTTGATCCGGAGGACCGATTACTAACGGACGTCGCGGCGTCGGGTGGCAGCGCAGCGACCGCCGCTGCGGGTACCGAGGGTATGATCGGCGGCGCGGATGCTGGTGGTTCTGCTGACTCGGACGACCCTATCGCCCCGGCGGCAGCCGAGGCCGTCGAACAGCTCGCCGCCCGCCGGGCCGCCGTGCGCGAGGTGCGGGAGGAGACCGGGCTTACGGTGTCGGCGGATGCGCTCGTCTCGACCGCGCTGTGGATTCCGCCCTCGATCGCGCCGAAGCGCATGCGCACCTGGTTCTACCTCACGACCGCACCGGCCGGCATCATTGTGCTCGCCGAAGATGAGGTCATCGACTACGCCTGGCTTCGGCCCGCGATCGCGCTGGAGCGGCACGCATCCGCTGTGATGACGCTCGTGGCACCGACCTGGGTGACGCTGCACGGGCTGCAGGGGTTCGAGTCGGTGGCCGCGATCGTGGCGCATTTCACCGGGCGTGGGTTGGCGCACTACGAGACCCGACTCGGAGCGAGCGAGCGTGGGCAAGTGCTGTTCTGGGCGGGCGATGTGGCCTACGACGACCAGGCCCACATCGAGCAGGAAGGGGGCCGGCATCGGCTGGAGATCGGCCAGGTCCCGTGGGTGTACACGGCGAGCGATCGGGCGTAACGCCTCAGCCGCTCGTCTGGCCGTTCGATTTGAGCGCTTGCTGAACGGAACGCTCGGACGCCCGGGTAAGGCGCCCGGGTCAGGCGGCCGGGCCGACGGGGATCAGCGACGGCACGCGGCAGTTCTGGCCTCCGACGAAGTTCAAGCACTCGTCGAACACGACGGAGAACGGTACGAACGCGGAATCTCTGAACCAGGCGTTGTAGAACAGCCAGAAATTGAGGTTGCCGTAGGTCGAGCAGGCATCGCCCTCGTCACCAGCGTTTTGCACGGCCACCGGGTTGGGCTGGTAAGGCGTGTAGTTGTACAGGTTAGCCGTGGCCTGGTTTTCGATGGCGACTGGGGTTGAACCGCACTCGGCGTTGGGGTTGAAACCCACGTCGACCGTGCCGACTTTGAATGCCCGGTCGGGTTCCTGGGTGTACTGCCGAAACTGCCAGGCCGCGTTGTAGACCTGGTTGAAGAACCCGAAGTACTGGGCGTCGCAGTCGGCGGTGTCCGGGCACCCGTAGCCGGTGGCGCGCAGGTAGCCCGATTCGCTCGGCCGGGTCAGCAGGGACTGCTCCTTTTGCAGCAGCACCAGCAGCACCTCGGGGCTGATCGTGCAGGCCGCCGCAATCTTCGCGATAATGCGGGCGGCGGTCTCGTTCGCGCCGCCGGTATAGGGCAGGCAGTGCCCGGCGCCCTTGGCCGGTTGGCTGGTCGTCGTCTCGCGGTACTCCCAGAGGCACGGCACGCCGTCGCTCGGGGCGCAGGAGCGGTCTTCGAGAAAATCCTGGATCTCGCTCTCGGTGAGGGCATCCGGGTTGAAGAAGTTGTAGTCGCTGATGATGAGGCCGGGGTCGAACGGAGCGGGTTCCGTCACCGCGGTCGGCAGCGGGGCTGCGGTAACCGGTGGCGTCGGAGAGGTGACCAGGGTCGCCAGCAGCCCCAGCAGAGCTACGCCGGTCGCCAAAATGCGCAGTCGGCGAGGGGGCAGCGCAAATGTGCTCATACCAAAACCCTAACCGCGGGCGGCCAGCTCGCGGCACTCAGGACGGAAGCGGGCACTCGTTCCCAGGGGTGCCAGCGTCTCGCACGAGTGCCGCGAGGCGCTGCCCTGTGCGGGTCAGGCCGTCGGAGCCGGGATGACCACCATCGGCGACTGGATGTTCAGCACGATCGAGTGGCTCACGGAGCCGAGCAGCAATTTCGACAGGCCTGTGAAGCCGTGGTCGCCGACGACCAGCAGCGCAGCCCCGCGGGCTGCGTTGAGCAGCACCGACTGGGCCGGGCCGCGCACCAGCGACGGACGGATACGCACCATCGGGTAGCGCGCGGCGACGATACGCAGCGACTCGTCCAGGATGCGCCGGTGCGAGGTCTCCAGGGTCTCCAGAAACCGGGCGTCAGGTTCGGTCGTGTCGCGCCAGACCAGCGGTTCCTGCCAGGCATGGATCGCGATGAGGTCTTCGCCGGAACGCTCGGCTTCGGCCGCCGCGAATTCGATGGCGGCGTTGGAAGCAGCCGAACCGTCGACGCCGACCACAACGCCGGTGTGCCCGGTGTTGAACGGCACAGCGCTGTCGCCCTCCGGAATGATCGCGACGGGTCCGTTGGCCGAACCGGCCAGGCGTGCCCCCAACGACCATTCGTAGCGCAGGGTCGACCCGCGGCGACGGTGGGTTCCGACGACGACGAGGGTGTTCGTTCCGCTCAGCGCGCGCAGTTCGGAGATCGGGTCTCCGGAGAGCAATTCGGAGTGCACCGTCAGCGCCGGGTACTTCGCGCTGACCCGCTCCGCATCATCGCTGAGTACCTCGCGGGCGCGTGCTGTCGTGGACTCCAGCGCGAAATAGTCCGCCGACGACACCGTGCGATCGAGCACCTGTACCAGCGTGAGGTCCCCGCCGGTTGCACGGGCCAGCGACCAGTTCAGGGCCGCTCGGGCCGGCTCCGTTCCGTCCCAGGCAACCACCATCTTGGCGGTAGTGAGCGTGTCAGTCATGAGCCCAACCCTTTCTGCGGTGCTGGGCCGTGAGTGGATGCTCGGGTGACCGTCGCCGACTTCTACTTTTTAGGTTAGCCACGGCGATCATCCCCAAGTAGGGCCGAAAGTCACGAGATTAGCGACGACATCCGCTCAGCACGGTACGCAACGCCGGTAGATTTCGGGACACGTCGCGATTGGGGCGGAGCCAGATCGGGCAGGGAGCCGAACCATTCCCGCACGCCTCGGCCGGGGCCAGGCCATTCCCGATCGCCTCCGCGACGAGACGGGTGTTGCCGTACATCGATTCGTAGACGATCAGGGCGCGCATGAAACCTCCCGGGGAAACGTTGTTAGCGGGTGATGACGACCTTGAGGGCCTTGGTTTCGGCGGCGCGAGCAAAGGTGTCGTAGGCCTCGAGGAACTGGTCGAAGTTGAAGTGGTGCGTGGCCAGTTTCTCCGCCGGCAGCTTCTTGCTCGCGACGAGCTTGAGCAGCATCTTCGTGGTGTTGGCGTTGACCAGCCCCATGCTGATGTTGATGTTCTGAATCCAGAGGTTCTCCAGGTGCAGGTCGACCGGCTTGCCGTGCACGCCGACGTTGGCGACGTTGCCGCCCGGGCGCACGATTTCGGTGGCCATGGTGAAGGTCTGCGGAATGCCGACGGCCTCGATGGCCACGTCGACGCCGGCGCCGTCGGTGAGGGCCAGAACCTGCTCCTTCCAGTCGGCGGCACCGGAGACGACCGTGTCGGTCGCGCCAAAGGAGCGGGCCTGCTCGAGGCGGTTCTCGTCGAGGTCGATCGCGATGATGGTCGCGGCGCCGTACAGGCCCGCGGTCGCGATGGCGGCGAGGCCGACCGGGCCGGCACCGATCACGGCGACGACATCGCCGGGCTTGACCCGGCCGTACTGCACGCCGATCTCGAAACCGGTCGGCAGGATGTCGCTGAGCATGACGCCCTGGTCGTCGCTGACGCCTTCCGGCAGCTTGTGCAGGGAATTGTCGGCGTAGGGAACGCGCACGAACTCGGCCTGGGTGCCGTCGATGAGGTGGCCGAAGACCCAGCCGATGCCGGAGGCGCCCTCATCGCCGAGACAGTGCGAGTAGAGCCCGTTGCTGCAGTTGCTGCAGTGGCCGCAGCTCTTGATGCAGGAGATGATGACCCGGTCGCCGACCTTCAGATTGCTGACGGCTGAACCGACCTCGGTGATTGTGCCGACGCCCTCATGGCCGAGGATGCGGCCGACGGTGACGGCGGGAACGTCGCCCTTGAGAATGTGCAGGTCGGTGCCGCAGATCGTGGTGGTGTCCACGCGCACGATCGCATCGGTCGGGCTGTGCAGCGTCGGATCCGGAACGTCGGTCCAGCTCTTCAGGCCGGGGCCGCCATAGACAAGTGCCTTCACGGGGTATCTCCTTGGTTCGTGGGCGGGCAAACGACCCGTCAGAGCCACGCTAGTTCTGGAGCTCCTGCGCCCAACAGGGCCGAAAGTCCCGTTGGGAAAAACCCACCTAATCGGGACTTCCGGCCCTTCTATTATTCTGCGCGCACTGGGAGGATGAGGCGTAGGTGGTGCACTACACCGCTGTGACCTGAGCTATCAGAAGAGGTAGAGCAATGAACCGGATGATTGTGGTTGGCATTGATGATTCTGCCGCCGGCGAGACCGCCCTCGCGTGGGCCATGCAGCGAGCCGAGAACGTGAAGAGCCCGGTGACCCTCATGCACACCGTGTACGAAACCTGGCTGGCCGATGGCTACGGCTACTACGATTCCATTCTCGACGCCGAGAAGAAGCTGCTCACCGACGCCGGCACCCGCGCCGCCGCCCTGGCCCCCACCGTCACCACCCACACCGAGTTGCGCACCGGCAGCGCGCCGCGCGTACTCAGCGAGTTGTCCAAGGAAGCCGAGCTCATCGTGGTCGGCACTGATCGAAAGGGCCGGGTCGAGGGCGAACTGTTCGGCAGCGTGAGCCTGCAGATTGCCGCGCTCGCCACCTGCCCCGTCGCCGTCATCCCCTCCCTGCCCGAAATTGAGCGCTCGGGCGTGTACGTCGGCGTGGATGGCTCAGCCGATTCCGTGGCGGCCGTCGCGTTCGCCGCCGCCGAGGCCGACCGCACCGGCCAGGAGCTCTACGCCCTGTACGCGGTGCACCTGCCGAACCGCCGCGTGCTGCGCAGCATCCCGGCAGACGCCGTGACCGAGCGCATGGAAGAGGAACGCATTGTGCTTGCCGAGTCGGTGGCCGGCCTGACCGCACGTTACCCCGACCTCACCGTGCACCAGGTTCTGGAGACCGATGAGTCGCCGGCCCGGGCGCTTGTCGCTGCCGCCAGGCGCGCCCAACTTCTCGTGGTCGGCAGCCGTGGCCGCGGGTCGCTGACCCGTCTGCTGATGGGATCGGTCAGCCACGAGGTGCTGCTGCACATCACCTGCCCGACAATTGTGACGAGAACCACCCACAAGTAAGATCACCTCCCACCAAACCGTGCCAAGGTAAGAGCACAGATCGCTGACTGGGTGGGGGGAACACGGTGTCGGATCAGAGTATCGCCGAATTGGCGCTCACCCAGGACCGCATGCGTGGCCTGCTTGATGCCGTCGTGTCGGTTGCTGAGGACCTCAGCCTCGAAGCGGTGCTCGAGCGTGTGGTGACCGCGGCCTGCCAGCTAGTGCAGGCCCGGTACGGTGCCCTCGGAGTGATCGGCAGTGGTCCCGTCCTGAGCCACTTCGTCACCGTCGGTTTCGATGAGGAAACCGTTCACCGGATCGGGGCGCTGCCGACCGGCCACGGCGTCCTCGGCCTGCTCATTCGCGAACCGCGCCCGATCCGGCTGCACGATCTGCACGAGCACGCCGACTCCTTCGGGTTTCCGGCCCATCACCCGCCGATGAAGTCGTTCCTCGGCGTTCCGGTTCGGGTGCGCGACACGGTGTTCGGCAATCTCTACCTCACCGAAAAAGAAGGCGGCGGCGACTTCACCGACGAAGATCAGGAACTGGCCGTCGCGCTCGCCGCGGCCGCCGGCGTGACGATCGAAAACGCCCGTCTCTACGACGAGGCCCGCCGCCGCAGCCGCTGGTTGGAGGCGGTCGCGGCGATGGGCCGCGACCTGCTGCGCCCGGACGACGGTGACGAGAACAACGGCCTCGATCTGGTGGTGCAGCGCGTCCTCGTCGCTTCCGGTGCCGAATTGGCCGTGATCGGGTTTCCCACCGACGACAGCCTGTACTGTGCGGCCGCTGCCGGCGTGGACGCCTCGGCCGAAGTCGCCGTCCGCCTGGTCGGCGGCACGGTACTGCTGCGCCCCGGCACGCTCGACGAACTGCACGACACCGGTGCGTCCTCAGCCCTCGGCAATCCGCCTATTCTGAGACAGGATGCAGCGTCCCCGGCCTCCGCGGCGCAGTGGTCGCTCCTGGGTCCCACACTGGTGGCCGCACTGGGGCCGGCCGGCGACGGGCAGGGCGTGATTCTGCTGTCGCGAGCACCGGCATCCGCTGCCTATAGCCGCACCGATGTGGAGATGAGCGCGGTGTTCGGCACCCAGGTATCGCTCGCGCTCGAGCTGGCCACGGTGCACCGGATGCGCGAGGAGCAGGCGGTGCTCGGCGACCGCGACCGGATCGCGCGCGACCTGCACGACCTCGTCATTCAGCGGCTGTTCGCCGCCGGGCTGAGCATGCAGAGCCTGCGCCGGTTCACGAACGATCCGGTTGCGCTGGACCGCATCAACGCGGTGACGACCGAGCTCGATGAGACCATTCGTGAACTGCGTGACACGATCTATTCCCTGCGCGGAATGGCTCAGGACACCGGCACGCTGAGCAGTCGCATTCTCGCCGTGATCAAGGAGGGCGCGCAGGGTCTGCCGTTCGCCCCGCGCATCCGCCTGTCCGGGCCGATTGACGGACCGCTCGCCGATGACCTCAGCGGCAGCCTGCTCGCTGTGATCTCGGAGGGGCTGAGCAATGCTGCTCGCCACGCGCAGGCGACCAGCATTGACATTTCGGTGGACGCCCAGGACGAGCGGATCAAGCTCGTCATCGCCGACAACGGCATCGGTTTCAGCAAGCCGGCGCGGCGCAGCGGCCTGGACAACCTCAAGGAACGCGCGGCGCTGCTCGACGGTAAATTCTCGGTGCGCAGCACCCTCGGCGAGGGAACCCGGCTGCGCTGGTCTGTGCCGGTGCCGGAAATTACAGTCGGTGTTCGTCTCCACGTTTCGCAACGAACACGGCAGCCTGGGTTCGGCGCTGAAAGTCCAGCTTCGCGAGCATCGACGACACGTAGTTCTTGACGGTCTTCTCCGCCAAAAACATGGTCTGGCCGATTTCGCGATTGGTCAGCCCCGCGCCGATGAGGTCGAGCACCTTGCGTTCCTGCGCGGTGAGCGTGGCGAGCCGGGCATCCTGGGGGTCGGCCAGGCCGGCGATGATGCCCGCCTTGATCGCCGGGTCGAAGAGGGATTCGCCCGCCGCCGCGCGCCGAATCTTGCCGAGCAGGTCGGTGCTGCGAATCTCCTTGAGCAGATAGCCGGCCGCGCCGGCCAGAACCGCACCGCGCAGCGCCTGCTCGTCGTCGTAACTGGTGAGAATGAGGCACTGCTGGGCCTCGTCGACCGAACGCACGTCCCGGCAGACCTCGATGCCGGTGCCGTCGGGCAGACGGGCATCGAGAATGGCCACGTCGGGACGCAGCTCGAGAATGAGCGGGGTTGCCTCGGCGGCCAGGCCGCAGTCGGCCACGACCTCGAACCCCTCGCCCTCGAGCAGCTCACGCAGTCCGCGCCGGACCAGCTCGTGATCGTCGAGAATGAAGACCCGCACGGGAGCGGCCGTGGCGGCATTGCTGTTCATGGGGGTCCCTCTTCAATCGGCACGGATGCTGTCGGCACGGATGCTGGCCGGTGCGTATTGCTGACTGTTAAGTGTCGCGCCGGGCTGCACTCGGGGACTAGGGCCAAAGGTCCGGTCCTTTAGGAACGCACCAGACGTGCGATGGCGGCGGAAGCCTCGCGGAGCTTGGCCTCGGCTTCGGCGCCGCCAGCGACAGCGGCGTGCAGCACGCAGTGATTCAGGTGATCGTCGAGCAAGCCGAGTGCGACCGATTCGAGGGCGCTCGTCATGGCGGAGATCTGGGTGAGGATGTCGATGCAGTACTTGTCGTCGGTGACCATTCCCTGCAGCCCGCGGGCCTGACCTTCGATGCGGCGCAGACGTTTGAGGTAGGCATCCTTGTTGGAGATGTAGCCGTGCGGCCCGTCGTGGGTCGACTCTGACTCGTTCATACGGTTATCCTCTGCGTCGTCGTTAGTGTCCCAGTGTACCCCCTCGGGGTATAGTAGTGCTCTGAGTACCCCCAAGGGGTATGCTCGAATGAGACCCCTTCGCGGGGAGACAGAAAGGTTCTGACCATGAACAGCACGACCACCGCCTACGGCGTTGACGGAATGACCTGCGGTCACTGCGTCGCGAGCGTGACCGAAGAGATTGCAGCTCTCGAAGGGGCTGAGAACGTCACCGTGGAACTGGTTAAGGGTGGCACCTCGCAGGTGACCGTCACGAGCGCCGCCCCGCTCGACCGTGCTCTGGTTGCCGCAGCCGTTGAGGAGGCGGGCTACCAGCTGGTGTCCGAGGCCTGATGTCGGATGGTCAACAGGTAGACCTCCTCGTCGGTGGGATGACCTGCACCTCGTGCGCTGCCCGCATCGAGAAGAAGCTCAACCGGATGCCCGGGGTCGCCGCCACGGTTAATTACGCCACCGAAAAGGCGAGCGTTTTCGTGCCGGCCGGCACGAGCGTCGACGACGCCATCAAGACGATTGAAGCCACCGGCTACACGGCCGTGCGGCCCGCAGCCGCGCCCGTGGCGGACACCGGCGACCCCGAGCTGGCCACCCTGCGCCAGCGCCTGCTCGTCTCGGCCGCGCTGACCGTGCCGGTCGCCGCCCTGTCGATGATTCCGGTGTTGCAGTTTACGAACTGGCAATGGCTGGCCCTGACCCTCGCCGCCCCGGTCGCCATCTGGGGAGCCTGGCCGTTCCACCGCGCCGCCTGGGTGAACGCCCGCCATGGCGCCGCGACCATGGATACCCTGGTCAGCGTCGGCGTGCTCGCCGCCCTCGGCTGGTCGCTCTATGCCCTGTTCTTCGGCATGGCCGGGATGGCCGGCATGACCATGAGCTTCACTTTCTCGGCCACCCCGGGAGGCGGCGCCGATGAAATCTATCTCGAGGTGGCATCCGCTGTCACGGTGTTCATTCTGGCCGGGCGCTACGCGGAGGCGCGGGCCAAACGCAACTCCGGGGCGGCGCTGCAGGCGCTGCTCGAACTCGGCGCGAAGGAAACTACGCTGCTGAAGGATGGCGTGGAGAGCCGGATCAGCACCGCGCTGCTCGTGGTCGGCGACGAGTTTGTGGTGCGGCCGGGGGAGAAGATCGCGACCGACGGCCTGATCGTGGACGGTTCGAGTGCGATTGACGCGAGCCTGCTCACCGGCGAATCGGTGCCGATCGAAGTCGGACCGGGCGACAACGTTGTGGGGGCAACCCTGAATTCCGGCGGGCGCCTCGTGGTGCGGGCCGTCCGGGTCGGCGCTGACACCGAGCTGGCCCATATCGGCCGACTGGTGGAGCAGGCGCAGACCGGCAAGGCCGAGGTGCAGCGTCTGGCGGACCGGGTCTCCGCCGTGTTCGTGCCGATCGTGATCGGGCTCGCCCTGGCGACCCTGGCCGGCTGGCTGCTGGTCGGTGCCGGCGCGACGATGGCGTTCACCGCGGCCGTCGCGACGCTCATCATCGCCTGCCCGTGTGCCCTCGGGCTCGCCACGCCGACCGCGCTGCTCGTGGGAACCGGGCGCGGCGCGCAACTGGGCATTCTGATCAAGGGGCCGCAGGTTCTGGAATCCACCCGCCGGGTCGACACCATTGTTCTCGATAAGACCGGCACGATCACGACCGGGCGTATGACGCTGTCGAGCGTTGTGCCACACGAGTGCGGCTCTGTCGATGAGTTGCTGGCTCTGGCGGGGGCGGCGGAAAGCGGGTCGGAGCATCCGATCGCCCGCGCCATCACGGCGGGTGCGGTGTCGAAGCTCGGCCCTTTGTTGCCGTCGTCGGCGTTTCTGTCGGAGCAGGGGCTCGGGGTGCAGGCCGAGGTAGACGGCCGCCTGGTGCTGGTCGGCCGGCCCGCGTGGCTGGTTGAGCGGTGGGGGCTTAGGGTGCCGATTGAGCTGCAGGCCGTGCTGGGCACCGCCGAGGGGCTCGGCCAGACCGCCGTCATGGTGGCCTGGGAGGGCCAGGTGCGCGGCGTGCTGACCGTCGCCGACACAGTGAAGCCGACGAGCGCTGGGGCGGTCGAGCGCTTTCGGGCGCTCGGGCTGACGCCGATGCTGGTCACGGGCGACAATCTCGCGGCGGCGCAGAATGTCGCCGCCTCGGTCGGCATTACCGACGTGACCGCCGGGGTGCTGCCCGCCGACAAGGCCCGGGTGATTGCGCGGTTGCAGGCGGAGGGGCACGTGGTGGCGATGGTCGGTGACGGCGTGAATGACGCCGTCGCCCTGGCGACCGCTGACCTCGGCATTGCGATGGGCTCGGGCACCGATGTCGCGATCGAGGCGAGTGACCTCACGCTCATGCGCAGTGATCTGCTCGCCGCAGCGGATGCCATCCGCTTGTCTCGGCGCACCCTCACGACGATCAAGGCGAACCTGTTCTGGGCCTTCGCCTACAACGTCGCGGCGATTCCGCTCGCGATGGCCGGGCTGCTGAATCCGCTGATCGCCGGCGCTGCGATGGCCCTGTCTTCGGTGTTCGTGGTGACCAACAGTCTGCGGTTGCGCGGCTTCCGCGCGCTGCCGGTCGCCTGAGTATTTCCTTCCGGACCTCCTGTGTTTCCGGGTTCGGGCTTTCGGGTTTCTTGTTTCCGGGCCCGGGCCCGGTCGCTGGGCCCATGATCGATCATGGGCCCGCTTCCGCAAGGTGGGCCCGGGCAAGCGGATGCCGCCGCCGCGCCCGCAGGCTTGTGCCCTGGATACCCTCTAGGGTTTAATTTGAATGGAGGCAAACGTGAAAATCATCATTGTGGGCGGCGTCGCCGGCGGAATGTCGGCGGCTACCAGGTTGCGCCGGCTCGACGAGAGCGCCGAGATCATCGTGTTCGAGCGCGGACACTACGTCTCGTTCGCGAACTGTGGCCTGCCGTATTTCGTCGGGGGAATCATCCGTAAGCGCAGTGATCTGCTGCTGCAGACCCCCGAATCTCTCGGAAGTCGTTTCGCGCTCGACGTGCGCATCGACACCGAGGTCGTGCAGATCGACCGCGTCGAACAGACCGTTTCGGTGCGTAATCTGCTCACCGGCGAAGAAAGCATCGAGAGCTACGACCGCCTCGTGCTCGCCGCCGGCGCCTCGGCGCGTTCCGGTGCGACCGACAGCACCATTCCCACCCACACGCTGCGCACGGTCGATGACGTCGACCACATCACCGCGGTGCTCGCGGGCGTCGAAACGGCATCCGCTGTGGTCATCGGCGGCGGATTCATCGGCCTCGAAGCCATCGAAAACCTCGTGCACCGCGGGGTGCAGGTGACCCTCGTGCAGCGCGGCAGCCAGATCTTCACCCCCCTCGACCCCGAAATGGCCGCGCCCGTGCTTGACCGGCTGCGCGAACGCGGCGTCGACGTGCGCCTGGGCACCGTCGTGACTGGAGCGTCGGGGCAGAGCGTCACGCTCAGTGACGGAACGACCGTACCCGCCGACCTCGTGATCGACGCGAGCGGCGTGAGCCCCGACGTGACCCTCGCCGAGCAGGCTGGTCTGCGCATCGGCGAGAGCGGCGGCGTCTGGGTCGACGGCACCCAGGCCACCAGCGATCCACTCATCTTCGCGGTCGGCGACGGCGTCGAGAAAACGGATGCCGTCGACGGCTCCGGCACGCTCGTCACCATGGCCGGCCTCGCGAACCGCCACGGCCGCTCCGTCGCCGACAGCATCGCCGGCACTCCCGAGCAGGCGGAGCCGGCCGTCGGCGCCGGAATCGTCGCCATCTTCGGCCTCACCGTGGCCACCGTCGGCTGGAACGAGAAGCACCTGATCGCCGCTGGGCGCGCCCACCGCATCGCACACACGCACCCCGCCAACCACGCCGGCTACTTCCCGGGCGCGGAGGGGATGTCGATCAAGCTGCTCATCGATGCCGCGACCGATGCAATTCTCGGCGCGCAGATCGTGGGCGGTGCGGGGGTGGACAAGCGCATCGACGTACTCGCGGTCGCGATGGCGGCCGGGATGACGGCATCCGCTTTGACGCGTCTGGAACTCGCCTACGCGCCGCAGTATGCCTCGGCAAAAGACCCGATCAACCAGCTTGGATATGTCGCCGACAACCTCGCGCAGGGAACGAGCGTGAACCTGCAGTGGCACGAGCTGGAGGCGGCGCGCGCGGCCGGCGCTGTGCTCGTGGACGTGCGGTCGGCGGGCGAATTTGCCGCCGGCAGCATTCCGGGCGCACTCAACGTGTCACTCGACGAGTTGCGAGCCCGACTCGCTGACCTTCCGCCGGTGCCGCTGATCGTGCACTGCCAGGTCGGTCAGCGCGGCCACACCGCCGCGCGCATTCTCACCCAGCACGGATTCGACGTGCGCAACCTCGACGGCGGCTACCGCACCTGGCTGGCCGGAACCGTCACTTCACCCATTTTGGAAAGAGCCCTCGCATGAAAGAAATCACCGTCACCGAGCTGTCCGCGCTCACCGCACCCGTTGTCATCGACGTGCGCGAACCGTGGGAGTACGAAGCCGCCCACGTTCCCGGCGTGATCCACATTCCGATGGGCGAGGTCGTCGGGCGAATCAGCGAGATTCCAGCGGATGTTCCGGTGCACGTCATCTGCGCCCTCGGCGGACGCAGCGCGCAGGTGGCGGAGTATCTGGCCGCGCACGGCCACGACGCCGTGAACATTGCCGGCGGCACCACCGCCTGGCAGCAGGCCGGTCTGGCGACCGAGCAGGGGGCCTGAGATGGACGACGTTCGCGCCGCCGAGCAGAAAAAGATCCTGAACCGGTTGCGCCGGGCGCAGGGGCAGCTGACCGCCGTCATCGCCGCGGTCGAGGGCGGCGGCAATTGCCGCGACGTCGTGACCCAACTGGCTGCCGTGTCGAGTGCCCTCGACAAGGCCGGCTTCGTCATCGTGTCGACCGCGATGCGCGACTGCATCGCGAACCCCGACAACGAGAACTCGCTGACGGTCCCCGAGCTTGAGAAGTTGTTCCTGACGCTCGCGTAGGGCGTGCGGGCTGGGTTCAGCTCGCCGGGGCCACCTGAAAAAAACGGGCCCCGGGATCTGTCCGGGGCCCCGTTTCTCGGCCCGGGCCAGAAGGGGACTCAGACGGCGGGGGTCACTCCGAGACCGGCCAGCATCTCCGTGACGTTCGCCCGGATCTGGTCGCGGATGCGCCGCACCTCCTCGATCGGCTGGCCGGCCGGATCGACGAGCTCCCAATCGACGTAGCGTTTGCCCGGGTAGATCGGGCAGGCATCGCCGCAGCCCATGGTGATCACGACGTCCGCCGCCTGCACCACGTCGTCCGTGAGCGGCTTCGGAAATGACTCGTCGAGCGACAGGCCCAGTTCGGCCATGACCGCGACCATGGTCGGGTTCAGCTCGGGCAGGGGCATCGATCCGGCCGAACGCACGTGCACGGCACCGCCCGACAGGGCATTGGTGAACACCGCGGCCATCTGCGAGCGGCCGGCATTCTGCTCGCAGACGAACAGAACCTCGGGCACCGGTCGCTCGATCGCACCCTTGGCCTGGCCCAGCGCGTTCAGGCGTTCGCGAGCAAAGCGTGCCGTGCGGGTCGTCAAATGAGCCTTCACGCTCGACGTGCGCAGCAGCCCGGTATAAGACTCGAGCACGTAACGTTCGACGGTCTCGGCGGCGAAGATGCCCTGAAACTGCTCGGCGAGCTCACCGGCGAGGCGCTTGAGCGACTCTTCCGGGTAGGTCAGGCCGGGAAGCATGCCTAAGCCTCGACCGGCAGAATCTCGGCGAGCAGCGCCTCGATGCGCGCCTTGATCTCATCGCGAATGGGGCGCACGCTTTCGATGCCCTGGCCGGCCGGATCGTCCAGCTTCCAGTCCTCGTAACGCTTGCCCGGAAAGATCGGGCAGGCGTCGCCGCAGCCCATTGTGATGACGACGTCGGACTGCTTGACGGCCTCGGTCGTGAGGATCTTCGGCACGTTGCCGGCGATGTCGATGCCCTCTTCGGCCATCGCGGCGATCGCGACCGGGTTGATCTGATCCTTCGGCTCCGAGCCGGCCGAGAGCACCTCGACGCGGCCCTGCGACAGTGCGGTCAGAAAGCCAGCGGCCATCTGCGAGCGTCCGGCGTTGTGTACGCAGACAAACAGTACGGAGGGTTTCATTTCTAAGTTCCTTCAGTTAGACGAGGGTACGAGTGGATGCTGCGGCCGGCGCAGAGTCGGCCGCCGGCATCCGTTCGGGAAAGAGTCGCGGTTTCAGCCAGAGCGCGACGTAAACGAGCGCGACGAGCGCCGGCACTTCGATCAGCGGGCCGACGATGCCGGCGAGGGCCTGGCCACTGAGGGCGCCGAAGGTTCCGATCGCGACGGCGATCGCAAGCTCGAAGTTGTTGCCGGCGGCGGTGAAGGCCAGCGTCGTGGTGCGTTCGTAGCTCAGGCGCAGCAGGCGCCCGGTGAGGAAACCGGCGAGGAACATCATCGCGAAGTAGACCAGCATAGGCAGTGCGATGCGGGCCACGTCGCCGGGGTGGTCGATGACCTGCTGGCCCTGCAGGGCGAACAGCATGACGATCGTGAACAGCAGTCCCCAGAGCGCGAACGGGCCGACCCGGGGCAGAAAGCGCGCCTCGTACCAGTCGCGGCCGCGGCGGGCCTCACCGATGCGGCGAGACAAATACCCGGCCAGCAGGGGAATTCCGAGGAACACCAGCACGCTCGCTGTGATCGCCCAGATCGAGAACTCGGCGCTCGTGGTGGGCAGACCGAGCCAGGCCGGCAGTACCTGCAGGTAAAACCAGCCAAGGGCACCGAACGCGACGACCTGGAACACCGAGTTCACGGCCACGAGAAATGCTGCGGCTTCGCGGTCGCCGCAGGCGAGGTCGTTCCAGATCAGCACCATGGCGATGCAGCGGGCGAGGCCGACGATGATCAGTCCGGTGCGGTATTCGGGCAGGTCGGGCAGAAAGATCCAGGCCAGGGCGAACATGAGCGCTGGACCGACCAGCCAGTTCAACAGCAGAGAAGAGATCAGCAGGCGCTTGTCGGAGGCGACGGAACGGGCATCCGTGTAACGCACCTTGGCGAGCACCGGGTACATCATGATCAGTAACCCGATGGCGATCGGCACGCTGATCGAGCCGATCGTGAACGCGTGCAGCAGATCGCCGACGGCCGGAACGAACACGGCGAGCAGCAGGCCGAGGCCCATGGCGGCGAGGATCCAGACTGGCAACAGCCGGTCCATCGCGCCGAGTCGGGTGGGGGCAGGTGCCGTAATGCTCACGAATCTCCAAGTCTTGACGACAGCGATTCGCGGTAACATTGATCGTTGTCGATGTCCACGCTAGATCAATACATTGACCAATGTCAATCTAAGGAGGATCTGTTCAGATGGCGTTTACCCGGACCCTGCCCCTGACCGACATTTCTCAAGCGGATGCCTGCTCCTCCCCGCTGGCGCGCGCAGCCATCGCCCCGGACCATGCAGACTCCCTGGCCCGCTCGCTCAAGGCCCTCGCTGACCCCGCCCGACTGCGCATCATCTCGATCGTGGCAGCCCACGCCGACGCCGAGGCCTGTGTCTGCGACCTCACCGACCAGCTCACGCTGAGCCAGCCAACCATCTCGCACCACCTGAAGGTGCTCGTCGACGCGGGTTTTCTCAGTCGGGCCAAGCGGGGAACCTGGTCGTATTACAGTTTGGTGCCCGGCTCGCTCGACTCCGTCGCGGGCGTGCTCGCCGCCGTCTGAGGTCGGCCGCCTGATCGCGTCCGGGACCTGAGCCGTCCTGTCAGGCCGCCGTTCGTGCTGATGGCCGGCGCCGGGGCATCCGTTTGTGTCGTGTGTCGTTTTTCGAATTGTTCGGTTTGTTCTGGCCCTATGCGCTCGGCGCAATTGCTGTCAAGCTGACGCCAGGGGAGAGGAGCCACCCGTGAGCACCTATGTGATCATCGGCGTGATTCCGGGCCAGCCCGACGCCGTTGTGCTGGAGGCCGCTGCCTTTGCGGCCCGGTTTCAGGCCGAGCTGGTCTGCGCCACGGTCGATGCTGGCCGATATTTCGTGGATGAGTTCGCCGATGGAGGCGTTATCTCCCTGCCGGTCGACCCCGACCTTGACGACACCGATGACGACGGATTCAGCGTGGCCCTCCGCGCTCATCTGACGACCCTGCTCGATGGCAGCAACCTGGTCTGGTCTGCCCGGGCGGTGGCGGGCGATCCGGCCCGTGCCCTCGCCCACCTCGCCGACACGCTCGACGCCGCGATGATCGTGGTCGGTACCCGCGAATCCGGCGTGCGGGCCAGCGTGCAGGAATTCTTCGGCGGCTCCGTGGCCGTACACCTCGCCCACCGGCAGCACCGGCCGGTCGTCGTCGTTCCGCTCGCCCCGGTAGCGTTCCGCGACGAGCTGCCGTGGGAGTCGGAGCGGTAGCCGTCCAGCCGCGCGGGTATCTCGCGCCGCAGCGATTACCTGCCGCAGTCGCCACGTGCCGGAGGCCTACCCGGGTGCAGGCGTGTATTCTGGCCTCGGCGATGGATCCCGCCGGAGCATCCGCTCAAACTGCCCGCGCTGATGGTTCCTACTCATTGCGACGGAATCACACCGGGCAGGACACCATCGACGAAATCACGCCGCGCGCCGCGCATCTGCGCTGGCGCTACCTCGGCCTGGTGTTTCTCGGCGGGACGGCGGGCACCGCCCTGCGCGAAGCTCTCTCGCTCGTGCTTCCTGACGGTCGCCTACCGCTGACCACGCTCGGAATCAACCTACTCGGTGCCCTGTTGCTTGGCCTCCTGCTCGAGGCCCTCGTGCGCAGCGGACACGATGCCGGTGGCCGCCGCAGCCTGCGACTCCTGCTCGGCACCGGTCTGCTCGGCGGTTTCACGACCTACAGCGCGCTCGCGACCGCGAGTGCACTGCTACTCATCGGCGGTGAGATCGGCCTCGCGCTCACCTATGCTCTCGGTACCGTGCTGCTCGGCGGCGTGGCCACCGGGCTCGGCATCGTGCTCGGCGTCGCTCTGCACCGGCATCCGGGGGCGAACGGATGACCCCGCTCCTGTTCCTGGGGATCGCCTGCGCCGGCGGTGTGGGCGCGGCCGCCCGGTTCTACCTCGACGGCCTCGTGCGATCCCGCCTCGGCGGGGCGTTTCCGTTCGGCACGACCATCATCAACGTGAGCGGCTCGCTGCTGCTTGGCCTCGTCACCGGCCTCGCCCTGAACCACCTGCTCGCGCCGGAGTGGAGCCTCGTGATCGGCGTCGGTCTGCTCGGCGGCTACACGACGTTCAGTACGGCGAGTTTCGAGACCGTGCGACTGGCCCAGCAACGGCGGTATCTCGCGGCGCTGGCCAACGGGATCGGCATGCTCGCGGCATCCGTGGGCGGCGCAGCACTCGGTCTGTGGGCGGGGCTGGCGCTCGGCTGACTCTGCCTCTGGCTCTGTCTCTGGCGCCCGCGAGGCCGGGCCCATGTTGCGAACGGGGGCCCATGATCGATCATGGGCCCGCTTTCCGGGCCCGGGCCCGGAAAAGATTGGGCCTGAAATGGGAGCCCGAGGAATGGGGTGCGTGCGCCGCCGCGAGGTGCCATCTTTGGCCCCTTGGATTTCTTGAGGTGCCAACTTTGCCCCCTTGGCCGGAGCTCATGGGGCCAAAGTTGGCACCTCACCAGAGATGACCAGCGTTCACGGGGCGGAAGTTGGTACCTCGCGTGGCGTGGCGGGGTTCATGGGGCCAAAGTTGGCACCTCACCAGAGGTGGCCAGCGTTCAGGGGGCTGAAGGTATCGGCCCGCGGCCGGATCAGCCGTCGGACTCCTCGAAGTAGAGGTGGGCGTGCAGGCGGCAGCCGGGGTTGAATTCGGCCGCGCAGTGCGGGCAGCGCTCGACCTGGCGATACTCGGTGATGCTGAGCTCGCGGTGGCAGGCCCCGCACAGAATCGCGAGCTCCGACCACTCGGACTGTGGCCACCGACCGGCCGCATGCGGAACGGGTTCGCCCCGCACAGCCTCGTCGTGGCACTGGTAGCACGGGTAGTAGCGCCGGCAGCAGGCGAACCTGATCGCGACGATGTCCAGTTCAGAGTGAAAGTGGATGCAGCGGGTCGCCGAATCGAGAACCGCCCCGAACACGGGCGGCGCGGCATCCGTTTTCGCGGATGCTGCGCCGGCATCCGGCGGTGGAACTGCGCTCGCCCTGTTGGCGGGGCTGGCGCTGGGCTGAGAACGTCGGGCCCAGGTTGCGGAGCCGGGCCCATGATCGATCGTGGGCCCGCTTTCCGGGCCCGGGCCCGGTCGATGAATCGGGCCGTACATGCTATTCGCCCGACTCGGCATCAGCGGACGCCTGCTCAGTGACGAAGGCTTCGAAAGTGGCGGCATCGCTGTTGGAGCCCGAGTACTTCACGCCATTCACCAGCACCGTCGGGGTTCCCTCGATTGCATCAGTGTCGGAGTTGGGAATCGGTCCCTCGAGCGCACGTTGCGTCGAGGCGTCGACCCAGTCGGAGTAGGTCTGATCGGCGATGCAGCGGGCGACCTCGCTGGAGGTCACCCCGGACCCCTCAACCAGGCTGGTCAGCTCGGCATCGGTCAGGCCGGTCGTGTTCTCGGCGGGCTGATCGGCGAACATAGCCGCGTTGAAGTCGAGAAAGTTGTCGGGGGCATAGTTGGCCACGCAGGCAGCCGCGTTTGCGGCGCGGGTGGCGTACTCGGTGCCCGACGACAACCGGTCGAGAATCGAGATCGGGTGAACCTCGACCGTGGCATTTCCGGCGGTGACCCACTCGGTGATCTGCTCGCCGTTGGTGGCCTCGAAATCGCCGCAGATCGGGCACAGATAGTCGATGTACATCACGATGTTGGCCGTGTCGACAAGCGCGCTCTGGTCGGTGGCGATCGGGTCGGCATCCGCTTCGAGAGCTGCTGTCGCGGCGGCGGAAACCGTCGTGCCGTCGCTACCGAGCAGGATGCCGTCGCTGGCCATGTTGGCCGGGCTCGCCGCTGCCGGGGCGGTGACGTTGTTCACGATGACCACGGCGACGATGGCGACCACGGCGAGCAGGCCGATACCGATGCCTCCGCGCAGAAAGAGTCGACGGCGTTTGTCCCGATTGACCTGCTCGGCGCGCATGAGGCGGGCGGTTTCGCGGGCGTCTTCGCGTCGGTCCTTCTTGGGCGGGCGGGCCTGGCCGGAAGTGCTCATGCGGAAGTTCACCATTCGTTTGTCGCTGCTGTTGCCTACGACGTTAGCGGCCCTGCCTAACGGTCTGGTTCCGGGAGCCTGTGAGGCGACTGTGAGAGCCGAGCGCCCTGGCGAGGCCAGGGTGCCACGCGCTTTTGCCCGCGCGAATGGGCCAAAGCCTACGTTCGGGAGCTGAACGCCGCGTCGAACGCTGCCGTTGGAGCGTCAAAGATCAGCGAGCGTACGAAGGCGAGCGCCTCGGGCGCGCCGATCAGGCGATCCATTCCGGCGTCCTCCCACTCCACCGAAATGGGCCCGGAGTAACCGATGGTGTTGAGCATGCGGAAGCTGTCTTCCCATGGCACATCGCCGTGGCCGGTGGAGATGAAGTCCCAGCCGCGGCGGGGGTCGGCCCAGGCCAGAAGTGAGCCGAGGCGGCCGTTGCGACCATTCTTCATGCGCTTCTTGGTGTCTTTGCAGTCAACGTGGTAGATGCGGTCCTTGAAGTCCCAGAGAAAGCTCACCGGGTCGAGGTCTTGCCACACGAAGTGACTCGGATCCCAGTTCAGCCCGAACGCGGGCCGGTGCCCGATGGCCTCGAGGGTGCGAACGGTCGTCCAGTAGTCGAAGGCGATCTCGCTCGGGTGTACCTCGTGGGCGAATCGCACGCCGACCTCGTCGAACACGTCGAGAATCGGGTTCCAGCGGTCGGCGAAATCCTGGTAGCCGGCGTCGATGAGGTCCTGCGAGACGGGCGGAAACATCGCGACATACTTCCAGATCGACGAGCCGGTGAACCCGATGACGGTCTTCACGCCGAGTTTCGCGGCGAGCCGGGCGGTGTTCTTCATCTCCTCGGCGGCACGCTGGCGCACGCCCTCCGGGTCGCCGTCGCCCCAGATCGAGTCGGGAAGAATGTCGCGGTGCCGTTGGTCGATCGGATCGTCACAGACAGCCTGGCCTTTGAGGTGGTTGGAGATTGCCCACACCTTCAGGTTGTACTTCTCGAGCACGCCGAGCTTGTCGGCGACATACTCGGCGTCGTTCCAGCGATTGGGGTCGAGGTGGTCGCCCCAGCAAGCGATCTCGAGGCCGTCGTAGCCCCACTCGGAGGCGAGGCGCGCCACTTCTTCGAAGGGCAGATCGGCCCACTGGCCGGTGAACAGTGTGATGGGGCGGGCCATGAGTTCTCCTATTTCTGTGCTGCGAGTACGGGGGTGGAGGTGGGGGTCCAGGCGCTTCCATTATCGGAGCTGGCTTCGACTGCGGCGAGCACCCGCTGCACCTGCAGGCCGTCAGCGAACGAGGGAGTCGGCTGCACTCCCGCCGAGATGGCCTCGACGAAATCCCTGGCCTGATGGGTGAATCCGTGCTCGTAGCCGAGCGTGTGCCCTGGCGGCCACCAGGCGGCCAGATACGGATGCTGCGGCTCGGTTACCAGAATTTTGGTAAAGCCTTGCTGCCCACTCGCGGCGTGTCCGTCGAAGAAGCTCAGCACGTTGAGATCTTCCAGGTCGAAAGAAATCGCGCCGTCGGAGCCGGCAACCTCGATGCGGAAGGAATTCTTGCGCCCGGTGCTGAAGCGTGTGGCCTCAAAGCTTCCGAGGGCACCGCCCGCGAACCGACCGGTGAACAGGGCCAGATCGTCGACGGTCACAGGGCCGCGCTCGGTGGTTCCGGTGCCGGAGAGCCCCTGCCGGGCACCAAGAAGCGGGCGTTCCTTCACGATCGTCTCGATGATGCCTGAAACGCTCGCGAGCCGGTCTCCGGTGATGAACTGGGCGAGGTCAATGGCGTGGGCACCGATGTCGCCGAGTGCCCCGGAGCCGGCAAGTTCCTTCTGTAGACGCCACGTGAGCGGGGTTTGCGGGTCGACGAGCCAGTCCTGCAGGTAGTTCACGCGCACCTGGCGAATGTCGCCGATCTTGCCGGCGGCGACAAAATCGCGGGCGAGTGTTGCGGCCGGAATTCTCCGATACGTGAACCCGACCATGGCGTAGACGCCCCGGTCGAAGGCGCGAGCGGCGGCATCCGTCATCGCCTCGGCCTCGGCGACCGTGTTGGCTAGTGGTTTCTCGCACAGGACATGTTTGCCCGCGTTGAGCGCGGCGATCGCGATCTCGGCGTGCGACGTGCCAGGGGTGACGATGTCGATCACGTCGATATCCGGCCGGTCGATCACCGCCCGCCAGTCGGAGGACGACTCGGCCCAGCCCCAGCGTGTGGCGGCCTCCGCCGCCTGCGCGGCGTCGCGCCCCACGAGAACGCTCATCTTGGGCTGCGCCGCCAGGTCGAAGAAGCGGGGGGCGACGCGCCAGCCTTGGGAGTGCGCGGCGCCCATGAATCCGTGGCCGATCAATGCGACGCGTAGCGGTGCGCTCATGTGAGAACTCTTTCTGTTGATGGTCACGGGGAGCAAAGGCTGGCTTGCTCCCCGTGCGACGCGCCGGTGGTGCTTAGGACTCGAAGGCGGTCGGCAGGTATTGCTCCACGTTCTCACTGGTCACCACGGGGGCGTTGAGCACGATCCGGTTGGGGATCTCCACCTCCACGAGGTCGCTCATGGCCTTGTCCTGCACGAGCAGGCGCGCCAAGCGGATGCCGTCGGCAGCCTGGGTGGAGGGGTAAACCACGGTGGCCTTCATCACGCTGTCGCCGGCCTGGATCAGGCGCATAGCGTTAGCGGATCCGGCGCCGCCGACCATGAAGAACTCGTCGCGTCCAGCGGCGTCGATGGCAGCGAGCACGCCGATTCCCTGGTCATCGTCGTGGTTCCAGAGCGCGTCGATCTGCGGGGCCGCGGCGAGCAGCTGTGAGGTGGTGGCCTCGCCGCCCGCCACGGTGAAGTCGGCGGAGACGCGGTTGGTGACCGACAGTCCGCAGTCGCTGAGGGCCTGCTTGAAGCCGGCGCTGCGCTCCTGGGTCAGGGGGAGTGAGTCGATGCCGGCGATTTCGGCGACCACGGCGTCGGGGTTGTCGCTGAGTTCCTCGCAGATGTAGGTGCCGGCGCTGACGCCCATTCCGTAATTGTCACCGAGGATGGTGGCGCGGGCGGCGAAGGTGCTCGAGAACTCGCGGTCCACGTTGATCACAGGGATGCCGGCCTCCATGGCGCGGATGGCCACCTGGGTAAGCGCGGCGCCGTCGGTGGGCAGCAGCACGATGGCATCGACGCCATCGTTGATGAAGCCTTCGACCTGGCTGATCTGCAGGTTGGCATCGTTGGTGCCCTCGGCGATCTTGAGGTCGATGTCGGGGTACTTGGCGGCCTCGGCGATGGCGGCGTTGTTGATGGCGCCGAGCCAGCCGTGGTCGGCCGCGGGGCCCGAATAGCCGATGGTGATGCTGTCGCCCTGGGCTTCGTTGCCCTCAACGCTGGCGTTCGTGGGCTGGGTGTTCGTGGCGGTACCGGCCGTGCAGCCGGTGATGAGGCCGACGACGGCCAGCGAGGTGCCGGCGGCGAAAAGAATTCTGCGACGGACAGTGCGGGGTGCAAGCATGTGATTCCCTCTGGCTCGGTGGATGGCTGCAGGTGCAGGGGTGTCGTGCTGCCGGCGAGAGTGCGACTCAATTGTCGAACAATTGAGGAGGCGTCGACGCTGACGAGTTGAACGATAGCAGATGGTGACGGTTTGCGTGCAACTTATTGATGTTCATCGACGTAAGTGTCGCTTTTGTGTTAGGTTTTTTGCATGATCACTGTTGACCATTCCGCAGCATTACTCGAAGTTCGCGGGCTACGAAAGAGTTTCGCCGGTGTGAAGGCGCTTCAGGGCGTTGACCTTGTTGTGCGACCCGGCGAGGTGCACTGTGTGCTCGGCCAGAACGGTGCCGGAAAATCCACCCTCATCAAGACCCTCTCCGGCGCTTATCAGCCTGACTCCGGCGAGATCTTCTGGCAGGGCGAACCGGTCACCATCGGTGGCCCGGTGGCCGCGCTCGAACTCGGCATCGCCACGATGTATCAGGAACTCGACGTGGTCGACGGCCTCACCATCGCTGAGAACGTCTTTCTGGGGCATGAGCAGGCCACCGGCGGTGTGCTGCACGTCGCCTCGGCCAACGCCCGGACGCAGGAGATCCTCGCGCGGCTCGGTCATAGGGAGATCTCGCCGCGCACCGAAGTGGGCCAACTCTCGGCTGCGAACAAGCAGATCGTGAGCATGGCTCGGGCACTGAGCCGCGACACCAAGCTGATCATCATGGATGAACCCAGCGCCGTGCTCGATTCCCAGGAAGTGGAGAACCTGTTCCGCGTCGTCGCTGAGCTCACCGCGCAGGGCATCGCTGTGGTCTACATCTCCCATCGGCTCGCGGAGATTCGGCGCATTGGCGACCGCATCACGGTGATCAAAGATGGCAAAACCACGGCGTCGGGCCTGAGCGTGGCCGATACCCCCACGCCAGACCTCATCCGCTTGATGACCGGCCGCGAAGTCGCCAACGTCTTCCCTGCGGCCACCCCGCTGCCAGCGGATGCGCCCATCGTGCTGAGCTGCGACGCGCTCGGCGTGCGCGGGTTGTTCCGCAACGTCTCGCTCGAGGTGCGCGCGGGCGAGATCGTGGGCCTCGCCGGACTGGTGGGCTCCGGCCGCTCCGAAATTCTTGAGGCCATCTACGGGGCCCGGCGCAGCACGAGCGGCACGGTCACAGTGAACGGCAAGGTGCTGCGCCCCGGCTCCGTCGACGCCGCGGTCAGCGCCGGCATCGGCTTATCCCCGGAGGAGCGCAAGAGCCAGGGACTCATCCTCGACGAACCCATTTTCAAGAACGTCACCTTGTCATCCTTCGCACGGTTCGCCCGCGGCGGGTTTCTGCGCGAGGGCGCAGAACGCGAAGCCGCCCGAAAACAGATTCAGGCCCTCGAGCTGCGGCCGGCCGTTCCCGATCTGGCGACCCGCAGCCTCTCCGGCGGAAACCAGCAGAAGATTTTGCTTGCACGGTGGCTCGTGCACGGCACCACGGTGCTTTTGCTCGACGAACCGACCCGGGGGGTGGACGTCGGCGCACGCGCGGAGATCTACGCCCTCATCCGCCGCCTCGCCGAGGCGGGTACCGCCATCATCGTCGTCTCCAGCGAGATCGACGAGGTGCTCGGCCTGGCCGACCGCGTGCTGGTCATCAGCGACGGCGAGGTTCTCACCACTACTAATTCCAACGAAATCGACGAGCCCGGTGTGCTCGATCTGGTCATGAGAGGAAGTGCCGCATGAGCGAGCAAATCACCCAGGCGGCCCCGCCGACCCCCATTGCGCACGACACACCGCCCGGCATCGTGAAGCGGATGCTGGGCGGATCGGTGGGCCGCAACCTCGGGCTGGTCATCGCCTTCGGGTTGCTGATCCTGGTGGGAGTCCTCACCGCGGGCGACCGGTTCGCCAGTTTCGACAACTTCGTCACCATCATTCGCTTCGCCTCGATCGTTGGCGTGGTCTGCGTCGGAATGACCTTCGTGATCACGGCCGGGGGCATCGACCTGTCGGTGGGTTCGGTGGTGGGCCTGTCGAGCGTGGTGGCGAGCCTCACCGCGGTGCAGCTGGCCTCCGCGCAGTCGTCCTGGCTACTGATCGTCGTGGTCGCGCTTCTCGTCGGCACCCTGGCCGGCTTCGTGAACGGCGTTGTGATTGCGTATGGAGGCGTCGTAGCGTTCATGGCGACGCTCGCCATGCTCGTGGGCGCGCGCGGCCTCGCCGAACTCATCTCGAACCGGTCGACCCAGATCGTGAACAACCAGGAATTTCTGAGCTTCTTTCGCGCCGACCTGCTCGGCGTGCCCATCCTGATCTGGATCTTTTTGGTCGTGGCGGTGGCCGGCTGGGTACTGCTCAACCGCACCACCTTCGGCCGACGTACAGTGGCCGTCGGCGGCAACGCCGAGGCGAGCCGCCTCGCCGGTATCAAGGTGAAGCGCCACATGGTGTACGTCTACATGCTCTCGGGCCTCACCGCCGGCATCGCCGGGGTGATGTTCCTCGGCCGCACCACGGTCGGTACCTCGACGCACGGCACGCTCCTTGAGCTCGACGTGATCGCCGCCGTCGTGGTGGGCGGCACGCTGCTCATCGGCGGCCGCGGCACCATCGTGGGATCCGTGCTCGGCGTACTGATTTTCAGCACGCTCACCAACGTCTTCACCCAGAACAATCTCTCGACCTCGGTGCAGAACGTGGCGAAGGGCGTCATCATCGTGGTCGCGGTGTTGTTGCAGCAGCGATTCGCCTCCCACGGCAGCCGCAGCAAGTGACCCTGCCGGGCAGCAGGGCGCCGATCGTCTTCGATGACGGGATTAGCGAGACCGCCCTGCCGCACGGCGCCCTGGTCGAGACGGAGGTGCTGATCATCGGGTCGGGCCCGGCCGGATCTGCCGCAGCCCTGTTCCTCTCCACCCTCGGCGTCGCCAACATGATGATCACCAAGTACCGATGGACGGCCAATACGCCGCGCGCCCACATCACGAACCAGCGCACGATGGAGATCTTTCGCGACGTCGGCATCGAAGACGCGGTGCGCGCCGAGTCGACACCGAACGAGCTGATGGGTGACACGGTGTTCTGCACGTCGATCGCCGGCGAAGAACTCGGACGCATTCTCACCTTCGGTACGCATCCGGCCCGCCGTGCCGACTACGAACTGGCCTCACCGGCCAGCACCTGCGACATTCCGCAGACCTACCTCGAGCCCATTTTGGTGAAGAACGCCACGACGCGGGGAACACTGACCAGGTTCTCGACGGAGTACCTCTCCCACGTGCAGGATGCGGAGGGGGTGAGTGTGCGCGTGCTGGACCGGCTCACGGGAACCGAGTTCAGCATCCGTGCCAAGTACTTGATCGGCGCCGACGGAGCGCGCTCCCAGGTCGCCGCCGACATCGACCTGCCGATGGAGGGGGAGATGGATATCGCCGGCTCGATGAACATCACCTTCACCGCCGACATCACGCCCTTCGTCGGGCATCGCCCCTCGGTGCTGTACTGGGTGGTGCAGCCCGGGTCGAACATCGGCGGTATCGGAACAGGCCTGGTGCGCATGATCCGGCCGTGGAACCAGTGGCTCGTGGTGTGGGGCTACGACATCTCGCAACCAGCCCCGGTGATCGACGAGGCCGCCGCCACGCAGATCGTTCGCAATCTGCTCGGCCTGCCCGACCTCGAGGTGGAGATCACCGGAACGTCGCTGTGGGGCAACAACGCCCAGTACGCCACCCGGCTGCAGCGGGGGAGGGTGTTCTGCGTGGGAGACGCGGTGCACAAGCATCCGCCGAGTAACGGACTGGGGTCGAATACATCGATTCAGGATTCATACAACCTCTCCTGGAAGCTCGCCGCCGTGCTCGCCGGCACCTCGGGCCCTGAGCTTCTGGAGACCTATACCGAGGAGCGCGCCCCGGTGGCCAGGCAAATCGTACTGCGGGCGAACAAGTCGGCCAGCGAATTCGGCCAGCTATTTGACGCGCTCGGCGTGACCACGGCGCGCACCGAATCGGAGATGATCGAGATGATCGAGGAACGCAAGGCGAACACCCCGGCCGGCGCAGCCAAACGGCAGGCCATCCAGAACGCGATGGAGGTCAAGAACTATGAGTTCAACGCCCACGGCGTTGAGGTCGGACAGTTCTACGAATCGACCGCCATCGTCGGCGACGGATCAGTGCGCCCGGAACCGCAGCGCGATCCCGAACTGTACTACCAACCCTCGACCGTGCCGGGCTCGCGCCTGCCGCACGCCTGGGTGGGAGACAGCACCCACAAGCTCTCGACCCACGACCTCGCCCCCTTCTCGCAGTTCACACTCATCACCGGCATCACCGGCTCAGTCTGGGCGGATGCCGCGGCGCGGGTGGGCGAGCGGCTCGGCGTCAAGCTCGAAACCGTGATCATCGGTCCCGGCCAGCCCGTCACCGACCTGTACTTCGACTGGGCCAGGCTGCGCGAGGTGGCCGAAGACGGTGTCGTACTTGTGCGCCCCGACAAACACATCGGCTGGCGGTCGTACCAGCTGGCCGAGAACCCGGAGGAGGCCGTGTTTGCCGCGATGACCGCGATTCTCAGCCGCGCCGACAGCCGCGCCGACAGCCGTGTCCTTGCCGGTCAGTCGGCCTGAGTCGCGCATGATGACCCCGGATGCTTTTGCCCGCCTCGTGCGCCTTCCCGCCGCGCTCACCGCGCCGGGCGATACCCTGGCCGGCGCCGCTGCCTCTGGGCGCTCCCTCGGCCCGCACACCGTTCTGCTCCCGCTCTGCTCGACCCTGATCTACTGGGCGGGCATGGCCCTGAACGACTACGCCGATAGGGCTCTGGACGCGGTCGAGCGCCCGGAACGACCGATCCCCTCCGGCGACGTGACGCCAGCCGAGGCCCTCACCGTGGCGATCGTGCTCACCGCGGCTGGCGTCGCCGTCGCCGCACTGAGTGGCGGGCGGCGTGCGCTCGCCGTAGCGCTCCCGCTCGCCGCGAGCGTCTGGGCCTATGACCTGGTGTTCAAGTCCACCCCGTTCGGCCCGGTATCGATGGCGGCCACCCGGTTGCTCGACGTGCTGCTCGGCGCCGGATCGGTGCGATCAGGGCTTTCGGCGGCACTCACCGTCTTCACCCACACCCTCGGCACCACCACCCTCAGTCGCGACGAGGTGCACGGATCCACGAGCGCCCTCGTGGGCACCCTGGCCGTCGCGGGCACCGTCTGTGCTTCCGTCGCCGCCGCTGCCGGTCCCGCCATCCGGCCGGCCAACGGATGGCTGCCCCGGGTGGTCGGCGCCGCCCTCGCCACCGTCTATCTCGGCGCCGTCGCGCCAGCGCAACTCCGCGCGCGGAACACGCGTGCCGCCGGCGACGTGCGCCGCGTTGTCGGTGCCTCGGTCATCGGCACGATCGGACTGCAGGCGGCGCTGATCGCGCGGTCCGGCTTCGTTGGAACCGGCCTGGCCGTTGCCGCACTGCTGCCGCTCGGTCTGCGCCTCAGCCGGAAGGTATCCGCCACATGATTGTCACCACATTTGTCACCACGACCGAAACCGCGGGGAGCGTACCAGTGAGCGGCACCGCCCTGCACGACCACCTGACCGACGCCGGATCGATCTGGCTCGAAGCCGCCCGCGTCGACGTTGAGCATCATTCGGCAGCGATCACCCAGCACTACCCGGCCGTGTCCCGGCGCTGTGGGCGTGCCCCACTCCGGGACGGAGACTTGCTGGGCCTGCGCTACGGCACCGTCGACGACGCGGCGCGCGGAGTTCTGCTGGGCGCACTCGCCGGTCCGGAGTGCGTTGATCTTCTGGATGACCTGTATCGTCACGGCGATGCCGGGGAGAAACGCGGTGTGTTGCGCGGACTGCACCGGCTTGACGGTCCCGACGATCCTCGCGGCACTGGCATCGGTTCAACACTCCTGACCCTCGTCGAAGATGCCCTTCGCACCAATGACGTGCGCCTGGTCGCGGCTGCCCTGCAACCGTATGGCGCGCGCTACCTCGGCGTCGAGGCGTACCGCCACGCCGTCGTCAAGTGCGTCTTCATGGGTGTTCCCCTGCACGTCATCGCGAATCTCGCCGAGCGGCAAGACGCCGAACTCGTCCGCATGCTCGTCGACCTCGCCCACGAACGCAGCGCAGCCGGGCGCGATATTCCCGCCGATATTCCCGCCGTGGTCGCCGCGTTTCCCGAGTGCCTGCACCGCGCGGACCTCCCGGCCGACCTGCTCAACGCACTGCAACCGGCCATCCCTCTATATATAAGGAGTAAGAACTCGACATGCGCATCATGGACCCGCACATTCACATGAGTTCCCGCACCACCACCGACTACGAGGCCATGTACGCGGCCGGGGTGCGCGCGGTGGTGGAGCCGGCCTTCTGGCTCGGTCAGCCGCGCACGAGCGTGGACTCGTTCATCGACTACTTCGACGCTCTCGTCGGCTGGGAACCGTTCAGGGCCAGCCAATTCGGCATCCGCCACTTCTGCACGATCGGGCTCAACCCCAAGGAGGCCGGCGACCCGCGCCTGGCCGGCGTGCTCGACATTATGCCGCGCTACCTCGAGAAAGACGGCGTCGTCGCCGTCGGCGAGCTCGGCTACGACTCAATGACCCCGCAGGAAGACCACGCCTTCGCCGCCCAGCTCACGCTCGCCGTAGCCCACGAACTCCCCGCGCTCGTGCACACTCCGCACCGTGACAAGGTCGCCGGCACCCGCCGCACCCTCGACGTGGTGCGGGAGAGCGGCATCGCGCCCGGCATGGTCGTCGTCGACCACCTCAACGAGGTCACCGTGCACGAGGTCGTTGATTCCGGCTGCTGGATGGGCTTCAGTATCTACCCCGACACCAAGATGGACCCCACCCGCATGGTCGCCGTACTGAAAGACGTCGGCCTCGACCGCGTGCTCGTCAACTCGGCCGCCGACTGGGGTCGCAGTGACCCCCTCACCACGCGCCGCACCGGTGAGGCCATGCTCGCCGCCGGTTTCACCGACGATGACGTCGACCGCATCCTCTGGCGCAACCCGGTGGAGTTCTTCGGCCAGAGCGGTCGCCTCGACCTCGACGAACCAAGCGATACAACGGATGCCGCCCCGCCGGCCGAATTCGCCGGCAACTCCATCATGCGGGGTGCCCGCGTATGAGTGAGGCCACGCCGACGCCGCTTCTCGTGATCGATGTCGCCGGCCTCACCCCCCGGCTGCTCGCCGTGATGCCGCGCCTGCAGACCGTCGCGGCCCGCGGCTTTTCCGCCGAGCTCGGTACCGTGCTACCCGCCGTGACCTGCTCGGCGCAGTCCACCTTCCTCACCGGGCTCACACCCGCCGAACACGGCATCGTGGGCAACGGCTGGTACCTGCGCGACATCGGCGAGGTCAACCTCTGGCGCCAGCACAACCGCCTCGTCGGCGGCGAGAAGGTCTGGGAGACCGCCCGTCGCACGAATCCCGGTTACCGGGTGGCGAACGTGTGCTGGTGGTACGCCATGGGCGCCACGACCGACGTCACCATCACACCGCGCCCCGTTTATCACGCCGACGGACGCAAGAGCCCGGATGCCTACATCCGCCCGCCCGCGCTGCACGACGAACTCGTGGCCAAGCTCGGTGACTTTCCGTTGTTCACCTACTGGGGCCCGACCGCGGGTATGGCTTCCTCGCGCTGGATCGTGGGCGCGGCTCGGCACGTTTTACCCGACCACGACCTCACCCTCGTCTACGTTCCGCACCTCGACTACGACCTACAACGGTTCGGTCCCGACGACCCGCGCTCCTTCGAGGCCGCTCGCGAACTCGACCGGGTGCTCGCGCCGCTGCTCGACGATGCCTCACGGCTCGGCGTGACCATCGTGGTGCTGAGCGAATACGGCATCACGAACGTGGACCAGCCGGTGGATGTGAACCGGCTGCTGCGTCGCGAGGGCCTGCTCGAGGTGCACAGCAACGCGAGCGGCGAGCTGCTCGACCCGTGGACCTCCCGGGCCTTCGCGGTCGCCGACCACCAGCTCGCGCACGTCTACGTGCAGGACCCCGCCGATGTGCCGCGGGTGAGCACGCTGCTTGAAGCGCTGCCGGGAGTGGCCGAGGTGCTCGATGCCGAGGGTCAGGCCCGATACGGTCTCGACCACGAGCGCAGCGGCGAGCTCGTGGCCGTGGCCGAGAAACAGGCCTGGTTCACCTACTATTACTGGCTCGACGACGCCCTGGCGCCCGACTTCGCCCGGGGCGTGGAGATTCACAAGAAGCCCGGCTACGACCCAGCCGAGCTGTTCTTCGACCCTGACGACCGTTTCGTGAAGCTGCGGGCGGCCCGCAACCTCGCGAAGAAGAAGGTGGGGCTGCGTTACGCCATGGACGTGGTGCCGCTTGACCCTTCCTGCGTGCGTGGTTCCCACGGGCGCCTGCCCGACAGTTCGGCAGACGCCCCGGTGCTGCTCTGCTCGGACCCGGCGGCCGCCAGGGGCAGCATCGCCGCCACCGAAGTGCGGGATCTGCTCCTGCAGCTTGCCGGGCTGAAACAGCCCGCCGCGGTATAACCGCTCCGGTACCCAGCGCACAACAACGGCGCCCCCTCGCAGGGGCGCCGTTGTCATGCCAGAAGGGAGTGCTAGAAGCGCACGTTCCGCAGGTAGTTGTAACCCACTTCGGCGGTCTGCAGCGGGGTGACGTCGGGCTGGTCGTTCTCGACCGCGTACAGCTTCACCGGGTGGGCATCGAAGATGCGCGCGAAGTCGATCGTGCCGGTGCCGAGGTCAGCGAATCCGCCGGCCGCGTCGCGGTCCTTCACGTGGTACTCGAGCACCTTCTGCGGCGCATCCTTGATCACGTCGATAGCGAACTGCACCGGGTCAGCGGCGCCGACACCCACACCGCCGGTGACGGCCCAATAGAGGTCCACCTCGAGGTGAACGAGCTTCGGGTCGAGCCGGGTCGTGAAAACTTCCCACGGCGTGAGCCCGCCACCGAGGTCGGTCGTGAACTCGTGGGCGTGGTTGTGGTACCCGTACTTGATCCCCGCCGCCTGGGCAACGGATGCCTCGGCGTTCATCTGGTCAGCCCACAGGCGCCAGTCGTCGGCCACGCTCGAGGCCAGATAGGGAACATTCATGTACGTCTGCCCCAGCGTTACCGCACCGGCGATCTTGGCCTGCAGCGCCGCGGGCGAGCCGCTGATACCGTCGTGGCTCGAGCTCGGCGTGATGCCGAGTTCGTCGAGGTAGGCGCGCATGGCCGCCGGGGTGCGGCCGTAGAGCCCGGCGAGTTCCACCTTGGTGTAACCGTAGTCTGCGAGCGCTTCAAAGGTGGCGTCAACGCCGTCGCCCCTCATGATCGACCGCAACGTGTACAGCTGGATGCTGATCAGTCCCGGCGGAACCTTGCGGCCCTTACCCGGCTTGCCTGCCGCGCCCGCTTTGGCAGAATTCAGGCCCGGTGTCGCCATGGCCGAGCTCGCGCCGGCCACGGCGAGGCCGGCTCCGGCTCCTGCCGCGAGTGCGCCGCGCAGAAAGTTGCGGCGGTTGAGGTTCTTCTTGCCTGCGAGCGACTTGTTCAGTTCATTCGCTCCGTCAAATCCGAAACACATGTGAGTACCTTTCGTTAGGTGTGCGAGGCAGAAATTAGTTGGAGCGCAGTACGACCTCGGCGGAGCCGGTGAGGGGTCCGGAGGAGTCGCCGCCGGCATCCGTGTATGAGGCGTTGAAGACCCCGGAGAGGTCATCGGTCTCCGGGTTGTGGCCGGAGGGAACCGTGGTGGTGATGGTTCCCGTGCAACCGCCCGACGTGGTGATCGGGTGGCCGTGCGAATCGTGGCCCAGGATGTAGGTCACGGTCACGAGCGAGCAGTCGACCGCCTGGTCGTCGGTCACGAGAACCTCGTAGGTCACCGTGTCGCCGAACTGGAAGTCCTGGCCGACCACGGGGGTGAGGAAGGTCACGACCGGGGCCTGGTTGCCCACCTCGATCTCGACCTCTGCGGAGGCGTAGCGTCCGCGGTCCTTGCCACCGGCATCCGTCACCTGCAGGGAAGCCGTGAAGGCGCCATCCGTCTCGTAGGTAAAGGTGGGGTTTGGCTCGCGAGAGTCGATGACCCCGTCGGACTCGAAGTCCCAGGCGTAGCTGAGCTGGTCACCCTCTGGATCGGTGGTTCCCTCGCTGGAGAACTCAACGGTGAGCGGTGAGGCGCCAGCGGTCGGCGTGCCGGAGGCCATCGGGAGGGGCGAGCGGTTGCCCTGGTCGCCCACGAAGTCGATGCGGGAGAGCTGCGCGTCTGGGTTCTGCGCGAAGTATCCGTCGCCGTATTCGAGAACATAGAGGGCGCCGTTCGGGCCGAACTCCATGTCGATCGGGTTGTCGACGATGATGGAATCCACCACGGCCTCGATCTTCGCCAGCTCGCCGTCGGTGAGCGTCATGCCCTTGATGTAGTCGCGGGTCCATTCATAGAACATCGACATACCGTCGTAGTATTCGGGCCAGGCAACGGATGCCTTACCCTTTGACGCCTTCTTGTCGTAGTCATACGCGGGGCCGGCCATCGGGCCGATGCCGCCGGTCTCAAGCTCAGGGAACTCAGACGACAACCCGTAGCCGTACCAGACGTCGGGCTGCACAACGGGAGGCAACTCGCGCAGGCCAGTGTTGCGGGGCGAATCGTTCACCGGAGCGGCGCAGTCAAAGGTGTCGCCGGAGAGGCCGGTGGCGAAGTCGAAGTCCACGTAGGGCAGCTCGGCGGTGGCGCAGTACGGCCAGCCGTAGTTTGCCGCTTCGGTGATACTCGTCCACTTGCCGGTGCCGGCTGGGCCGCGCAGGGGATCGGCGGTCCGGGAATCGGGGGAATAGTCGCCAACGTACAGCTCGCCGGTTTTCTGGTTGAGTTCGATGCGGAACGGGTTGCGCATGCCCATCACGTAGATTTCCGGGCGGGTGAGCTCGGTGCCGGGGGCGAACAGGTTGCCTTCGGGGATCGTATAGCCGCCGTCTGCTGTGGGTGTGATGCGCAGGATCTTGCCGCGCAGGTCGTTGGTGTTGGCTGCGCTGCGCTGCGCGTCGAAGGCCGGGTTGCGTTCGATGCGCTCGTCGATCGGTACGAAACCGTCGGAGGAGAACGGGTTCGAGTCGTCGCCGGTGGAGAGGTAGAGGTTGCCGACCGTGTCGAAGACGATGTCTCCGCCCACGTGGCAGCAGATGCCGCGGTCCACGTCGACGTCCAGGATCTTCTGCTCGCTTGCAAGGTCGAAGACGGCGCCGTCGAACTGGAAGCGCGAGAGGGTGATGGAGCCCTTGAACGGGGCGAAGTCAGCCGCTGTGCCGGTGAGCGGGGCGTCGCCCTCGTTCACGCCGGCGGTTGCCGGGTCGTCGATCGGAGTGTTCAGCGGTGCGGAGTAGTACAGGTAGATCCAGTTGTTGCCCGGTGTGCCGAACTTCGGGTCCAGGGCGATGCTCTGCAGTCCCTCTTCGTCGTGCTGGTACACCTCGAGTGACGCGGCGAGGGTGTTGAGCCCCGATTGTGCGTCGTTGAGCCAGATGTCGCCGGCCCGGGTGGTGTGCAGCACGTCATTGTTGGGCAATACGGCCAGGTCGAGCGGCTCGCCCGGGGTGGCGTCGAGGGTGACCTTCTGAAAGCTCGAATCGGCGGGGGCTGCCGGGGTCGGCGCGCCGGGTATGCCCGGGGGCACTGTGTCGCCGGGGGCCGCTACTGCGGGCGCCGCGGTGAGGGCGGCGACCACGAGGGTGGCCATCGCCGCCCCCGCAGTCAGTCGAAGTCCGTGCTTCGTTCGCATATCTGGTTCTCCTCGGTGAGATCAGGGCGCAACTCTCAGGTGAGCGGGGCCGGTGTCGCCACGGTATGTGCATACTTCGGTGTCTGAATAACCGGAAGACCTAACATCTATTTGCCGCTCGGTGCCGTAAAAAAATCCCGAGCCCGCCTAGGGATACCGCGCCGGGGGTGCACTCTTCGGCACCGAACTACAAACCCCCTTATTTTTGACCGCACGGGGTTTCGCGTTCAGTGCCCTAGTCTGGGGGACATGCCAACGCCGGCACGACCCGCCTACCCCAACTCGTACGCCGACCTGCGCCTATGGTTTGACGAAGAGTGGAAGTGCCTCGACTACCTCGACTGGTTACGGTGGCCGAACGGATTCCGCTGCCCGAACTGTGCACACGAGCACGGCTGGCGCGAGGCGCACCAGCGGTGGCGGTGCGCGGGCTGCGGCAAACGCATTTCCGCGACAGCCGGAACAATTTTTCACGGCACCCGCACCGAGCTCGCCGTGTGGTTCAGTGCGGCCTGGTTGCTCGTAAACAGCAAGGTCGGGCTGTCGGCGACCCAGTTACATCGGGAGACCGAGCTCGGCTCACTGCAGACAGCCTGGGCGATGTTGCACCGCTATCGATCGGTCATGGTGCAACCGGGCCGGGATCGCCTGCGCGGCAACGTGGAGGTCGACGTGTCCTACCTCGGCGGCTCGGTTCCCGGCCGGGGTCCTCTGAGTCGAGTACTGTTCGCAGTAGCCGTCGAAGTGGATGCCGATGGTCTCGGCCGTACCCGCATTGCGGTGATCCCGAGCGCCGGGACAGCGCAGCTGGCCGCTTTTATGCTGGATTCCGTCGAGCCAGGCAGCCGCGTCGTAACCCACGACTGGTCCGCGTATCCGGCGGGAATCCGAGACCGGTACGCTCACGTAGCACGGCCTCTGTCTGCGCCGGGTTCCCCAACCCGCCAGGTGCTGCCCGCCGTGCGCCGCGTGGTCTTTCAGGCCAACCATTGGCTGATGGGGCCGCGCCAGGGAGCGGTCAGTGCGGAACACCTGCCCGCCTACGTCGACGAATGGGTGTTTCGGTTCAATCATCGGCACTCCGAGAGTCGTGGGCAGCTTTTTCATAAGCTGCTGCGTTACGCCGTGGCCGGGCAGCCCGTCACCTATCAGTCGCTGCTGAAGACCGGGCGCACCCGACCCGCGGTCGGCGTGCCGAGCCAGGCAACCCCATCGGGTTCCCTGGCGCTGCCCTGGCGCTGACCGGCGCTGACCGGCACCGTCGTGGTGCTGGTGGCTCTGCGGGGCCGCCGCAGCGGCATCCGCTCGGAAAGTATCGAAGTTCGAATGATTCGTATGGTTGAATTGCCTGATGGTCGACATAAGCCACGTCAACGCCCTCGGTTCGGCCGGAGCCAGTGACCTTTTTCAAGTGTTGCGGGACGGGCAACCACGCACCCGAACGGAATTGGCCGACCTCTCCGGACTGGCCCGATCCACCGTGGCGCTGCGCGTTGACGCGCTCACGCGTCTCGGGCTCGTCGGTCCGGCCGGGAACGCCACCTCCACCGGAGGTCGGCCTTCGTCGCAGTTCGCCCTGCAATCCGGCAACAAGTTCGTGCTGGCCGTGGACATCGGCGCGAGCCATATTCGGATCGCGCTCAGCGACCTGGGCGGAAAAACCCTTGTACAGGACTCCACGTTCCGCGAAATCGCAGACGGGCCAGAGGCCGTATTGAATTGGGTCATCGAGGCCGGCGCGCGGTTGTTCAGCGCCAGCAAGCGGTCAATGGCCGACCTGCTCGCGATCGGTGTCGGCCTACCCGGGCCGGTCGAGCACAGCAGCGGCCGGCCGATCAACCCGCCGATCATGCCGGGCTGGGACCGCTTTGACGTGCCCGGCTGGCTTCAGCAGCACTTTCATGTTCCCGTGCTCGTCGACAACGACGTGAACCTGATGGCGCTCGGCGAACGGGAATTTGCCTGGTCAGAAACTGACCACCTCGTGTTCATGAAGGTTGCCACCGGCATCGGTGCCGGCGTCATATCCGGTGGCTACCTGCAGCGCGGCGCGCAGGGTATCGCCGGTGACCTGGGGCACGTGCAGATCGCCCGCGGGGCGGGGGTGCCGTGCCGCTGCGGCAACGAGGGATGTCTCGAGGCCGTGGCCTCCGGAGCGGCACTCACCCGCCTGCTGGGTGCTCAGGGCCTTCCGGTGACCACGAGCCAGCACGTTGTCGACCTGGTTAAACAGGGCAATCTCGAAGCGATCCGAGCCGTGCGCCAAGCCGGGCGAGACATGGGCGAGGTGCTCACCATGTGTGTCAACCTGATCAATCCATCCGTCATCGTTCTCGGCGGGTCGATGGCCCAGGCCGGGGAACACCTGATCGCGGGCGTGCGGGAAGTCGTCTACTCGCGCTCCAACCCCCTCGCCACCCAGCACCTGCAGATCACGCAGTCCAGCGCGGGGGCCAACGCCGCCATTCTGGGCGCGAGCATGCTCGCCATCCACTACGCGCTGTCGCCGGACCGCATCGAGGCCATGGTCGCGGGGCTCACCGCCTGACCCGATCTGTTCGCCGGATCGGACCAGAGTGCCCGGTATCAGACGGCCGAGTGCGCCGCGTACTGGGCGCGGATGACCGGGCAAAAGTCGGGCACCGGCTCGGCCGCAATGGCCGCAGCCCAGGTCGGACAGGTGCCGGTCAGAGCCCAGGCCGCCTGCACTGCCCCGCCGTCGGCGACATACTCGCCCGGCGCCGGTACCACGACCGGAGCGGCGAACACCTGGGCGGCGATGGCGCGCACGGCCGGGTTCTGCGCCGCCCCGCCGATCAGCAGAATGCGCCCGACGCTCACGCCCAGCGCCTGCACGGCGTCGAGGCCGTCGGCCAGTCCGCACAACATGCCCTCGATCGCGGCGCGTGCCAGGTTCGGCCGGGTCGTCGACGCGAGAGTCATTCCGAAAACGGATGCCGTCGCCTCCGGCAGGTTCGGCGTGCGTTCCCCGGCGAAGTACGGCTGCAGCACGAGGCCGCCTGCTCCCGGCTCGGCTTCTAGGGCGAGGCGCCCCAACTCGTCGTAGTCGACGCCGAGCAGCGCTGCGATGGAGTCGAGAACGCGGGCGGCATTGAGGGTCGCGACCAGGGGCAGGAAGTCTGCGGAAGCCGAGGCGAATCCGGCGACGGAGCCGGAGGCATCCGTTGTGGGCTGATCGGTGACGGCGAACACGGTGCCGCTCGTGCCGATCGAGACGATGACATCGCCGGCGCTCGCGCCGAGGCCGAGGGCGGCACCCGCATTGTCGCCGGCACCCGCGGCGACCACGATGCCGGCGGGGAGCCAGGCGTGGTTGCTGCCGCCCAGTCGCGCGGTGACGCCGGCCTGTTCGTCGGCGCCGAGCACGCGGGGGAGCACGGCGGCGTGGCCGAGGGCGAGTTCGAACAGGTCAAGGTCGTACTCGCCGGTGCGCGGTGACCAATACGCTGTGCCGCTCGCGTCGGAACGGTCGGTGGTGAGCTCGGTCAGCACGGGGCCGAGGGGATTTTCGGCGGCCGGGCCATCGGCGACGACGGAGGTCGCGGCCGGGCCGAAGCCGCGTAGACGCCAGGTGAGCCAGTCGTGCGGCAGGGCTACGGCGGCGACCCGGGCCGCGTTGGCCGGTTCGGCTTCCTGCAGCCAGCGGAGTTTGGTCGCGGTGAAGGACGCGACCGGAACGACTCCGGTGCGGGCGGCGTACTCGGCGGCGCCTACTTCGCGCAGCAGGTCGAGGGCGGCCGGGGCGCTGCGGGTGTCATTCCAGAGCAGCGCCGGGCGAATGACTTCGCCGTCGACGTCGAGCACGACCATGCCGTGCTGCTGCGCCCCGATCGAGATGGCGGCGACGTCGTCGAGCCCGCCGGCGTCAGCGACGGCCTCCTGCAGGGCGTCCCACCAGGCGGCGGGGTCGACCTCGGTGCCTTCGGGGTGGCTGGCCCGACCGGACCGCACCAGCGCTCCGGTATCGGCGTCACGAATGACGACCTTGCAACTCTGTGTCGACGAATCGACTCCGGCAACCAGTGTCATGACATGTCCGTTCGTAGGTGGGGCGGCACAATTAACACAAAAATATCGGATGAGCGCGCCCGATGTGGGTACCCGCTGCGGTAACGGGCGTAGCGCGCACCGATATCGGGTGCGGCCACGAGGCGTGGGTGCCCTGCGCATCGCAAATAGCGACCCTTGGCCCCGGAGCATCCGCTCGCGGGGCCAAGGGTGAGTAATGCGGAGTGATGCAGGGCTAGCGGGCGCCGAGCAGGTGTTCGAGGGCGAGTTGCTGCAGGTGCACGAAGCCGAAGCCCTTGCCGCCGAAGTAGGCGTCGGTGTCGAAGTCTTCGTAGGAGCCGCGGTCGGCGAGTAGGTCGTCGTAGCTTTCGCCGGCGGCGAGGGTGTTGTTCGACAGGTCAGGCACCTTCGACGCGGCGAGGGCCGCCTGCACCTCGGGGTCGGCGCGGAAGGCGGCGGCCCGCTGCTTGAGCAGCAGGTAGGTGCGCATGTTGGCCGCGGCGCTGGTCCACACTCCGGCGACGTCTTCCGTGCGTGAAGGCTTGTAGTCGAAGTGGCGGGGCCCGGTGTAGGTCTGGCCACCGTTCGGGCCGCCGTTTTCGAGCAGGTCGACGAGGGCGAACGCGTTCTGCAGGTCGCCGTGCCCGAAGACCAGGTCCTGGTCGTACTTGATGCCGCGTTGACCGTTGAGGTCGATGTGGAACAGCTTGCCCTGGTACAGCGCCTGGGCGATGCCGGCAGCGAAGTTGAGGCCGGCCATCTGCTCGTGCCCGACTTCGGGGTTCACGCCGACCATTTCGGGCCGCTCAAGCGTTTCGATGAAGGCCATCGCGTGGCCGACGGTCGGCAGCAGAATATCGCCGCGGGGTTCGTTGGGCTTGGGCTCAATGGCAAAGCGGATGTCGTAGCCCTTGTCGGTGACATAGTCGCCGAGCAGGTTGACGGCCTCACGATAGCGCTCCAGCGCCGAACGGATGTCCTTGGCTGCGTCATACTCGGCGCCCTCGCGCCCGCCCCACATCACGAAAGTCTTCGCGCCGAGCTCGGCGGCGAGGTCGATGTTGCGCAAAACCTTGCGGAGCGCGAACCGGCGCACCGCGCGGTCGTTCGAGGTGAAGCCGCCGTCCTTGAAGACCGGAGCGCTGAACAGGTTGGTGGTGACCATCGGCACGACCAGGCCGGTGTCGGCGAGGGCCTGCTTGAGGCGGTCGATTTGAGACTGGCGGGCGGCATCCGTTGAACCGAAGTCGAACAGGTCATCATCGTGAAAGGTGAGGCCGTAGGCGCCGAGCTCGGCCAGGTTGGTGACGGCGTCGACCACGTCGAGCTTGGGCCGGGTCGGGCCGCCGAACGGGTCGCTGCCGTTGTAGCCGACGGTCCACAGGCCGAAGGAGAACTTGTCGTCGCGGGTGGGGGTCAGGCTCACGGTCATGTCACTACTTCCATTTCAGCTGCATTGGTGATTTGTTGATTACTCAAACATATATCAGGAATGAACGAATTTGTGCGGCAACTTGAGGAAGTTGGCCATTTGACTCCGGCCAGAACTATTCAGCAGTTTAAGTACCCCCATTTGGGGGAGAAACTGCGTGACTTGATAACAAATCCCTCTCGATTGCGCGCAATTCGGCCCAAAAATAAAAAAACAGTTGGCAAACGACGAAGAAATTAGATATGTTCTCTCCGTGAACAAAGTCGTCCGCGACGATTTTCAACTCGCCCGATTAGGCAGATTCGCCCGGTCGATTTCAGCACCACATTTTCACCCATGCACAGGATTCCGCATGCTTGACGGCGTGAATCCACGCTTCACATCACCCTTACCGCGGTGACATACCGAGCTGCCCTTCGTGGCGGTCTCGCGGAATGCCCACCGTTTGAGCAGTCGTCGGTTCGCCGCCCCTGCGCCTGGCAGCATTCAGAGAGGAAAGCACCAATGATGACCCTAACCAAGAGGATCCTCGCCCTAGCGGCGACCGGAGCCGTAGCCCTGTCCCTCGCGGCGTGTGCCGACACGAGCACGACCGCCGGAGGCGATGGCGCAGCAGCCAGCGCCGACTGCAACGTCGGAATTTCAATGCCGACCCGCAGCCTCGAGCGCTGGATCAATGACGGCGAGCAGCTCAAGTCGCTGCTCGAAGACGCTGGTTGCACCGCTGACCTGCAGTACGCCGACAACAAGACCGACCTGCAGATCAGCCAGATTCAGAACCAGGTCGCCGGCGGCGCCAAGATTCTCGTCGTCGCAGCAGTGGATGGAAAAGTACTCGCCCCTGTGCTCGCCGAGGCCGCCGGCCAGGACGCCAAGGTCATCGCCTATGACCGTCTGATCAACGGCACCGAGAACGTCGATTACTACGCGACGTTCGACAACTACAAGGTCGGCACCCTGCAGGGCCAGTACATCGAAGAGCAGCTCGGCCTCGCCGACGGCGCCGGCCCGTTCAACCTCGAGCCCTTCGCCGGCAGCCCGGACGACAACAACGCCAAGTTCTTCTTCTCCGGCGCCTGGGACGTTCTGCTGCCCTACGTCGAGAGCGGCCAGCTGGTCGTTCCGAGCGGTAAGTCGCCGTCCTCCAACGACGACTGGGCTTCCATTGGAATCCAAGGCTGGATCTCGGCCTCAGCGCAGTCCGAAATGGACAACCGCCTGTCGTCGTTCTATTCCGGCTCTGAAAAAGTTGACGTTGTGCTCTCGCCCAATGACAGCCTCGCCATCGGCATCATCGCTTCGCTGAAGAGCGCCGGCTACACGCCGGGCGAGAGCTACCCGATCATCACCGGCCAGGACGCCGACAAGGCCAACGTGCTCGCCGTTCTTGACGGCGAGCAGTCCATGACCGTGTGGAAGGACACCCGCACGCTCGGCAAGCAGGTCTTCGACATGATCCAGCAGATCGCGGCTGGCGAAGATGTCACCGTCAACGACACGAAGACCTACGACAACGGCGAAAAGGTCGTTCCGTCGTTCCTGCTCGACCCCGAGGTCGTCGTGAAAGATGATGTGCAGACCAAGCTCATCGACTCCGGCTTCACCAAGGCAGCGGACGTCGGACTCTAACGAGTCTCCGTCGGTCGGCCCCGCGTGAGCGGGGCCGACCATTCTGCCCATCACTGGGCTTCAACGCAACACACAATTTTGATCAGGAGGCTGCCCTTGGAGCACACGACCATCCTCAGGATGCACAACATCGTGAAGGATTTCAGCGGCGTTAAGGCACTCGACGGTGTGTCCATCGTCGTCGTTCGCGGTGAAGTACACGCCGTCTGCGGCGAGAACGGCGCCGGTAAATCAACACTGATGAAGGTGCTCAGCGGTGTGTATCCCTCCGGCAGCTTCGAGGGCACCATCGAGTTCGAGGGCAAACCGGTCGCCTACAAGACGATCAATGACAGCGAGGCCGACGGCATCGTCATCATCCACCAGGAACTCGCGCTGAGCCCCTACCTATCGATCGCCGAAAACATCTTTCTCGGCAATGAGAACTCCAGACGTGGCGTCATCGACTGGAATAAGACCAACCGCGAAGCCGCCCTGCTGCTCGCTCGGGTCGGCCTCGCCGAAAACCCGGCCACCAAGGTGCTCGAACTCGGCGTCGGCAAGCAGCAGCTGGTCGAGATCGCCAAGGCGCTCTCCAAGCAGGTCAAGCTGCTCATTCTCGACGAGCCGACCGCAGCCCTCAACGACGAGGACTCTGCGCACCTGCTCGGCCTGATTGAACACCTGCGTGGCCAGGGCATTACCTGCATCATCATCAGCCACAAGCTGAAAGAGATTAAGCGCATTGCCGACACGGTCACCGTCATTCGTGATGGTAAGACCATTGAGACCATCAAAATGGATGGCCCGGACGCAACCGAGGCCAGGATCATCCGCTCTATGGTGGGTCGCGAACTCAACAACCTGTTTCCGCCGCGCGAACCCAAGATCGGCACCGAGGTTCTGCGCGTCGAAGACTGGACCGTTTACCATCCGGTGGACACCAGCCGCAAGGTCGTCGACGCTGCCTCGTTTACCGTCAAGGCCGGCGAGATCGTCGGTTTCGCCGGGCTGATGGGAGCCGGACGCACCGAACTCGCCATGAGTATCTTCGGCCGCTCTTACGGCACCAAGATTTCCGGCAGGATCTTCAAAAACGGCGACGAAATTCAGCTGCGCACGGTAGGCGAGGCGATCAAGCACGGCTTCGCCTATGCCACCGAAGACCGCAAGCTGTATGGTCTCAACCTTATCGGAGACATCACCGTGAATGTCTCGGCTGCCGCACTCGCCAAGCTCGCGAGGTGGGGCGTCATTGATCGGCACCGCGAGTACAAGGTCGCCAACTCCTACCGCGAGAAAATGAACATCAAGGCGCCGAGCGTCTCGTCGATCACCGGCAAGCTCTCCGGCGGTAACCAGCAGAAGGTCGTGCTGTCGAAGTGGATCTTCGCCGGCCCCGACATCCTCATTCTCGACGAACCGACCCGCGGCATCGACGTCGGCGCCAAATACGAGATCTACGGAATCATCAACGAGCTGGCAGCGCAGGGCAAAGCCGTCGTCGTGATCTCCTCCGAGCTGCCAGAACTCATCGGCCTTTCCGACCGCATCTACGTCATTTCAGAGGGCAAGCTCACCGGTGAAGTTGCCGCAGCGAATGCCTCCCAAGAAACACTCATGCACTACATGACCGCGGGAAAGGACTGACCCCGATGAGCACGACAACCCCCGTGAAGCGATCCAAGCCTAAGTTCGCGGTCAACCTCAGACAGTACGGAATTCTCGCCGCCCTGGCGATTATTATCGTGCTGTTCCAGATTCTTACGCACGGACGACTGCTACTTCCCGGCAACGTGAACAACCTGATTCAGCAGAACGCCTACGTGCTGATTCTCGCCATCGGCATGGTCATCGTAATCATCGCCGGCCACATCGACCTGTCGGTCGGTTCAGTCGTTGCGATGGTCGGCGCCGTAACCGCGATCAGCATGGGAAGTTGGGGGCTGCCGTGGTGGGCAGCCGTGATCATCGCGCTGCTCGTCGGTGCGCTGGTCGGTGCCTGGCAGGGCTTTTGGGTGGCGTTCGTCGGTATCCCCGCGTTCATCGTCACGCTCGCCGGCATGCTGATTTTTCGCGGGCTCACCCTGGTGCTGCTCACCGGCGGCACCATTAGTGGGCTCCCCTCCGAATTCACCGCCATCGGCGCTGGCTGGCTTCCCGCCTGGCTCGGGGAGGTCGGCGGCCGGGATCTGCTCACCATGGCACTGGGCGTACTGACCGCGCTCGCCCTGATCGTGCAGCAGCTGCGCACCCGCGCCACGCTTCGCAAACTCGACCTGCCGCGCGAACCGATCGTGAGCTTGTGGATCAAGAACGGCATCGCCGCCGTGGCCATTATCTGGTTCGCCTGGCTGCTCTCGGGTTATAGTGGCACCCCGATCATTCTGATCATGCTCGCCGTGCTCATTCTCGGCTACACCTTTCTGCTGAACCAGACCGTGTTCGGCCGTCACGTCTATGCCATGGGCGGCAACCTATTCGCCGCCAAGATGAGTGGCGTCAAGACCAAGTGGGTCGACTTCTTTATCTTCGTCAACATGGGCGTGCTCGCGGGGCTGGCGGGCATAGTCTCGACTTCCCGCGCCGGCGGCGCCGTGGCTTCGGCCGGGCAGAACTACGAGCTCGACGCCATCGCCGCCGTCTTCATTGGTGGCGCAGCGGTGACCGGTGGTGTCGGCACGGTGATCGGCGCAGTCATCGGCGCCCTCGTGATGGGTGTGCTCAACATGGGGCTGTCGATTCTGTCGGTGGATGCCGCCTGGCAAATGACCATTAAAGGTCTCGTGCTGCTCCTCGCCGTGGCCTTCGATATCTTCAACAAGCGTCGGGCCGGCGGCCGCTAGCTCCGCTCGAAGCCTGCGGTATTCTGTCGGGTATAACTGAACCCGAGAGGTGGAAAATCGTGACCAAACTGGCGCTGCCCACACTGACCTCGCGCGGCGGTTCGAGCAATGACCAGTTGCGCCGGTTCAACCTGTCGATGATTCTCACCATGATTCATCATTCAAGCGGATGCTCGCGCGCCGAGTTGACGCGTCGCACCGGCCTGAACCGCTCGACCATCTCGGCCCTCGTGGCCGAGCTGGTTGAGCTCGGCCTGGCGTTCGAGGGCGAGCCCGAAGACGTACCCGGCCGGGTCGGCCGGCCCAGCCTGCAGGTGTTCCCGAGCCTGAAGATTGCCGCCATCGCGGTGAGTCCCGACGTTGACGCGATCACCGTCGGGCTCGTGGGGCTCGGCGGTGAGGTGATTCGTCGCATCCGCTTTGATACGGCCCGGGTTCCGACCGTGCTCGAAACAGTGAACGCGGTCAAGGCCATCGTCGACGGGATGCGCGGCGAGATCGAGAATAACTACGAGATCTCCGGGGTCGGCGTGGCCGTACCCGGCCTGGTCGATACGGTCGACGGGCGCGTGCTGATCGCTCCGCACCTCGGCTGGCGCGATAGTGCCATCACCACGGCCCTCGCCAAGGCCCTGCACTACCCCGTGTTCGCCGGTAACGACGCGGGCCTCGGCGCCATCGCCGAGAGTCTGTTCGGGGCGGCTCGCGGCACGACCGACCTGGTCTACCTCAACGGCGCGTCGAACGGCATCGGCGGTGGTCTCATCATTGGCGGCAGCCCGCTGCGGGGCACGAGCGGGTATGCCGGCGAACTCGGCCACACGCTGGTCAACTCGGCGGGCGTGCGCTGCCATTGCGGGCGGATCGGCTGCCTCGAAACCGAGGTAAGCATGCCGCGACTGCTTAAGGTGCTCAGACTGCAGCGGGTCGACCAGGACGAACTCGACATCGCCCTCGGGGTCTCGCGCGACCCGGCAGTGCTGCGCGAGGTAGCCAGACAGATTGACTTTCTGTCGGTGGCCATTTCGAACTTTGTGAACATGTTCGACCCGGAGATGGTCGTGCTCGGCGGTTTTCTGGGATCGCTGCTGTCGGTCGGCCGGGAGCGTCTGGCCGAAGCGGTGAGCGTGAGCTCGATTGGAAGCCTCGGGCACGCGGTGCTGCTCGAACGGGCCCAGCTACGCTCGCGGCTCATGATGGTCGGGGCGGCCGAGCTCGCCTTTGCCGGACTGCTTGATGACCCGGCCGGTTGCGTGCGGGACCGCCCCCGTTTTGGTATGTTGTTATAAACACCAAATATCGTGAGGCGGTCCGAATGAACCAGAGTGAACGCAATTGGGCCGGCAACTACCGCTATGTGGCACCGATCGTGCACCCAACCAGCGTTGAGCAGATGCAACAGATCGTCGCCGCAGCCACCAGGGTACGCGCCCTGGGTTCGCGTCACTCCTTTAATGCCATCGCCGATTCGGCCGGAACGCTCGTCGCGCTTGACGGGTTCGACGACTCGATTCGCATCGACCCGGTCGCGCTGAGCGTCGAGGTCTCGGGCGGCACGACCTATGGCACCCTCGCCGTGGAGCTGCAACGCCAGGGGTATGCCCTGCACAACCTCGCCTCGCTGCCGCACATCAGCGTCGCCGGTGCGATCGCGACCGGAACCCACGGCTCCGGCGACCAGAACGGCAGCCTCGCCACCGCGGTGTCGGCCCTCGAGATCGTCACGGCCTCGGGCGAGCTGCTGCGGGTCGACCGGTCGACGCCCGACTTCGCCGGCATGGTGGTGGGGCTCGGCGCCCTCGGCATCGTCACCCGAGTCACGCTCGATATTCAGCCGAGCTTTGACGTGCGGCAGTTCGTCTACGAAAACCTGCCCTGGAGTGACGTGCTGCACGATTTCGACGCCGTCATGGGGAGCGCCTACAGCGTGAGTCTGTTCACCGACTGGCAGGGAGAGACGGTACAGCAGGCCTGGGTGAAGAGCCGCGGAACTGACTTCGCCGGCGGCCCGGAGTTCTTCGGGGGGACGGCGGCGACCGAGGGCAGGCATCCGCTGCCCGGAATTTCTGCGATCAACTGCACCGAACAACTCGGCGTAGCCGGGCCGTGGTCGGAGCGGCTCGCGCACTTTCGCCTGGCGTTCACGCCGAGCGACGGCGACGAGTTGCAGAGCGAATACCACGTGCCGCGGGAGTACGCCGTCGCCGCGATCGAGGCCATGCGGGCGCTGTCTTCGCGCATCGCGCCACTACTGCTGGTGAGCGAGATTCGCAGCATCGCCGCCGACGACCTCTGGCTCAGCCCGAGCTTCGAGCGTGCGGGCGTTGCCCTGCACTTCACCTGGAAGCCCGATCAGGCCGCCGTCGAGGCGTTGCTGCCCGCCCTCGAAGCCGCGCTCGCCCCCTTCGTGGTGCGGCCGCACTGGGGCAAGCTCTTTCAAGCGGATGTCGCAACCCTCGCGACCGCCTATCCCTGGCTCGGGCATTTTCGGGCCCTGGCCGATCGGCTCGATCCGGCCGGCAAGTTTCGGAACGCGTTTCTGGAGCACACGGTGTTCTGTGTAACGGCACGGGTCTAGTCGTTACCCTCTCGCTATGGTACTATTTCTCGTACCAGTCAGACGCCCGAGCCGGAGGAAAAACGATGACCACGATTACCGCCAGCGATGCCCGCAAATCGTTGTTTCCTCTGTTGGGCCAAGTCAACGACGATCACACGGCCGTCACGATCACGTCCAAGGCTGGAAACGGAGTTCTCATCTCGGAAGAGGACTACGAAGCCTGGCAGACGAGTTTGTACCTGTTTTCCACCCCGGCGAATGCACGACGCCTCGCCGACGCGATCGAACGTTCTGAGCAGGGCAACTACGCGCCCCACGACCTCGACCGGTCGTGAGGCTAGTCTTTGACCTGGCCGGGTGGGACGACTACCAATGGTGGCAGGTTAACGACCGTCGGGTTCTCAAACGAATCAACACCCTTATCGATGATGCGATGCGTACTCCTGCAGACGGTCGCGGTCAGCCGGAACGACTTAAGCATCGCGCCAGCGACGTCTGGTCACGACGGATCAACCAAGAGCACCGCCTCGTTTATCGAATCGTGGGCAATGACTTGGTGATCCTGCAGGCACGGTTCCACTACGACGATTGATCTCTAGCAAGCACGCGTTAGCGAGCAGCTACACGTGATCCCGCCAGCTGTGCTCGGGCGCGAAGCCGAGCATCCGCTTCGCCTTGTCGATCGACAGCAGTGTTTCGTGTTCGGTGACCGCTTTGACGACGTCGACGTTTGGAAAGACCTCGGCCGCCAGGCTTGCACTCGACCGACTCATCACGGTGTCGGCGGCCGCGATGATGAACGTCTCGAAGCCCGGCTGGGCCTGCTCAAGCGCCCGCAGCACGGCCTGAGCGCCGTCGCGACCGTCGATGTAACCCCAGAGGTTCCACTTGCGCAGGGCCGCGTCGGCGTCGTAACCGGGGAAGGCCGCGTAGTCTTCCGGGTCCATCACATTGGAGAAGCGCAGCGCCGTGATGCTGAGCAGCGGGTCCCAGCGCACGAGCTGAATGGCCATCTGCTCTTCGAGGTGCTTGACCAGCGAATACGTGCTCTCCGGGCGGGCCGGGTACTCCTCATCGACGGGAATGTACGGTGGGTCGATATCGAAGGGCAGACCCAGGGTGGTCTCGCTCGAGGCGTACACGATCGTCTTGATGCCCGCCCGCCGCGCGGCCTGGAACACGTTGTAGGTCGCGAGCATATTGTTATGGAAGGTGGCCACGTCGGGCAAAATGCCCGGGGCCGGAATGGCGCCGAGGTGCACGAGCGCGTCGAACCCGTCGGTGCGGTCGTCGATGCCGTACATCACGTCACTCACCTGGCCGTAGTCGGTCAGGTCGATCTGGGTGAATCCGGCGCTGCGCACTCCCGACTGATCGAGGTTGGTGACGGTGTGGCCCTCGCTGTTCAGGCGCGCGACGACGCTGCGTCCGAGCTTGCCACTGCCGCCGGTAACGGCGATTCTCATTAAATACTCCTTCTTTTAATAACGGATGCCGCTGGCTTACGCTTCGCGCTGCTCCGGTGAGACGGTCTTGCGCGGGTCGAACTCGGCCAGGTCGCGTACGGCGGCGTCGATTTGTGTAAGCACCTCAGAGTCGAGCTGCACTCCGGCGGCCTTCACGTTGTCGGCGACCTGCTCGGGGCGGGAAGCGCCCATGATGGCGGAGGCGACGTTCTTATTCGCGAGCACCCAGGCGAGCGCGAGCTGAGCTATGGTGAGCCCGAGGTCGTCGGCGATCGGGCGCAGCTTCTGCACGGCCGTGAGAACCTCGGTGCTCATCCAGCGCTGGATCATATTGGCGCCACCCTTGGCATCCGTTGCCCGGCTGCCTTCAAGGAGCGCCTGCCCCGGCAGATACTTGCCGGTAAGCACGCCCTGCGCAACCGGGGACCAGACGATCTGGGAAACGCCGAGTTCCTCAGCGGCCGGAACCACCTCGGATTCGATCACGCGCCAGAGCATCGAATACTGCGGCTGGTTGGAGATGAGCTGAATATTCAGGTCGGCGGCGAGTTTGTGGCCGGCTCGCAGCTGCTCGGCGTTCCACTCACTCACCCCGATATAGAGGGCCTTGCCCTGGCGCACGACGTCGGCGAAGGCCTGCATGGTCTCTTCGAGCGGGGTCTCCACGTCGTAGCGGTGCGCTTGGTAGAGGTCGACGTAGTCGGTCTGCAGCCGGGTTAGTGAGCCGTCGATCGACTCGAGGATGTGCTTGCGGGAGAGTCCGACGTCGTTGTGGCCCTTGGGGCCGGTTGGCCCGAAAACCTTGGTGAAAATCTCGAGAGATTGGCGGCGTTCGCCCTTGAGCGCGTTGCCGAGCACCTGCTCCGCCATGGTGTTGGCGTACACGTCTGCGGTGTCGAAGGAGCTGATTCCCGCGTCGAGGGCCGCGCGCACGCAGGCCGTCGCGGTGTCGTTTTCGATCTGCGAACCGTGGGTCAGCCAATTGCCGTAGGTGATTTCTGAAACTTTTAATCCGCTGTTGCCGAGATAACGAAACTCCATGACGTCCCTGTCTGGCACCCGTGTCCGTCAGCGCCGTCGATGATTTGTTGACTCTGGCAACGTATCACCCCCGGATGTCCATCCGGAGCGGTAACCTGAATTCTGATCGAAAAATGAGAGTCGAGAGCAGTGGACGCCATGCAGGGCACCAACCATGACGATCTGCGTCGCCGCAACCTGTCGATCATTCTGCGCCTGGTGCACCGGAGCGGGGCAGCATCGCGCGCCCAGCTCACCCGACTGACCGGCCTGAACCGGTCGACCATCGGCGCCCTGGTTGCCGAACTCGTCGAGCGCGGGTTGGTTGAGGAACGCACGCCCGACCCGACCAAACTGGCCGGTCGGCCGAGTCCGATCGTCGCGGCGAGCGACCGCGTGGTGGCCCTCGCGGTGAACCCCGAGATCGACGCGATTACCGTGGGAGTGGTCGCTCTGAGCGGCGTCGTGCACCGCCGCATCCGCTTCGCAACGTCGTCGTCGCCGACGACCGCCGAGGCCGTCGCGATCACCGCCGGCATCATCGACGATCTGCGAAACGACCTGAGCGAATATTCCATAATCGGAATAGGCGTTGCTGTGCCCGGCCTGGTGCGTGCGTTCGACGGGCTGGTGCGCCACGCCCCACACCTCGGCTGGGTCGATGAGCCGCTCGGCGACCTCCTCGCGGCGGCAACGGGCCTGCCCGTCGTCGCGGCCAACGACGCGAGCCTCGGCGTCACCGCCGAACGCTACTTTGGCGCCGGGCAGGGTATGACCGACTTGATCTACCTCAACGGCGGATCGAGCGGAATCGGTGGCGGCCTCGTCGTCGGGGGCATCGCGGCCGGCGGTCGAGCGGGCTACGCCGGAGAATTCGGGCACATCCGGGTCAGTGCGAGCGGGCAGAAAGACTCGGCGGGCATCGCGGGCACCCTCGAAGCGGAGGTGACCCGCGACGCCCTGCTCGAAGTGCTGGGCCTGCGCGCGAGCGAAACGGATGCCGACACCCTCGAACGCGCGCTGCTCGCCTCCGATTCCGCGGCGGTGCACGCCGAGGTCGCCCGGCAGCTCGACTTTCTGGCCGTAGCCCTGGCTGGCGCGGTGAACGTGCTCAACCCGCAGCTGATCGTGCTCGGCGGCTTTCTCGCCGCGCTGCACGCAGCCGACCCCGACCGGCTCGGCCGCGCGGTCGCCGCTCTGTCACTCGGGACAGCGTTCGACGGGGTGCAGATCGCGCCCGCGCTGCTCGGCTCGAATCTGCTGTTGATCGGGGCGGCCGAGCTGGCCTTCGAGGCGCTGCTGCTCGACCCGCAGCTGGATCGGGGGAATACTTTCGCGCTCCCCGCGCTTAGCGCAAGGGTGGCCGTGTCGCCCGCCAGCCATCCTCACTAAACCAGCCAAGGACATCCGCTACGTGATTACCGCCAGCATCCCCGTCATCAGTGCCGCGCAACTTTCCTCGACTGCCGTGCACCCCGGGGACAAGCTGAGCCGGCGACAGCGCATCGTCTACATTCTCATTCTCGGAGCCCTCACCGCCCTGGGCCCGTTCACGATCGACCTCTACCTGCCGGCCTTCCCGACACTCGAGAGTGAATTCGGTGTCTTGCCGTCGGTCATTCAGCTCACCCTGACCGGAACCATGATTGGTTTCGGGTTCGGGCAGCTCGTCGTGGGTCCGTGGAGCGACAAGGTGGGCCGCCGGCTGCCGCTCATGCTGGCGACCGGCGTGCACATCCTCGCCTGCGTCGGTGCTGCGATGTCGAACGACATTATTGTGCTCGCGGGGTTCCGCGTGCTGCAGGGCTTTGGCGCTGCGGCCGGTGCGGTCGTGGCGATGGCCATGGTGCGCGACCTGTTCGGCGGCAAGCCGCTCGTGCGTATGCTCTCCCGGCTGGCCCTGGTCAGCGGCCTCGCGCCGGTGCTTGCGCCGGTCATCGGTTCGCAGCTTCTGCTCGTGATGAACTGGCGCGGCATCTTTTGGGTGCTCGCCGCCTACGGCGTCATCGTGATTCTGGCCGTCGCGTTCTGGATCGTGGAGACGCTGCCCGAGAGCGAGCGCAACGTGAAGGGGCACAACACCCTGGCGCAGCGCTACAAAGCGGTGCTGAGCGACCGCACCTTCGTCGGCGTCGCGATCATCGGGGCGATGACCTTCACCGGGCTGTTCTCCTACCTCTCGGCCTCGCCGTTTCTCTTTCAGGATGTCTACCGGTTCAGTCCGCAGGAATACGGCCTGCTCTTTGCCGTGAACTCGCTCGGTATCGTCACCGGTGTGCAGTTGAGCTCGCGGCTGATGCACCGATTCAACATTGGGCCGCAGTGGATTTTGTCGGTCTCTACCGTTGTGCTGCTGCTCACCGCTGGGGCGATCGTGCTTCTGGACGTTGCCGGCATGGGACTGTGGGGCACTCTGGTTCCGCTGTGGTTCTTCATCGCCGCCTGCGGCTTCACTTTGCCGAGCGTTCAGGTCATTGCCCTCAACGCGCACGGGCATGAGGCCGGAACCGCGGCGTCGCTGCTTGGCGCGGCGAACTTCGGTGTGGCCGGCCTGATCTCGCCGATTGTGGGACTGCTGGGAGTGGGAACGTCGATACCGATGGCATCCGTTATGGGAGTCACCGCGGTGGTGTCGCTGCTCTCTCTCTGGCTAATCGTGCGCCCGCGCAGCGTTCCGGCGCTCGAGCGCTGACTTTCTCCGGAGCTTCTCCACAGGAGATAGGTTCGATTCGTCATCCACTGATAATGAGCTTTTCTCGTGGTTTCGGGGGAGCGGTGGGAGAATTGGGGTATGCACAACCTCGCTGATGAGCTTCGCCGGGCGGCCGATCGGGTCGCCGCTCTGGGCGATTGCAGCGCGGCGTTTGATGCTTTGGGCGAGGCCGATGTGCTGGCCGGGCAGCGGTCACTGGCTGAGGCCCGGCGATTGCTCGACGTGTTTGCGGCGTGGATGGCCGGTACGGTCGCGCGCCGGTCCCGGCCCGAGCTGGGAAGCGAGGGTTTGGCTGCGCGGCAGGGGTTCGCGACGCCGGTGGCAATGGTGCAACACGTCAACGGCTCCAGCCGTGGGGAGGCAGAGAAGCTGGTCGCCTCGGGCATTTTGATCGGTGAAACGGATGCTGCCGAAAAGTTTTCGGCGGAAGGCGATGACGACGGTGCGGGTGGCATCGATGCCGGTGCACTGGTGGGCCGGCCGGTAGTGCCGTGGCAGGCGCCGATCGTGCATGCCGTTGCCGCCGGCACTCTCACGGTGGACCAGGCCGACGCGCTGCGCCGAGGTTTGGGCGAGATTGACCTGGCAGTGTCTGCCGATATTTTGCGCGCCGCGCTCACGGCGCTGGTGCCGGAGGTGATCGGGCTCAACGTTGAGCTGGTATTCCGCCGGGCTCGCCGGTTGCGGGACCAGCTCGACGAGGCTGGCATTCGGGCTCGGGAGAAGCAGGCCCGCGACGATACCAAGTTCAAGCTGTTCCGCCGCCAGGACGGCATGGTCGTGCTCAGCGGGCTGTTCGCCCCCGAACAGGGCGAGTACTGGCTCAGTGCCTACGACTGCCTCACCAGCCCGCGCCAGCGCGGAGGCGTGCGCTTCGTAGATCCGGAGCAGGAGGCCTGGGCGGACCGGGTACGGAACGACCCGCGTACCGTGGACCAGATTGCCGCGGACTCCTTCACCGCGCTGCTCAAGACCGGCACCGACGCAGACCCCACCAAAATGTATGGCGGACGCCAGCCGGCGGTGCGGATCATCGTCACCCAGGCCGACCTTCAGCGAGCCGGACTCGTGCCGGCCGACGTCGCTGAAGCCCGGAACGAGATCACCGGGCAATTCGGTCAGAGCGAGCAGAGCGGCCTGAGCGAGCAGGCCGGCCTGAACGAGCAGACCGGGCAGAGCGGGCAGAGCGAGCAGGCCGAGCAGGGCGAGCAGGCTGGGCAGACCGGGCAGAGCGAGCAGGCCGGGCAGGCCGGGCAGAGCGGCCTGAGCGAGCAGACCGGGCAGCGCGGGCGGGTGGGGCATGGATTCCTTGAAGGCAACCCCGCCCCGATCTCCCTCGAAACGGTGCAACGGTTTCTCTGCAACACCGGCCAGCTGCGGCTGTTGGTAGACGAGGCGGGGCATCCGCTGAAATTGGGCCGCACCATGCGAACTTTCAGTGAGGCGCAGCGCGTGGCCATGGGCGTACGTGACGGCGGCTGCATGTTTCCGGGCTGCGACATGCCACCCTCCCGAACGGAGGCGCACCACGCCGACCAGTGGGTGCGCGACACCGGCGCGACCGACATCGACCTGGGGCTGTTGCTCTGCGGCCCCTGCCACCGCCGACTTCACCAGGAAGGCTGGCGGGTGATTGGCGAGCCGGGGGAGTTCTGGCTGCAACCACCCGCGAGCATCGACCCGACGCAGACGCTGATTCCGCTGGCCAGTAAGAGCCCGCTCATGCTCGAACTCAAGCGGAAGCAGGACGCCGAAGCCAACTGAACCCAGCAACGCGGATCAGGGACCGCGCCGCGGTGCGAATTGTTGGGTCTGAGCGGGTGTGGACCAGGCTGATGGGACCAGGCTGACGTGGCCAGGTTGCCGGGACCAGGTTGCCGGGACCAGGCTCTGCGGGCGCACCTTACGGTCGCGGGCCCATGATCTAACCTGGGTCCACGTTCCGGGCCCGGTGCAGGTGCGGGGGCATGCATCGGGGGTACGCATTAGGGGGGAGCGGATGGTGCGGGTTCGGCCCGTCGGGGAGCGCGCCCAAGATTTGCGGGAGCACGCGGGCGGGCCCCACCTTACGGTCGCGGGCCCATGATCTAGCCTGGGCCCACGTTCCGGGCCCGGGCCCGGTGCAGGTGCGGGGGTGCAGGTGCGGGGGTACACATTCAGGGGAGCGGATGGCGCGGGTCCGGCCCGCCGATGGCCCAATCCGGAGCGGCTGTTCTACGATGGCGGGATGACGAACCCGAAGTCTCCGGAGCGTGCCGCCGACCCCGCAGCGCGCCGCATCTCCCGCCGCTGGCCCGTGATCAGCGGGATAGCTGCCGTCGCATTGGCCGCACTGCTTGGCCTGGTCGTCGTCGTACGTGCCAACGGACTCGCCCTCGAGGTCGACACCGAGTGGATGGGCGAGGTCATCGAACACCGCTCTCCGATCTGGGAGGTTCCGTCGCTGTTCATGAACGCCCTCGGTGGCGGTCTGTTCGGCGTGCTGATCGTGCCGATCGTCATCACCTTGGTCATCGTGTTCATCAAACGTCCGTGGGCGGCCGGCTACTATCTCGTGGCGACCGTGGTCAGTGCCGGCGGTGTGCAAGTCCTGAAGCAGGTCTTTGGCCGTGCCCGACCAGAAGACATGCTGGTCACATCCGATTTTGGCTCCTTTCCGTCTGGCCACGTCGCCAATGCGGCGACCATGGCGGTGTGCCTCGCCATCATCTTTCCGCGGTTGTGGGTCGCCCTGGCCGGTGCCGCGTACACGATCGTCATGCTGCTCAGCCGTACCTACCTCGGTGTGCACTGGCTGACCGACACCATCGGCGGGTTGCTGCTCGGTGCCGGAGTTGCAATTGTGCTGTGGGCTCCGGTCGCCGCGAAGCTCGATGGCGAGCGCGCACTCGCCGCCCGGCTGCGGCTTGAACGAGACCGAAAGAAGGCAGCGCAATCGTGACTCGAGTGACCCCGGTGCGCAATGGCGACGTCTCGTTCTGGTGGAACCAGCTCGGCCAGCCAGCGCCGCGGCCGACCCTGCCCGGGTCGACCCGCGCCGACGTCGTCATTGTCGGCGCCGGCTATACCGGACTGTGGACCGCGTATTACCTCAAGAAGGCGGCGCCGCAGCTACGCATTGTGGTGCTCGAAGCCCGTTTCGCCGGGTTCGGCGCCTCCGGACGCAACGGCGGCTGGCTCACCAACTCGATCACCGGTGGCCGCGACCAGTACCTGAAGCACCACGGCCGCCCGGCGGTTGAAAACTTTCAGGCCGCGATGAACGACACGGTCGACGAGGTCATCCGGGTGGCCGCAGCGGAGAGCATCGACGCCGGCATCGTCAAGGGCGGCGAATTCACCGTCGCCTACGATGCCCCGCAGCAGCACCGCCTCGAAGCTGCCGCCCGGGCCGAGCAGACCTGGGCGCACACCGACGTCGAGGTGCTCTCGCGGGCCCAGGCGCAAAACCGCATCAACGTGGCGGGAATGACCGGGGGTATGTGGCATCCGCACTGCGCCCGCATCAATCCGGCGGAGCTCGTGGCCGGACTGGCCCGCACGGTCGTTTCGCTCGGCGTTGAGCTCTACGAGAACACCCCGGTGAGCGAGATCGCGGCCAACCAGGCGGTGACCGAACACGGTACCGTCGACGCCGCGTTCGTTGTGCGTGCGACCGAGGGCTTCACGGCCACGCTCAAGGGGCTGCATCGCACCTGGCTTCCCCTGAATTCGTCGCTGATCGCGACCGAGCCGCTCGACGCATCCGTTTGGGAAAAGATTGGTTGGTCGGGCCGGGAAACCCTGGGGGATATGGCGCACGCCTACATGTACGCGCAGCGCACGAGCGACGACCGCATCGCCATCGGCGGGCGCGGGGTTCCCTACCGATTCGGTTCGAAAACGGATGCCGACGGCCAGACCCCGCAAGCCACCATCGACGCCCTCCGCGCGATTCTGGTGCGCTTCTTCCCGGCGACGAAGGACGCGGGCATCGATCATGCGTGGTCGGGCGTGCTCGGTGTACCCAGGGATTGGGCCGCGACCGTCGGTCTCGACCCGCAGACCGGACTGGCCTGGGCCGGCGGCTATGTGGGCACCGGGGTGGCGACCACGAACCTGGCCGGCCGTACTCTGACCGACCTCATTCTCGGCCGGAGCAGTTCGCTCACCGAACTGCCCTGGGTGAACCATCGGGTGCGCCCGTGGGAGCCGGAACCGCTGCGCTGGCTCGCAGTCACGGCGCTCTATCGGGCCTACTCGCTCGCCGACCGCACCGAGCTGACCGGCCGCCGCACGACGTCACCGCTCGCGCGGGTAGCCGATGTGGTGTCGGGGCGCGGGCACTAGCCGTTCAGCCGTTCAGCCGGGCTGCGTGTCGCGCCAGGCGGCGCACCAGCTGAGGCCGCAGTCGGCCGAGTTCGGCCACGGTCAGCGGGTCGGGTGGGCGCAGCACAGCGACACCGAGCTGGTCGATCACGCTCTCAATCGTGGACCGCGACCAGATTTGGCCACTCAGGTGCACGAGCACATCGCCGGCAGCATCAAGCAAATACAGGTGCGGCAGGCAATCGGCCGTCCCGCTCTGATAGAGCTCGACCAGCACCACGCTGCCGATATCGGCGGTGGCGACGTGCGTTTCGCGACCGAGCAGACTCCGAACCGATAGTCGGTCGGGGGTGACGCGCAGGGCCATTTTGCTGACTCCGAGCCCGAAGATCACACCAAGGGCGGTGAACCCGCATTGGATTTCGAGCACAAACGGCCAGGTCTGGCGAGGAATGGACAGCCAGTACAACACGAGAAAGAGCGGGATGAACAGGGCGAGCGCCGCGATGATCGCGTGCGAAACGATGCGCTCCCGCGGTCGCAGCACACGTATTTGCGCCGGTTCTACCTCATCACTTATCGTCATTGTCGATCCCCCAGGTTGAGTATTGCGCACTTGTTGTCGGAGTCGCGGTCCGAAGTTGGGGGGCTAGACGAAGCCCGTCAAACCGACTACAAATAACTGCCGCACAATCGAGGCCGGCACGTTCCTGTGCCGGGCCCGGGTCCGGAATGCGGGCCCAGTTTAGAAACTGGGCCCGGGTTCACAAGGTGGGCCCGGGGAGCTGGGGCCGCCCACGCTTCAGGCCCGGGGAGCCTGACGCCCCACATTCCTGCATGTCCGAGCCAGCGCGGACTCCCCGCGTAGAGTTGGCTCTGTGCACTCACGGGCCGTCCGCGAACGCGGCAACACATCGAAGCGGTATCGCCTGCACCCGGCGCAAGTCGTCGTCACCGGTTTTGCCCTGACCATCCTGGTTGGCACCGCGCTACTCATGCTGCCGAACGCGCGGGTCGGGCCGGGAGGGGCGTCCTTCATGGAGGCGCTGTTCACCGCCACGAGCGCCGTCTGCGTCACCGGTCTGACCGTCGTCGACACGGCGGTCTACTGGACGCCGTTCGGCCAGATCGTGATTCTGGGGCTGATCCAGATCGGCGGCTTCGGTATTATGTCGTTCGCCTCGGTGGTCGGTTTGGCGATCGCCCGCAAACTCTCGCTGCGCTCGCGCATCACGGCCGCCGCCGAAACCAAGAGTGTCGGTCTCGAAGACGTCAAGGGACTCGTGCTCGGTGTCGTGCGCATCTCGCTGGTCATCGAGCTGACCGTCGCGATCATGCTGGCCGTGCGCTTCATGGTCGGCTACGGCGAACCGGTCGGCCGGGCCGTCTGGTTGGGAGTGTTCCACTCCGTGTCGAGCTTCAATAACGCCGGCTTTGCCCTGTTCAGCGACAACCTGATGGGTTTTTCAACGGATGCCTGGATCTGCCTGCCGATCAGCGCCGCCGTCATCCTGGGTGGGTTGGGGTTTCCGGTGATCGTTCAGTTGCGGCGGCAGCTGCGGCATCCTCGGTCAAAGAGTGCCTGGTCGATTCGCACCTGGACCATGAACACCCGCGTCGTCGTGGCCGGCACGATCGCATTGCTCAGTCTCGGAACGGTATATATCACCGCCGTTGAATGGTCGAATCCGAATACGCTCGGGCCGCTCGACTGGCCCGGCAAGTTGCTGACCGGCTTCTTTCAGTCCGTGCAGACCCGCACCGCGGGTTTCAACAGCATCGACATCGGCCAGATGGATTCGGCGAGCCTGCTCGGAATGGACGTGCTCATGCTGATCGGTGGTGGCCCGGCCGGAACCGCCGGTGGCATCAAGATCACGACCTTCGCCGTCTTGTTCTTCATCGTCTGGACGGAGCTGCGCGGCGAGGTTGCCGTCAACGTTTTTGGCAAGCGGCTCTCCCGGGCGGTGCACCGGGAGGCGATCACGATCGCCCTGCTCGCGGTCGGCGTGATCATCGCCGCGACCGTGGCCCTCATGCTCATGACGGATATCTCAATGGACGCGTTGTTGTTCGAGGCGATCAGCGCCTTCGCGACCGTGGGATTGTCCACCGGAATCACTGCCGGGCTGCCCTGGGAGGGGCAGATCATTCTTATCCTGCTCATGTTCGTCGGCCGTCTCGGTCCGATCACCATCGGCTCTACTATCGCCCTGCGCGAACGGCACACCACCTATGAACTCCCCAAGGAAAGGCCGATCATTGGCTAAATATTCGCTGTTTGGGCATCGTGACCCGGCCCGCCTGGCCGAAGCCGAATCGGTCGTCGTCATCGGCCTCGGCCGGTTCGGCAGCTCCCTGGCCCTCGAACTCATGAAGAGCGGCACCGAGGTACTCGGCATCGACGGTGACGAAGAAATCGTGCAGGCGCACAACCGGCTGCTCACGCACGTGGTGCGCGCCGACTCGACCAAGGAGGCGACGCTGCGCGAGCTCTCGGTGCCCGACTTCTCGAGCGTGGTGGTGGCTATCGGCGGTGACATTCAGGCGAACATTCTGACCGCGTCCCTGCTGCTCAAGCTCGGCATTCCGAATATCTGGGCCAAGGCTGTCAGTGACCCGCACGGGGAAATTCTTACCCAACTCGGCGTCAATCACGTTATCTACCCCGAAAAAGATATGGGCCAACGGGTCGCGCACCTCGTGCGCGGTGCCATGCAGGACTACATCGAGATCGGTGAGAACTTCGCGCTCGTGAAAACGGCGCCGCCGCGCGCGCTGATCGGGGTTCCGCTCGGCGAGGCGAAGGTGCGCGCCCGCTACGGTGTGACCGTGACGGCGTTTCATCGGCCTGGCGTGGGCTGGAGCTACACCTCGCTCGACACGGTGATCGAAGATGGCGACATCATTCTGATCGCCGGGGAGTCGGCGCGGGTCGAAAAATACAGCCTGATGCGATGAGCGATCCGTTCGCTTTTCTAGCGGATGCCCCGCTCGGCACCCGGGTCGTCGTGCGCACGCGAATCCCCGGTGGCTATACGGACGCGCTCGGGTTTTTGCGCAGCCGCAGCGCGGCATCCGTTTCGGTGGAAACCCAGCGCGGACTGGTGACTCTCGCGATGGCCGACGTCGTCGCCGCCAAAGAAGTTCCCCCGGCGCCAGCGCCGCGCGAGCGCCGGGGTAGCCCGGGCTAGAGGACGATGCGCAGCGGCTCCTCGAGCAGCTGGGTCAGGTCGCGCAGGAACGCCGCCGCGACGGCCCCGTCGAGCACTCGGTGGTCGACGGTCAGGGTGATCTTGACCATGGGCACGCTGACGAGTTGGCCATCGCGCACCTGGGGGACCTCGGTGGCCGCGCCGATCGCCAGAATTCCGGCCTCCGGCGGGTTGAGTACGGCGGTGAACGAGTCGATGCCGAACATGCCGAGGTTGCTGATGGTGAAGGTTCCGCCAGACATCTGCGCCAGGGACAGGCTGCCCGTGCGGGCGAGCCCGGCCAGGGCGCGCGTCTCGGTGGCGATGGCGGCGAGCGACTTCTGGTCGGCGTCGGCCACCACTGGAACGAGCAGTCCGTCGTCGGTCGCGACGGCCACGCCGACGTTCACGTGGTTGTGGCGCAGAATGACTCCATCGCCCCAGGATGCATTCACCTCGGGGTGCGCGCGCAGCACGACAGCGCAGGCGCGCACGAACAGGTCGTTCAGGCTGACCTTGTTGCCGACCGTCTCGAGCGAAGCGTTGACGTCGGTGCGGAACGCGACGAGACGTTCCACGTTGACGACGCTCGTCAGGAAGAAGTGCGGCACGGCCTGGCTCTCGGTGAGCCGGCGGGCCGTAACGGCGCGAATGCGGCTGACCGGCACGGAGACCGAGTCGGCCGAAACGGCGGTCGGGGCTGCCGCAGCGGCTACCGGCACCGGAGCGGATGCGGCGGATGCCTGAGCCAGGATCGCCGTGTCAACGTCGGTGCGGGTGATACGGCCCTGCGGCCCGGTGCCCGCGATCGTGTGCAGGTCGATTCCATGCTCGCGGCCGATCTTGCGGGCCAGCGGCGAGGTCCGGAGCTCGCCGGTCGGCGTCGGCGTCGCGGCCGGAGCCTCCGGTGCGGCGGGAGCGGTCGGAGCCACCGCGACGGGGGCCGGGGCTGATGCGGCGGGCAGTGCAGCCGGAGCTGCGGCATCCGCTGCCGGGGCAGTGGTCGAAACTGGAGCAGCCGTCGCAACTGGAGCAGCCGTCGCAACCGGCGCAGCGGGTGTCGCGCCATCCGTGACGATATTGCTGCCGTCGCCGATGCGGGCGACTGCCTCGCCGATCGGCACCAGGGTGCCGGCGACGACGAGCAGCTGCTCGAGGACGCCGTTGTCGAAGGCCTCAAGGTCCATCGTGGCTTTGTCGGTTTCAATCTCGGCGAGCACGTCGCCCTTGTGGATCTCGTCGCCGACCTGCTTCATCCAGCGGCTGAGTTCGCCCTCCTCCATGGTGTCGGAGAGGCGGGGCATGATGACGTCGGGCATGGCCGGCTCCTACTTGTCGTTCGGGGTAGTTGAGATGTTGAGTACTTCGCGCACGACCTTGGCGAGGTCGGCGGCGCTGGGAAGCGCGGCCTTCTCGAGGGCCTTGGCGTAGGGCAGCGGAACCTCGGCGGCGGCGACGCGGCGCACGGGGGCGTCGAGAAAGTCGAACACGCCCTCGCCGATGGTCGCCGAGATCTCGGCGCCGATGCCGTAGCTGAGCCAGTCGTCTTCGAAGACGACGGCGTGGCCGGTCTTGCGAACCGAGGCGCAGATGGTCTCGCGGTCCAGCGGACGCAGGCTGCGCAGGTCGACGACCTCGATTGACAGGCCCTCAGCTTCGAGCTGATGGGCCACCTCGAGGGCGGTCGTGGTGCCGCGCGAGTAGCTCACGATGGTGAGGTCGGTGCCGGTTTTGACGACCGCAGCCTTGCCGATCTCGGCGACCTGTTCGCCGTCGGGAACCTCGCCCTTGGCGCTGTACAGCGAGAGGTTCTCCAGAAAGATCACCGGGTCGTCATCGCGAATCGCCGCGGTCAGCAGCGCCTTCGCGTCGGCCGGGGTCGACGGGGCGACGACCTTGAGCCCGGGAATGTGCGCGTACCAGACCTCGAGGTTCTGCGAGTGGGTTGCGGCGAGCTGCTGGCCGCCACCACCGGGCATGCGAATGACCAGCGGAATGGAGACCTGACCGGCGAACATCGAGCGCATTTTGGCGGCGTGGTTCACGATCTGGTCGATCGCGATGAGGCTGAAGTTGATGGTCATGATCTCGACCACGGGACGCATACCGAGCATCGCGGCGCCGAGGGCCGCGCCCACGAACCCCTCCTCGGCGATCGGGGCGTCGAGCACCCGATCGGGTCCAAAGTCTTCGAGCAGTCCGGCGGTGATCTTGTATGACCCCTCGAACACCCCGATCTCTTCGCCGACCAGAAAGACCTTCTCGTCACGCTCGAGTTCGGCGCGCAGGGTCTCATTGAGTGCCTGGCGGTAGGTGATCGTGCGGGTTGTTGCTACTTCGGTAGTCATCACAGTGCGTCCATAACGGGTTCTCCGGGCAAAGCGGATGGCGCATTCGCCACCGGGGTTGCGTATACATACTTGAACAGGTCGGCGACCTCGGGCTCGGGGCTCTCGTCGGCGAAGTCGACCGCCTCAGAAACGCGCACGTCGGCGGCCTCGTCGATGGCGGCGGCATCCGCTTCACTGAGCACGCCGGAGGCGATCAGCTCGGTGCGAAAGCTTGGTACCGGGTCGGACTGCTGGGCGATCGTGGTGTCTTCGGGCGAGCGGTAGCGGGCCGGGTCGACGACGGAGTGGCCGCGCAACCGGTAGCACATGACCTCGAGCAGCACCGGCTGGCGGGATTCGCGAGCCTGCTTCAGGGCGTCGCGGGCGGCATCGCGCACGGCGAGAACGTCATCCCCGTCGACCCGGATACCGGGCATGCGGTACGACGCGCCGCGCTTGTACAGATCGGGTTCAGCGGATGCCTTCTCCACCGTCGTTCCCATGCCGAGGCCGTTGTTGACGATCACGTAGACGATCGGAAGCTTCCACAGGCCGGCCAGGTTGAGCGATTCGTGGAACGCACCGATGTTGGTGGTGCCGTCGCCGAGCAGGCACATCACGGCGGCAGCGTCGGGGCCGGCCGTTTCCTGATATTTCAGGGCGAGCGCGGCGCCGGTGGCCGGGGGAATCTGCCCGCCGACGATGCCGTAGCCGCCGAGCAGGCGCGCCTCGGCGTCGAACAGGTGCATCGAGCCGCCACGTCCGCCGGAGACGCCGGTGACCTTGCCGAACAGCTCGGCCATCACGCGCTCGGGGGAGAGGCCGCGCATCAGGGCGTAGCCGTGGTCGCGGTAGCCGGTGAACAGGTAGTCGCGGGTCTCGATGGCGGCCATCAGACCGACGACTGTTGCTTCTTCGCCGAGGTTCAGGTGGCAGTAGCCGCCGATTTTGGCGCGAGCATACATCTCGCTGGAGCGCAGCTCGAAGGCCCGCACCAGCGACATCCGTTCGTAATAGTCACGCAGGATGTCTGCGGGTTCACCGCCAGTGGACTCGACTACTGCCTTTGGTCGCGTGCGGGCTTTTGCCGCCATGTGGTCCCACTTCCTGCGTGTTTCGTATGTTAAGACTATTACTTTGCGTTGAATGATTTGCTTCCCAGCCGCTCAGCCGGAGAATCTGCGGCGGGAGGGAGAGAAAGTGACAGTTTCTGCTGCTGCCCCCTGCAGTTGATTCACGCCTGGGAGGTCATAATGGAGTCATGGCCGCCCAACCTCCGAGTTACAAAACGCTCGCCAGTCTGAGCCGCATGAACCTGCTCTTTCAGCTGCAAAGTCGCGGAACGATGACGGTCAACGACCTCGCCGAAGCCGCTGGCCTGCACCCCAACACTGCCCGCGAACACCTCGATCGCCTGATCAACGACGGTTTCGTCACCTGTGCGCCCGAGCCGCGCGACAGCAAGGGTCGCCCGAAGATGCTCTACAGTGCCGCCGGCGGGGTCAGTACCGAACTCGGTTCGATTCGCGCCCGCAAGATCGAGGCCGCGCAGGAGCGTGCCGAGCAGTTGAGACGTATGCTGCTGCTTCTTCCTGCAGGCCAGCCCGCCTTGGCCGGCTGCACCGGCCCCGCAGCCCGGCGTCAGCTCGATGCCCTCGACGACCACCTGGATCAGGCCGGCTTCGATGCGAGCGTCGCCGCCAACGGTGAACAGGTCAACCTGCACGACTGCCCGTACTCGGAGATGGTCAAGGATCACCCCGAGGTCTGCGGCGTGCACTACCGGTTGATTCAAGGAGTGCTGGAGCAGGCCGACGGCCCCCTTCGCGCAGTCGGCCTGAACCTCATCGACGCCCCGCATCTCTGCGTGATCGACGTGGCTCCCCTTCCCGCTGAACGCGAGAGCGCAAAAAGTGCCCGATTGGACACCTCAAACGGGCACTTTTTGCGCTCTCGCGAACCGGGGTAAAACATTATTACCGGCACTTTGCGGTTGTCGGCCGCGGGGGGCACCGGCTTAGCTCGTTCTGAGGGGGAATAGCGCTTCGGCATTCCCCGGCAGGCAAGGGGCAGCCGTGAAAACACGCACAACGAGCACCACCAGCAAGCCCGGTACCGACGGTCCGGTCGCCGATTCGCTGCTCAAGCTCGGTCGCTTTCTGCGTCGCGGCGAAACCAGCGAGGACCTGCGCAGCGTGTTCAAGACCGGCGGCCGCGCCGCCGACGCGTTCTACCGTGACCGCTGGACCCACGACAAAGAGGTGCGCAGCACCCACGGCGTGAACTGCACCGGCAGCTGCTCCTGGAAGGTGTACGTCAAGGACGGCATTATCACCTGGGAAACCCAGCAGACCGACTATCCGAGTGTTGGCCCCGATTCACCCGAATACGAGCCCCGAGGCTGCCCCCGCGGCGCCGCGTTCAGCTGGTACACCTACTCGCCCACCCGGGTGCGGTACCCCTACGTTCGCGGCGTACTGCTGAACCTCTTCCGCGAAGCGAAGGCCCGTCTCGGTGACCCCGTGCTGGCCTGGGCTGAGATCACCGGCAACCCCGAAACTGCCCGCCAGTATAAAAGCGCCCGCGGCCAGGGCGGCCTGGTTCGGGCCAGCTGGGACGAAGCCGCCGAGATCGTCGCCGCCGCCCACGTGCACACCATCAAGCAGTACGGGCCAGACCGGGTGGTCGGCTTCAGCCCGATTCCGGCCATGTCGATCGTGTCGCAGGGCGTCGGCAACCGCTTCATCTCGCTGCTCGGCGGCACCATGCTCTCGTTCTACGACTGGTACGCCGACCTCCCCGTCGCCAGCCCGCAGGTGTTCGGCGACCAGACCGACGTGCCCGAATCGGCCGACTGGTGGAACTCCAGCTACCTCATCATGTGGGGCTCCAACGTTCCCGTCACCCGCACCCCCGATGCGCATTTCATGGTCGAGGCCCGCTACCGCGGCCAGAAGGTCATCACCGTCTCGCCCGACTACGCCGACAACTCCAAGTTCGCCGACGAGTGGCTCGCCGTGCACCCCGGAACCGACGGTGCCCTCGCCCTGGCCATGGGCCACGTCGTGCTCAAGGAGTTTCTGGTCGACCGCCGCACCCCGCGCTTCGTCGACTATATGAAGAAGTTCAGCGACTCGTCCTACCTGATCGCGCTCGTTCCGCGCCAGGATGCCTGGGTTCCCGGCAAGTTTCTGACGGCCGACGCGCTGCCTGGCACCGACGCATCCGTTTCAAGCGCAGCCTTCAAGACGGTCATGCTCGACGAGAACGGTGAGGCCTTCGTGCCGAACGGGTCGATCGGGCACCGGTTCAGCGAGGCCGACAAGGGCAAATGGAACCTCGACCTCGAGGGCCGCGACCCACTCCTTTCCATAGCGGATGCCCCCGACTACGACGGTCGCTCTGTCGCGATCGACCTGCCCCGCTTCGACGAAACGCCCGATGTTGACAGCCCCGCCGGGCAGCAGGAGGCCCAGCAGCACGCCGGAGCCGCCGGCATCGTGCGCCGCGGCGTGCCCGTGCGCGAGGTCGCCGGTGTGTTCGTGACGACCGTGTTCGACCTGCTGCTCGCTCAGTACGGCGTCGGCCGCGACGGCCTGCCGGGGGAGTGGCCAACCGGCTACGACGACGCCTCCACTCCAGGCACCCCCGCCTGGCAAGAGGAGATCACCTCGGTGCCGTGGCAGGCCGCGGCGCGCATCGGCCGGGAATTCGCGCAGAACGCCGAGGACTCCGAGGGCCGGTCGATGATTTTGATGGGCGCCGGCACCAACCACTGGTTCCACTCCGACACCATCTACCGGGCCTTTCTCGCGCTCACCACCATGACCGGCTGCCAGGGCGTGAATGGCGGCGGCTGGGCCCACTATGTCGGCCAGGAAAAGGTGCGTCCGCTCACCGGGTACGGCCAGTACGCTTTCGGACTGGACTGGGTGCGGCCGCCGCGCCAGATGATCGGCACCGGCTTCTTCTACCTCGCCACCGACCAGTGGCGGTACGACGGCCTGAGCGCAGACACCCTCGCCAGCCCGCTCGGCGCCGGGATATTCAAGGGACGCACCACCGCGGACACCATGGTCGAATCGGCTAAGCGCGGCTGGATGCCCAGCTACCCCACTTTCAACCGCAACTCGCTCGACTTGGTCGACGACGCGATCGCCGCTGGTCAGGAACCGGCCGAGTACGTCGTCGATTCGTTGAAGGACGGCTCGCTCGAGTTCTCCTGCGAAGACCCGGACGCGCCCGAGAACTTTCCGCGGGTGCTCGTGGTGTGGCGGGCCAACGTGCTCGGCTCCTCGGGTAAGGGCAATGAGTATTTTCTCAAGCACCTGCTCGGGGCGCCGTCCGCCGTGCGCGCCGTCGAGTCCATGCCGGCGCGCCGCCCGCAGACCATGAAATGGCATGAGAGTGCGCCGGAAGGCAAGCTCGACTTGTTGGTCACGAGCGATTTCCGCATGACCTCTACGACCATTTACAGTGACGTGGTCTTGCCGCCGGCCACCTGGTATGAGAAAAACGATCTCTCGACGACGGATATGCATCCGTTTATTCACTCGTTCAACCCCGCGATCGCGCCGCCGTGGCAGGCCAAGACCGACTTCGACATCTTTCACGTGCTCGCCGCCAAGATCTCCGAGATGTCCGTCACGCACCTCGGCGTGCGCAAAGACCTGGTCGCAGCGCCTCTGCAACACGACACCCCCGACGGCATGGCCACACCGCACGGCACCGTGCTGAACAACCAGCCGCTCATCCCCGGTGTCACCATGCCGAAGCTCGTCGTGGTGGAACGTGATTACCCGGCGTTCGCCGCGCAGCTTGGCGCGCTCGGGCCACTCACCGAAAAGCTCGGCATGGTCACCAAGGGAGTGAAATTCAACCCCGACGTTGAGGTTGCCTACCTCGGCAAGAAGAACGGTCTCGTGGTTGACGGCCCGGCCGCCGGCCGTCCGCGACTGTCGACCGCCATTCACGCTTGTGAAATGGTGCTCGCGCTCTCGGGAACGACCAATGGTCGTCTCGGCACCCAGGGTTTTCGGCAGCTCGAGGAACGCACCGGTGTGAAGCTGGCCCAGCTGGCCAGCGACAACGAGGGTCGGCGCTTCTCCTACCCGGATGTCCAGGGCGCGCCGGTCCCGGTGCTCACCTCCCCGGAATGGTCCGGCTCAGAGCACGGTGGTCGCCGCTACAGCGCCTTCACCATCAACGTCGAACATCTGAAGCCCTGGCACACCCTCACCGGACGCCAGCATTTCTACCTCGATCACGACTGGATGATCGAATTGGGTGAGCAGCTGCCGATCTTTCGGCCGCCGCTCGATATGCACCGCCTGTTCGACGACTCCATCGTCGGCGCGACCAGTAAGGCCCCGACCGGACACGCCGAGGTCGCCGTGCGCTACCTGACCCCGCACTCGAAGTGGTCGATCCACTCCGAATACCAGGACAACCTGCTCATGCTCTCGCTGTCCCGCGGCGGGCCGACCATCTGGATGAGCCCGCAGGACGCCGACAAGATCGGAGTGCGCGACAACGAGTGGATCGAGTCGTACAACCGCAACGGCGTCGTTGTGGCGCGGGCGATCGTGTCGCACCGCATGCCGGAGGGCACGGTGTACATGTATCACGCGAAGGACCGCACGATCAACGTGCCGGTGGCCGAAACCAGCGGTATACGTGGCGGGACCAACAACTCGCTCACCCGCATCCTCTTGAAACCGTCTCATCTGATCGGCGGTTACGCCCAGCTGTCCTTCGCCTTCAACTATCTCGGCCCGACCGGGAACCAACGCGACGAGGTCACCGTGATTCGTCGTCGCAGCCAGAAAGTGGACTACTAATGCGTGTCATGGCCCAGATGTCGATGATCATGAACCTCGACAAGTGCATCGGGTGTCACACCTGCTCGGTCACCTGCAAGCAGGTGTGGACCAACCGCACCGGCGTCGAGTACGCCTGGTTCAACAACGTGGAGACGCGGCCCGGCCTCGGCTACCCGCGCGAATACGAAAACCAGGAGAAGTGGAAGGGCGGCTGGGTACGCAACAAGCGCGGCCGGCTGCGGCTCAAGGCCGGCGGACGGCTGAAGAAGCTTTCGCAGATCTTCAACAACCCCAACCTGCCGCAGATCGACGACTACTACGAGCCGTGGACCTACGACTACGACATGCTCACCACGGCTCCGGCCGGCACCCAAAGCCCGGTCGCCCGCCCGAAATCGCTCTTGACCGGCCAGGACATCGACATCAAATGGTCGGGCAACTGGGACGACGACCTCGGCGGCTCGCAGGAGACCGCGAGCTCGGACCCGATCCTCGCCACGATGAGCGAGAAGGTGAAGATGGAGTTCGAAGAAACTTTCATGTTCTACCTGCCGCGCATCTGCGAGCACTGCCTGAACCCCGCCTGCGTCGCCGCCTGCCCCTCCGGCGCCATGTACAAGCGTGAAGAAGACGGCATCGTGCTTGTGGACGAAGACGGATGCCGCGGCTGGCGCATGTGCGTCTCCGCTTGCCCTTATAAGAAGGTGTACTTCAACCACAAAACGGGCAAGGCCGAAAAGTGCACGCTCTGCTACCCGCTGATCGAGCAGGGCAAGCCCACCATCTGCTCCGAAACCTGTGTCGGACGTCTGCGTTACCTTGGCCTCATGCTGTACGACGCCGACGCGGTGCTCGAAGCGGCCTCGATCGAAAACGAGCACGACCTGCTTGACGCCCAGCGTGCCTGCTTTCTCGACCCGTTCGATCCCGAGGTCATCGCCGCCGCCATGGCGGAGGGCATGGCCGACGACTGGATCGAAGCCGCCCAGAACAGCCCCATCTACAGGCTCATCTCCGAGTACGAGATCGCCCTGCCGCTGCACCCGGAATACCGCACCATGCCGATGGTCTGGTACATCCCCCCGCTGTCCCCGGTCGTCGACGTCGTGAGCAACTCCGGCAGCGACGGCGAAGACGCGCGCACCCTGTTCGCCGCGATCGACAAACTGCGCATCCCGGTGGAATACCTCGCCGGGCTGTTCTCGGCCGGCGACGTCGTTCCGGTCGAGCTGTCGCTGCGCAAGCTCGCCGCGATGCGCGCCTATATGCGGGGCATCAACCTCGGCAACGAGCCAGACGAGCGCATCCCGAACGCTGTCGGCATGACCGGCGAGACCATCACGGCCATGTACCGGCTGCTCGCGATCGCCAAGTATGAAGACCGTTACGTCATTCCGAAGGCGCACGTTGAGACCGCGCGGGAGCTCGACGAGCTCGGCTGCTCGCTCTCCAATGACGGCGGCCCAGGGATGGGCGGCCCGCGCGAGCACGCCGGCCCGCACAACGGCGGCGACGCCGGCCCCGCGGGCCCGTACAGCAATACCCCCGGCATGCCGCTGAACGCGACCGTCGACAACTACAACCAGATGGTCGGCGACTCGCCGATCATCAAGACCCGCCCAGTGACCCCTGGCCGGGTCAACCTGCTCAACTGGACTGGTGGCGGGGTGCCGAAGGGCATGTTCCCGCCCAAAGCGGATGCCGGGAGCGCGGCATGAGCGCCGCCACCCGCCTTCCTGCGGCACTCGCTGCGCGGGTGAATTTCGGCTTTCGGGCGCCGAAGGTGGCCCCGCGGTTCATGGCAGCCGTGCCGCTCACGCCCGAGCACGGCGTTATCGCGCACATGGCGGCGTCGATTCTGCTGGACTACCCCACGCCCCAGCGGCAGCGGCAGTTTTCGCTGGTGCGTTCAGGCGTTATTCAACTGCCCGAACCGCTGCGGGAGGCGTTCGTCGCGTTCTTCACGGCGATCGACGGCTGGAGCGAGCAGGAGCTCGCCACCCATTTCACCGCGATCTTCGATCTGAAGCGCAAATGCTGCCCGTACCTCACCTACTACGCGGCCGGCGATACTCGTCGCCGCGGCATGGCGCTGGTGCGTTTTGTCGAGGCGTATCGGGCGGCCGGCTGGCAGGTCGACGCCGACGAACTGCCGGATTACCTGCCGATGGTGCTGGAGTTCTCGGCGCTGTCGGACTCGCCGATCGCTCAGGAACTACTCGCCGCGCACCGCGACGGCATCGAGGTTCTGCGTGCGGCGCTGGAGAAATTCGATAGCCCGTACGCGCACCTGGTGCGCGCCGTGTCGCTGTCGTTGCCCGAGATCGATGATGAAACCCGCGAACGCTACCTGGACCTCGTCAACGAGGGGCCGCCGACCGAGACGGTCGGCATGACCTACCTCGGCAATTTGAAGCCGTTTTCCGTGCACGCGAATGAGGCCAGATAGAAATGGGTACTGAGAGTATGACCGCCTGGGATTACCTTCTCTGGGTCGCCTTTCCCTACGCCGCCTCCGGTGTGTTCGTGGTCGGGCATCTGCTGCGCTACCGCTACGACCAGTTCGGCTGGACGTCGCGATCGAGCCAGACCTACGAGAACCGACTGCTGCGCTGGGGCTCGCCGATGTTCCACTACGGCATGCTCATGGTGATCGGCGGGCACGTCGTCGGCCTGTTCATCCCGAAGCCGTGGCTCGAGTTCTTCGGGGTGACCGAGCATATCTATCACCTCGGGGCGACCTGGCTGGGAACCTTTGCGGCCGTACTCACGGTGGCTGGCCTCGCCATTTTGATCTACCGGCGACGCCTGACCAAACGGGTGCTGCTCGTCACGACGGTCATGGACAAGGTCATGTACGTGTTCCTGGCCAGCACGATCTTGTGTGGCACCACGGCGACGGTGCTGTACCAAATCTTCGGCGGCGGCTACGACTATCGTGGGTCGATTTCGCCGTGGATCCGCTCGCTGTATGGCTTTCAGCCCGATCCCTCGCTCATGAGCGACGTGCCGTTCTTCTTTCAGCTGCACGTGCTCACCGCGACGACGCTGTTTCTGCTCTGGCCGTTCACCCGGCTGGTGCACGTGTTCTCGGCGCCGCTCGGCTACCTCGTTCGCCCTTACGTCGTTTACCGTTCGCGCGATGACCCCCGCGGTGCCGGGTCGCGGCCGCCGCGGCGCGGCTGGGAGAAGAGCGAACGCCCGCTCGAACGCACACGAAAGTAGGCTGTTTTCATGGTGCGTATTAAGAGGGTGTACGACGAGGCATCCACTGACGACGGATGCCGGGTGCTGGTTGATCGACTCTGGCCGCGCGGTGTCTCGAAGGAGCGCGCCAAGCTCGACGAGTGGCTCAAAGATGTCGCGCCGTCGCCGAAGCTGCGCACCTGGTGGAAGCACGACCCGGAGCGAATGGATGAGTTTGCGCTGCGTTATCGCGCCGAACTCGACTCTGTGGCGGCGACCCAGGTGGCGGTCGCGGCGTTGCGCGCGCTCATCGCCGAGGGTGTCACAACCCTGGTCTACGGAGCCAAGGACCCGCACGTGAACCACGCTCGAGTGCTCGCGGAGTACCTCGCGGAGTAATCGGCGTATTGCCACAATGGGCCGAAGCGGAATAGTGCGCCGCCATTTGGGCTTGCAGCTAGAGCCGCCCACACGCGAACACTCGCCTCAACGAGTACTGGCCGGCCCGGGGAACGGGGCAGTCGAGCGTGCGCGGTACCACGAATGGCAACAGAAAGTGTCGTACTAGTGACTTCAGCAGATCGCGTCAGCACCAGCAGAATCCCCAAATGGGTACGCTCCTTCGGCGTTCAGATCATCGCCGCACTCATTATTGGCCTGGGCCTTGGGCTGCTCGCCAAATACACCGGTAGCACCGAAGAGAGCCCGACCGGTCTCGGCGCCACGCTGAAAATCATCGGATCGAGCTACGTCTCGCTGCTGCAGGCGGCCGTCGTGCCACTCATCTTTACGGCCGTGGTCAGCTCCATCGCCAATCTGCGCCAGGTATCCAACGCGGCGAAGCTGGCCTGGAACACCCTGCTCTGGTTCGCCATCACCGCGCTGATCGCCGTTGTGATCGGTATCGGCCTGGGCGTTCTGATCAAACCGGGTGCCGGAACCGGCATGGCCGAGGCCGGCGAGTACGCCGGCCGAACCGGCGATTGGTGGGCCTTTTTGACCGGGTTGTTCCCTAAGAACTTCCTCGGTCTGGGCGCGAGCACCAGCGTCGTTGACGGCACCGCGACCACCAACATCAGCTTCAACGTATTGCAGATTTTGGTCATCGCCATTGTGGTGGGAATCGCGGCGTTGAAGGTGGGCAAGCTGGCCGAACCCTTCCTCAACCTGAACGCATCCGCTCTGGCGGTTATTCAGAAAGTGCTCTGGTGGATCATTCGAATCGCACCGCTCGGCACGATCGGCCTGATCGGCAACGCGGTTGCGGTCTACGGCTGGGACACCATGGGGTCGCTCGGCAAGTTCGCGGTCACCATCTACATCGGCCTGGTACTCGTATTGTTCGTCGTCTACCCGGTGCTGATCAAATCGCACGGGCTGTCCGTGAGGCAGTACTTCTCCGGCGTGTGGCCGGCGGTGCAGCTCGGGTTCGTGTCGCGCTCCTCCATCGGCACCCTGCCGTTGACCCAGCGCGTGACCGAGCGCAGCCTCGGTGTACCCCGCGCCTACGCATCCTTCGCCGTTCCGCTCGGAGCCACGACCAAAATGGATGGCTGCGCGGCGATCTATCCGGCCGTCGCCGCCATTTTCGTGGCCCAGTTCTTCGGCATTCAGCTGGACCTCACCCAGTATCTGCTGATCGTGCTCGTCTCCGTGCTGGGGAGCGCAGCGACCGCCGGTACCACGGGCGCCGTCGTCATGCTGACGCTGACCCTGTCCACTCTGGGACTGCCGCTGGCCGGGGTGGGCCTGCTGCTGGCCATCGACCCGATCATCGACATGGGTCGCACCGCTGTCAACGTCGCTGGCCAGGCGCTCGTGCCCACGATTGTGGCCAAGCGCCAGGGCATCCTGGACGAGACGCTCTACAACGCCCCGCGCACCGCGCAGCCGTTCACGGACGACGCCGCCGCGGAGTCGGCGCCGAGCGAGCTGGCCGACACGCGGGCCTAGCTCACTCGCGCTGCTCGTTGAGCGAGGAGCGAGCTAGCGAGCGATCGCGATCATGCGTGGATCTCGACCGCTCGTTCCTCGCGCCTCGACCGACTGGTGGCCTCGACCAGCGAAGCCTAGACCTGGTCGAGGGGAATGGATTCGTCGGCGAGGCGAGCGGGATCGACCGGCTCGCCCCGACGAATCAGAGCCTGAACGGTGTCATTGACGTCCCAGACGTTGACGTTCATGCCCGCGACGACGCGGCCGGTCTGCTGCCAGAACACGATGAACTCGCGGGAATCCCGGTTGCCGCGGTAGACCAGCTCGGTGCCGTCGGTCAAGATGCCGAATCCGGAATATTCCATGCCGAGGTCGAACTGGTCGGTATAGAAGTAGGGAATGGCATCGAACGAAACGCTCTGGCCGAGCATCGCTCGGGCCGCGGCCGGACCGCCGTTCAGGGCATTCGCCCAGTGCTCGCTGCGCAGCCGCTGCCCAATAAGCGGATGCTCCGCGTTGGCCACGTCGCCCGCCGCGAACACGTGGGGATCGCTGGTTTCCAGGCTCGCGGTGACCAGGATTCCATTGTCGACTGCGAGCCCCGCCTTTTCGGCCAGTTCCACGTTCGGAACCGCACCGATGCCCACCAGAACGAGGTCGGCCGGCACGGTTTCGCCGCCGGCCAGGAGCACCCCGGTGACCCGGCCATCCGTTCCGACCAGGCTTTCGACGGTCACGGAGCGGCGGATGACCACGCCGTTGCGCTCGTGCAGGCTCGCGAACAGGTCGCCGAGCTCGTCGCCCAGCGCCGCAGCAAGCGGTACCGGGCCACGTTCCAGGATGGTGACCTCGTTGCCGAGGGTGCGGGCGGTTGCGGCGACCTCCAGGCCGATCCAACCGGATCCCACGACTACGAGTCGCTTGCCGCCGTCAGCCAGAACGGAGTGCAGCAGGTCGGAGTGGTCGAGGGTGCGCAGGTAGTGCACTCCGCCGAGGTTTGCACCCGGCACCGTCAGGCGTCGCGGCCGGGATCCCGTGGTCAGGAGCAGCCGGTCGTAGCTCAGTTGCGCGCCGTCGTCGGTGTCGAGGAGGTGCGCGCTGAGGTCGAGGCTCACCGCCCGGGTGCCGGAATGCAGCTGCACCTCATGGTCGGGGTACCAGCTCGCACTCTGCACGTAGACGGAGTCGCGTTCGGCCGTGCCAGCCAGGTAGTCCTTCGACAGCGGCGGGCGAATGTACGGACGGTGTTCCTCAGCTCCGATCAGGTGAATCTCCCCGTCGAAGCCTTCTTCGCGCAAGGCTCGGGCAGCGCTCGCCCCCGCGAGGGACGCCCCCACAATCACAAAATTCTGCTGGTCGGCCATGTGTGGTCCTTCCTCAGGGGTGTGCTCTGACTGTACGAGGGTTTGGCGGTTTGGTCGAGGTGCGGCTGTGCCGGCCGCGCGCGCTACGCGGGACTTGCGCCTCCCGCGCAGCGGCACATCCCCCGCGCGATCGCTCGAGACCGCCATCGCCCAATGGTGGCTGCCCGCGGGGCGGCATCCGTTTAAAAGAGGATGCCAGGTTTCAGCTCGGCGCGACCAGGGTGTCGCAGCGCCAGCAGGTGGCGGGCAGCTCGCCCGGAACGAATGCACCACACTCCGGGCAGACCTGTTCGAGCCAGCAGGCTGGGTCGCCACCGATCGGGTTGCCGCCGATTGCTGCATCGTCGATCGTTTCAGCGTCGTCGTGTGTGGTCATCGTTTCAGTATGGCCCTGGGCCGGGAAAGACCCGAAGCCCCCCGCTGGAGGAGGAGGGGGCTCCGGGTGGGAGTCGAGCGTCAGCTCGGGTGGGGTGCGCCGGGACGCGCGTAGTAGAACCAGGCCAGTCCCGTGCAGAGCACGCAGAATACCGTGCAGCCGATGAAAAAAGTGGTCGGGCTCATGGCTGTGAGGGCCATTCCCACGATGAATGGGCCGAAGGCGGCGATCGCGGCGGTCCAGCCGATCGCGCCGCCGGCCTGGCGCTTGGGGAAGATCATCGGCATCTGCTTGAACGTGCCAGCGTTGGCGAGGCCGGAGAAGAAGAAGATGATGATCATGCCGGTGAGAAAGCCCTTGAACTCGTCGACGCTGGTCGGGGTGAGGAAGAACACCGTGACCAGGGTGCCGACGGCCATGCCGGCGCCGCCGATGAAGGTGAAGATGGCGCCGCCGAACCGGTCGCAGAGCGGGCCACACGCTGCACGCACGAGGGCGCCGACGACCGGTCCGATGAAGGCGAAGGCGAGCGGGTTGGGCGCATCGGGGAAGTCGCCGTAGACGTTGAGGATAATGAGGCCCATTTGGGCCGCCAAGCCGCTGAACGCGCCGAAACTCATGAGGTAGATGAGCGTCATGATCCAGGTGTGCTTGACCGTGAAGATGTCCATCTGCTGCCGAAAGTTCGCCTTGATCGGCACTTTACGTAGAAAAATGAGAGCGAGGGCGACCGCGAGCAGCACCCAGGGGATGAGCACGAGGCCGCCGTTGTGCAGCCAGACCAGTTCGCCGTTTGAGTCACTCTCCGGGGTGAGCACCGCGGTGCCGAGCAGGCCGAAGCCGACGACCCAGGGGGTGAGCAGCTGGATCAGTCCGATGCCGAAGTTGCCGAGCCCCGCCTGCAGGCCGAGGGCCGTTCCGGCGAGGCGCTTGGGAAAGAAATAGCTGGTCGAAGCCATGAAACCGGAGAAGCTGCCGCCGCCGATACCGGCTGCGAAGGAGAGCGCGAGCAGCACCCAGTACGGCGTCGACACGTCGCGGGCGACCAGGGTCCAGCCGATCATGGGCAGCAGCAGGAGCGCACTGGAGAGGGCGACGAGGATGCGGGTGCCGAGAATCGGCGGCAGGAACATGAAGACGAGGCGCAGCAGGCCACCGGCCAGGCCGGGCAGCGCGACGAGCCAGTACAGCTGGCTGATGCTCAGGTCGAAGCCGATGTCGTTCAGCCGCGGAGCGATCGCGCTGACCAGATACCAGGCGGCGAAGCCGAGGGTCATGCTGAACGTGGTGATCCACAGGGTACGCCAGGCGAGGTGTGAATCCCAGGTCTCTTCGTTTTCCGGATCCCAGTTCGAGAGGTCCGGCTTCAGCGTGGACGTGACGCGTGGTGGTGAGACGGTTGACATGGTTTCCTCGGCTGGTTGGTAGGGCAGCAGGCCCGCTTAGTAGCCAGCTTGTTCGCTTGCCGGTGCCGACGCATCGCGCAAACGCCGTGAAAAATGATTCGGAGCGAAGCGGATGTCGGCGGCCCGGTGCGATCGCGTCCGCGGTCGCACCCCTTCCTTGATCGAGCTTGCCGTCGACCAAGGTGATTGAGCCGGGGGTCGCCGGCATCCGCTTCGCGCTGTGGCGCGGCTGGAGTCTGTCTGTGGTCCGTCCCCTCCGTTCATCGAGCTTGCCGAGATCGCCATCGACCAACGTGACCGGGTCTGGGGTCGCCGGCATCCGATTCTCCCCGGGCGGGCCGCGGTACTCTAGAACGGTGAAAACTCAGCTCAAACTTGGGGCCGAACTCGGGGCCGTCGTGATCACCGTGTCTGATCGCTGTTCGCGCGGCGAACGCGAAGACAGGTCCGGCCCGGCCGTCGTCGATGCGCTCGGCGAGGTCGGCATTCCGTGCGGGCCGCCCCGGGTCGTCCCCGACGGAATTGAAAGTGTGGCTGGCTCTATTTCGGCGGCGCTCGCTGACGGCTCCCGCCTGGTCGTGACGACCGGTGGCACGGGCGTATCGGCGCGCGACCTGACGCCCGAGGGCACGGCGACGGTGCTGCACACGATTCTTCCGGGCATTTCCGAGCGGATGCGCGCGATCAGCGTCGCGACGATTCCCACCGCGGTGCTGTCCCGCGGCATAGCGGGCATCGCCGATTCGGTCGGCAACAACGGAGCCCTGGTGGTGAACCTGCCGGGTTCAGTTGGCGCGGTGCGGGACGGTGTGGCCATACTCGCGCCGCTCGTGCGGCACATCATCGACCAGCTCGACGGCGGCGACCACTGATGGGGGCACGTGCATCGGACGCGGATTTCTCGGACGCGGATTCTTCGGGTGTGGGCCGCGCATCGGTCGGCTTCGCCCGTGTCACCGAGTCGCTGCTCGACGTCACCGAGCACGTTTCGGCCGTTTCGGGCGTTTCCCACGGTGCCGTGGTGACGTTCATCGGACAGGTGCGGGACCACGATCCTGACGCCGTCGGGCGGGTGACGGGCCTGGACTACAGCGCGCATCCCGACGCGGGGCGCATTATCGTTGAGATTGCCGAGCGGGTGTTGACGCAGCATCCGCTGGTCGTATTGGCGGTCAGTCACCGCATCGGACACCTCGAGGTCGGCGACCTCGCCCTCGTGGCTGCGGTCGCGAGCGCCCACCGCGGCGACGCCTTTGCGGCCTGCGAAGCCCTCGTCGAGGCCGTCAAGGCAGAGGTCCCGATCTGGAAGAAGCAATACGAGGTCGACGGAACGCACTCCTGGGTCGGTTTGTAGCCTCGCCGACAGCGCTACTTCGCGGGTACCGTTCAGAATCGCGGAGATCTGCTCGCAAGAGACAGTTTCAGCGCTGATCCGGTGCGTTCAGCCGAAAATCTCCGCGGTTGTGAACGGGGTGTTAGCCGCCGGCGAAGGGCGGGAGGACGTCAACGGTGTCGGTCGGCGCGAGCGCAACGGTGTCATCGGCGGCGCGGGCGCCGTTCACCAGCAGCGAGCAGAGGCCGAGCACGCGCACGAACTCGCTGCCGTAGCGTTCGCCGAGCTCGGCGCGCAGCTCGCCGATCGTGCCGGCATCGAGCGTGGCCGTTTCGGTCTGGGCGGCTTCGGCCGCTCCGGCGAAGAACCTCAGGGTGGCCATCACAGTTTTTCGGGAGTCCAGTCGAGGGCGAGTTCGCTCGCGGCGGCGCAGGCGGCCTCAATTGCGGCACCGGTACCCCCATTCTTCGCGGCTGCGAGGCCGATCAGAAAGGTGCTGAGTGGTGCAGCCGGCCGGGCCACATTGTGGGCCACGTCGCGGGCCACGTCGAGCAGGTCGCCGACCGGCACGTCGGCCGGATCGAGCTGGAGCCGGTCGGCGAGGGCGGTCAGCCAGTCGTCGAGCGCTTCGGGAGGCAGCGGTGCTGAACTCATTCTGGTCACTCCTCGGGTCGTGCGTCGGGTACACCGGTCAAACGCGCGGTGCTGCTCTCAACATCCTGCCACGTGTCGACGTCGACCCCGGTTTCGGATTCGTCCATTAGCCCCATGAGCTTCAGCCCCGACAGCAGGTTGCGCATGCTGGCGCCGTTGACGCGATCGCCGAGGCGGTCCACGGCCGCGCGCAGGGCGGGCGCCCGGTAGATTCCGGCGAGCCACTGGGCGTGGCCGGTGTAATCGGTGAGGTGCACGCCGTCGGTCTGTTCACCGATCTCCTCCAGAGCGGATGCCGCGGCGACCAGCAGGCGCGCAGCATCCGCTCCCCACGGAAGATCGCAGGCGAGCACGAGCAGCCAGGTGGCGGGCTCGTCAACGTTCGCTTCGACCTTGGTCGCGCCGTGTGCCTCGCAGTGTACTTCGACGTGTGCTGCGCCGTGCGCCTCGAGCGCGGCGAGGCCGGCCGCGATTCCGGCTACGGGGCCGCCGAACGGTGGGTCTTCGAGTGCCCAGATCAGTGCGGACGGCGTGGCGGTAGCGGCGGCGGGGGTTAGGGCCGTGGTCGTGGCTGCGGGCGACGCGAGATTGGGATCGGGTGCGGGTGCACCTGTCGAGGGTGCGGGGTGCGCGGCGAGCGGAGGCGTGTCGGCGGCGGGCACCGCTGCGGGCGGGCCGACAACGACGGTGTGCCGGGCGACCGGTCGGGCGTCGAGCACCCTGGAGAGCAGAGTGCGCCCGGCCACCTCGACTGCGGGTTTGAGCACGCCGCCGAGGCGGCTGCCACGCCCGCCCGCGAGCACGATGAGGTCAATGGTGAGTGCCGGAAGTGGGCTCATGAGGCGTGCCCTGGGTACGACCGCGCCCGATATGGGTGCGCGCTACGGTAACCGGCATAGCGGCTACCCGTATCGGGCGCGGTCACGGGAGGGAGCATCCGCTTAGCCTTGGCTGCGCAGCCAGTCGCCGGACTTGCCACCGCTCTTGGAGAGCAGCCGCACGTTCTCAATCGTGACGGACTTGTCGAGGCCCTTGACCATATCGACGATGGCAAGAGCCGCGACCGAGACGGCCGTGAACGCCTCCATCTCGACGCCGGTGCGGTCTGCGGTGCGCACGGTCGCGGTGATGCTCACCCGGTCATCCTCGACGATCAGGTCGACGACGGCGCCGTGCACGCCGATGACGTGGGCGAGGGGGAGCAGGTCGGCGGTCTTCTTGGCGCCCTGGATTCCGGCGATGCGGGCCACGGCGAGCACATCGCCCTTGGGGGCAGTGCCGTCGCGGAGCGCCGCGATCACCGTGGCACCGCAGCGCACGAAGCCCGCCGCGGTGGCACTGCGAACGGTCGGAACTTTGTTGGTGACGTCGACCATGCGGGCTTGTCCGGCCGAGTCGAGGTGGGTGAACGGCTGGGTGGGCACTGTCGCGCCGGGAATGTCGGTGGTGTGCGTCATGATGACAGCATGACAGTGATGAGGTCGCCGCCGCGAACGTGAGTCGTGTCTTCGGACACGATGGCAAGACCAGTTGCCTGCGCCAGCCCGGCGACGAGGTGCGAACCCGACCCGCCGCGGGATGCCGGGCGCACCTCGATGTGGGTTCCGTCGGTGCCGGTGTCAGTCCCGGTCTCGGTTCCAGAATCGGTACGGTGCGTGACGATGACGGGCATGTACTGGGCGCGTCCGGGCGGGGAATTCCAGCCGTCGGCGACGGTCGCCGTGATGGTGTGGCGGTGCAGCTCCGGGTGCCCGAGCAGGCGGCGCAGCGCGGGGCGCACGAACACCTCGAACGACACGCAGGCGCTGACCGGGTTGCCGGGCAGGGCGAAGATGAGCGGCCCGGGCACGTTTTCGGTAGCGGGCCAGCGTCCGAACCCCTGGGGCTTGCCGGGTTGCATCTTGACCGGTCCGAAGTGCACGGTGCCGAGGGGTTGTAGTACGGCTTTGACCACGTCGTACGCTCCAACACTGACACCGCCGGAGAGCACGATCACGTCGACCGTTCCGGCCAGGTCGGTGAGCAACGCGCGCAACGTGTCGTCGTCGTCGGGCACGGCGCCCACCCGAATGGCAACGCCGCCGGCTTCGGTGACGGCCGCCGCCAGCAGAAAGGAGTTGGAGTCGGGAATCTGACCGCGCCGGGTCGGGCTGCCGGGGGTGACGAGTTCGCTGCCGGTGGAGATGACCGCGACGCGCGGCGCCGGGTGCACCAGCACAGAGCTGGTTCCGGCGCTCGCCGCTGCGGCGACCCGGGTCGGCCAGAGCACGCTTCCCGCGCCCAGCACGCGGTCCCCGGCGTGGGCGTCTTCGCCGGCGCGGCGCACGTGCGCCGCGGCCGTGGGGGCGCGCACGATGGTGACCCGGTCGGTGCCCTGGTCGGTGTCTTCGATCGGAACGACGGCATCCGCTCCGTCGGGAATCGGCGCGCCCGTCATAATGCGCGCGACCTGCCCGGGCATCAGGTGTGGGTTCTCGGCGGTGCCGGCGGCCAGGTCGGCGACGACGGGCAGGCTGATCGGGTTCTGCGCCGAGGCGCCGAGCAGATCGGCGCGGATAACGGCGTAGCCGTCCATCGCGGAGTTGTCGAACGGAGGAGTATCGGTCGCTGACAGCACGTCCTCGGCGAGCACCAGGCCGCGCGCGGCGTCGAGCGACACGCGCACCGGCACCAGCGGCTTCAGGTCGGCCAGAATGACCGCCAGTTGTTCGGCGACGGTGCGAGCGGATGCGGCCGGCGCGCAGGCATCCGCTCTGTCGGAATGCGTGTGGTCGCGATGAGCGGCGTGCTCGTTTTCGGGCGCCTTCGAGTCCGTGGCGTGGTCGTGCGGCTCCCCGCCGGGCATATCATGTTCATGTTCGTGTTCGTGTTCGTGTTCGTGTTCGTGTTCGTNTGTTCGTGTTCGTGTTCGTGTTCGTGTTCGTGTTCGTGTTCGTGTTCGTGTTCGTGTTCGTGTTCGTGTTCGTGTTCGTGTTCGTGTTCGTGTTCGTGTTCGTTGGCGTGCGCGCCGTCAGCCTGCGCAGGTCGAACCAAGAATTCGTTTGGCACGGCCGTCGAGCCGGGCAGATTCGTCTCGGTCATCGGTTAGTTGTGGCTGTCGGGCTGGCGGGCGCTGCCCTGTTATCCGGAGCCGACGCGTGGCGCCCGGTCGGAGTCGGCTCGAGGGACGGCCAGCGGCTGCCGATGCCGGGCGCGCGTCCGGCCGTGACGAGGTCGTCCCAGGCCACGATCCCGCCGGTGAGCACGGAGACGTCGGTGAATCCGGCCTCGCGCAGCGCGGCAGCAGCGCGGGCGGCTCGCCCCCCGGCGTGGCAGTGCACGATCAGCGGGGTCTCCACCGGGAGGGCGGCCCGGCCGGTGTCGGAGAGTACCCCGTCGGTGAGGAGCTCACCGAGCGGCACTAGTCGGGCCGTCGGAATGGAACTCTCGGCATTCTCGTTCGGCTCGCGCACGTCCAGCACGAGAAAGTTGTCGTTTCCGGCGCGTTGGGCTTCGAGGCGCTCGACGAGTTCGGCACCCGAAACCTCGGCGGTATTCTCTGCGGCGACGCGGGCGGTTTCGGCCGCGACCTCGGCAGCGGTCGGCTCGGCGGCGATGCCGGTTCCGACCAGTGGAATCTCGCTGAATCGGCCGGACAGGGCATCGATCACGAGCACCCGGCCGATCAGCGGGGAGCCGATTCCGGTGATGAGCTTGATGGTTTCGGTCGCCATGAGCGATCCGACCTGGCCGCAGAGAGCGCCGAGCACGCCGGCATCGGCGCAGTTGGGCACTTCACCGTCGGCCGGCGGTGTCGGAAAAAGATCGCGCAGGTGCACTCCGGTGACGCCTGAGCCCGCCGGCGGCGTGGCCCAGAACACCGAAAGCTGGGCATCGAATCGCAAAACGGATGCCCACACCAGCGGCAGTCCGAGCCGCGCGCAGGTGTCGTTCACGAGGAACCGGGTCGGAAAGTTGTCGGTGCCGTCGATGACCACGTCGTAGCCGCCCAGGATCTCGGCGGCGTTATTCGCGACCAGACGCTCGGCGTGCCGAACGACGGTGGTCTCCGGGGCGATATCGGCGATACGCTCGGCGGCGCTGTCTACCTTGGGGCGACCGACATCCGCTTGACCGTGAACGATCTGGCGCTGGAGGTTGCTCGGTTCCACGTCGTCGCCATCGACGATACCGATGGTGCCGACGCCCGCTGCCGCGAGGTAGAGCAGCGCGGGGGAGCCGAGCCCGCCGGCGCCGAGCACGAGAACCCGAGCGTTGGCGAGGCGGCGCTGGCCGAGTTCGTTGAGCTGGGGGAGGCGGCGCTGGCGAGCGGTCCGCACGGATTCGGATGCGCTGAGGCGGTCAACGGGCTCAACGAGGGGAGGAATGGCCATGGCTTAACGCTAGGCGTTGCGCGGCCCCTCGGCCACCCATCCCGCGCGCTCTCCTCTGCCTTCCCATCCGTCCAGCGTGATGTCACGAACCCCATCCGCCCCGGGTCGCCGGCGCCTAACTCCTGCAATTTCTCGCTCCCGGCAGTGCGATGCCCGTATTTACGGGGGCTTGGCCGACCGCCGCGATCAATTTGCAGGAGTTATGCCCCGGTGGTCGGGCTCACTTGGTGGCTTCCTGAATTAGCCACGGCCGATCGCGAAGACAGGGACCCAGACACCGAGTCAAAACCGCAGATGCGGTGCTATCGTGCAATTCATGACGCAATATCGGATCAGTGAGGCCGCCGAGCTGCTCGGCGTTAGTGACGACACCGTGCGCCGCTGGGTCGACGGTGGCCGTCTCGTGGCGGATGCCGATGCATCCGGTCGCCTCGCGGTTGACGGAGCGGCGCTCGCCGCCTTCGCCGTCGACCAGGCGAGCACCCCGGCAGACCCGTCGAGCGTGGGCCGCAGTGCCCGCAACCGCTTCGTCGGCATCGTCACCGCCATCACCATGGACACGGTCATGGCCCAGGTTGAGCTGCAGTGTGGCCCGCACCGCGTCGTCTCACTCATGTCGAGCGAGGCCGTGCGCGAACTCGGGCTCGAGGTCGGGTCGCTCAGCGTCGCCGTGATCAAGGCCACCAATGTGATCGTCGAAACTCCGGGACGGATGCCGTGACCCGCCTCCCCCAGGCCCTCGCCGTTCTGGCCGTGCTCGCCCTGGCCCTCACCGGTTGTGCACCCTCGACCGCCACAGATACCGGGGTAACCGACTCGGCTGCCGCGGGCACTGAACTTGAGCCCCAGACCCTCAGCGTCTATGCCGCAGCGTCGCTCACCGGCGCTTTCGACGAACTCGCGACACTGCTCGAGCAGCAGAATCCGGCCGTCGATGTGCAGCTCACCTACGACGGATCTTCCACCCTCGCCACCCAGATCGCCGCCGGAGCCCCGGCCGACGTGTTCGCGAGCGCCGACCAGAAGAACCTGCAGCCGCTGGCCGACGACGGGCTCGTCGGCCCGGCCACCGTGTTCGCCGGCAACACCCTGCGCATCGCGGTCGCACCGGGCAACCCGCTGCAGATCGACACCCTCGAAGATCTGGCCCGCCCCGGCGTGATCACCGTGCTGTGCGCGGCGCAGGTGCCGTGCGGTGCGGCATCCGCTGCCCTGCTCGCCAACGCCGGTGTCACTCTCACGCCCGCCAGCGAGGAACAGAATGTGACGGCCGTCGTTACCAAAATCGCCGGCGGCGAAGCGGATGCGGGCCTCGTCTACGCGACGGATATCGCCGCCAACCCCGGCCGCATCAACGGCCGGACCCCGGCCGGAGCCGACGCGGTCATCGGGCACTATCCGATCGCGGTCGTGGCGGGCAGCGTGCACGCCGAGGCGGCCCAAGCTTTCGTTGACCTCGTGCTCTCGCCGGCGGGGCAGTCCGTGCTCGCCGCCCACGGATTTCTCGCCCCGTGAGCGTTTCATGCCGACCGGGCCTGGGCCCGGAAACCGGGCCCAGGATAGAACATGGGCCCACCGACCGGGCCCGGGCCCGGACCGGGAGAAACCTCCCGCGGCACATCGCAGGCTGCGACGAAACGGCTACCGTTCGCGGATACGGGATCGCCCGCCTGGGCCCACCTTATGCAACCGGGCCAATGATCGAACATGGGCCCGCTTTCCGGGCCCGGGCCCGGGAAGCAATGCTCAGACACGTCACTCCCTCTGGACCGAGCACCGGGCACGGTCGCGCATGATTCCGCGCCTGCTCTACCTGCCCGCGAGCATCGGCCTTGGACTGCTCGTGCTGCCGCTCGCCGGTCTGCTGTTCAAGGTCGACTGGCCCGGCCTCCCCTCCCTGCTCCTCTCGCCGGAAGCCCTGCAGCCGCTGGGACTGTCGCTCGCGACGGCATCCGTTTCGACGCTGCTCTGCCTGCTGTTCGGCGTGCCGCTCGCCGTTGTTATCGCCCGGTCGCGGCCGCGCGTCGCCGGCCTGTTGCGCGCACTCGTGACCGTGCCGCTCGTGCTGCCCCCGCTGGTCGGCGGCATCGCGCTGCTCTCCCTGCTCGGACGCGGCGGCGTGCTCGGCAGCACCCTCGAACTGGTCGGGCTGCGCATTCCGTTCACGACCGCGGCCGTCGTCCTGGCGCAGACCTTCGTGGCCTTGCCGTTTCTCGTGATCGCCGTCGAGGGTGCGCTGCGCACCGCCGGCACCCGCTACGAGAGGGTCGCCGCGACCCTCGGCGCCCATCGCGGCACCGTCTTCGCCCGCATTACGCTGCCGCTTGTCGGCCCCGGGCTACTGGCCGGCACCGTTTTGAGCTTCGCCCGCGCCCTCGGCGAATTCGGCGCGACCGCCCTATTCGCCGGCAACCAGGCCGGAGTCACCCGCACCATGCCGCTCGCCATCTACACCGCCTTCAACGGTTCGGGCGTCACGACCGACCAGGCCGTCGCCCTGTCGCTGCTGCTGATCGCGGTCGCCGTGATCATTCTCGTGCTGGTCGGAACCCGCCGAGCGAGCGTACTGTCGTGACCATCCCGAAAACGGATGCCGCTGGCCGCGCCAGCTCCGCCGACACACTCCGGCTGGGGCGCACGTTTCGACCGTGCGCGCCGGTGTCACCGAGGGCAGTCGGCCGCGCCCAGCCCGAGAGCCGACGTCAGCCGATCGGGACAACGAACCAGGAAAGAGCTCGAAACGTGACCGTGAAGCCGACCTTGTTCCCGGCAGGGATGGACCTCCGAATCGCTGGCCAAAGTCGGAGCCCGCTCTCGTGACTCCCGCTCTCTGGAAATCCGCCGCCAACGACCTCCTCACCGCCACCCTGCACCTCACCCGCGACTCGTTCACGCTCGACCTGAAGCTCGCTCTCGCGCCGGGCGAAGTGCTCGCCCTGCTCGGCCCGAATGGCTCAGGCAAGTCGACCGTGCTCGAGCTGCTCGCCGGCCTCGCGACGCCCGACTCCGGAACCGTCACGATCGACGGCGCAGTCCTTACCGCGCCCGGCCGATTCATTGCGCCGGAAAAAAGGGCCATCGGGCTCCTCGGGCAGGAGCCCCTGCTCTTTCCTCATCTCAGCGCTCGCAACAATATCGCCTTCGCCCTGCGCGTCGGCGAAGCACATTTGAACGCCGCCGAGGCCCGAAAACAGGCCGACCGCTGGCTCGACCGCGTTGGTTTGCACAGCCTCGGCGAGAGCAAGCCCGGCGCTCTCTCCGGCGGGCAGCAGCAGCGCGTCGCCCTCGCCCGCGCGCTCGCCGCCGGCCCGCGCGTGCTGTTGCTCGATGAGCCGATGGCCGCCCTCGATGCCGAAACTGCGCCGCTTATGCGCCAACTCATCCGCGAGCAGCTCGCCGACACCGGCACGAGCGCCATCATCGTCACCCACGACATCGTCGACGCGGTCGTGCTCGCGGATCGCGTCGCCGTGCTGCACGACGGCGCGCTCATCGACGAGGGCACGACCGCCGCGGTACTCGCCGCCCCGCGCAACCCGTTCGTCGCGGCCCTCGCCGGCGTTAATCTCGTCGTCGGCACCGTGCAGAACGGGGCAATTGTCGCCCCCGACGGTCGCATCTTTTCGGTGCGCCCAACGGATGCCGCCGGCCTCTCGTCCACTGTTCCCTCCGTCACCCCCCGCGCCTCCGCAGCCGTTCCCGTCTCCACCTCGACCGTCGAGGCCTCGAGCGCAGAGGCACCCGCCTCCGCAACTCCGATCGCTGACGCCCTGGCCAACACGTCGGACCAGAACGCACCCGCCGCCGCGGTCTTTCGCCCGGCATCCGTTGTCGTGCAGACCGAACAGCCGCGGCATGCCAGCCCGCGCAATGTCTGGTCGGCGCGGGTGACCGGCATCGAACCGGGCAGCGGCGGAGTGCGCCTGCGCACGAGCGGCGACCCCGAGGTCATCGCCGAACTCACCCCCGCCGCGGTCGCCGACCTCGGTCTGCAGGTCGGCTCAACCGTCTGGCTGTCGGTTAAAGCCACCGAAGTGAGCGCCTACCGCCGCTGACACTGACACTGCTATCGCCGCTGTTACCGCCGCTGTTACCGCCGCTGTTACCGCCGCTGTTACCGCCGCTGTTACCGCCGCCGGTGGCCCGGGCCTGGCGCACAACCGCCGCCTTCCGGGCCGGGAAGGCGGGCCCTGGGCCCAGCTTAGAATCTGGCCCCAAGTTCCGGGCCCCGAATGCAGTGGGCGCACGACAGTCGCCCGCGGTACGGTGGCAGAACCGACCGAGGAGATTTATGATCCCGTCCGAACTGCTCATCGAAGAGTTTTCCCGTATCCAGGGATATGTAGGTGCGACCCTGAAAAACGCTACCGTCGCCACCCTCACGTATCGAGCGGATGCCGACGCCAACACCATCGCCTGGCTCATCTGGCACCTGTCCCGCGTGCAGGACGACCACATCGCCGACCTGGCGGGCACCGCGCAGGTGTACACCGGGCAGGGCTGGGCCGAACGATTCGACCTTCCGTTCGGGCCGACGGCCACCGGCTATGGCCACACCTCTGCCGAAGTCGGCACCGTTCGCGCCGACGCTGAACTGCTCGTCGGCTACTACGACGCCGTGCACACCGCGACCGTGGCGTACCTGGGTACCCTCGTCGAGGCCGATCTCGACCGGGTCATCGACGAATCCTGGACCCCCGCCGTCACCGTCAGCGTGCGCCTCGCGAGTGTGCTCTCCGACGACCTGCAGCACGCCGGCCAGGCCGCCTTCGTGCGCGGTCTCGCCGATCGCGCCGCCGTCTAGCGCCCCGGCGTCTGCAGTCTGCCCGACCCGTGGAAGATATTGCAGGTCGCGTCTGCCGGCAAATTCCTGCCGGCCTATGCCAGGCAGTTATCAGGCCTGTAGGCCGCGGACCGCAATCGCTGGGTCAGAGCCCGGCTCTGGCCTTGTAGTCGATTTCATAGTTGGACCGGTTGCCGACCAGCAGCCGCGTCTCAGTCGAATAGGCGTAGGTGAACGTTCCGTCGAGAAAAATGTTGTTCTCGCCCGTGCCGTCGAATAGTTCCGGATGCTCGGCCTGCACCGATTTTTTGGTCTTCTCAGGTGAATAGCGAAGTTGAAAGGCGACGGTATCGGCATCAATGGCCCGGTATGAAGCCTTGGCGTTCAAGGTCACGATCACCTGGTTTGCAGTGCCCCTCGACAAGGGACCCGCGTAGACGCTCGTGACCGTGATGGAGCTTTGCACGAGGCGAGGGCCGCCATCCCGAATCAACGCGGGGGTATACCCGTTGACCACGACGGCGTTCGAATAGAGACCACCCTCCGCGGTGTACGGGTCGGACCATCCCGGGTCAAATAACGTTAGATTCTGCTCCACCCAGGCTTGACCGGCCGTGTCATTTCCGACAGTTCCGTCGGTATTGGTATCGAGGGCAGAAGAATCCAGGCCCTCGCTTCCGAGAAATTCGACGGCGGATCTCTGAAATGCGAGAGCGTCGTCGTCGCTGATCGCATACTGCGTCAGCGAAGCCCTGTCATATTTGCTGACGTCCTCCTTTATTGCGTCAGCATTCGGGTTGATGACGGTTCGGCAGTACGTACCCAGGTCGTCGGTGACGGTGCTATCGGCAACAGAATCACCGTAGCTATCGCTGGCTGGATTGCAGAGTTCGGCGCTTGCATCCGCCGTTTGGGTCGGTTGCGCGACCTTCTCGTTCTCAACGGCGCCTGCACAACCGGCCAGGCCGAGAACCAGCACACCGGGCAAGCTCGCGACAAGGAAGACGTGGCTCAACTTCGCTAGGCGGGGCGTGGTCGACCGTTGGCGCAGTGCGCGACCGTTGACGTTCGAAATAGTATCTTCGATTCGGTTCTGCACCGGATTTACCCCCATATGGCGCTGCTTCCTGCAGCCAACTGTTGACCAAACCTAACCCGAAATACCCAACGCACGGTACCGGTGAGTCGTGGCTCCAGCAGGGTCACGAAGGAGCGACAGGCGGCTCGTCGCGCTCGGCAGAGATGAAGCGGATTTCCCGGCAGCGGATCGCCGCGGTGCCCGCCGTGCTCGGCCTGCCCGCTCTGGCGGAGAATGGGGGGGATTCGAACCCCGCGAGTGGGGTTTGTGCGTCACCCAACACGCTGTACTGCAAGTCTGGCGGAGAATGGGGGATTCGAACCCCGCGAGTGGGGTTTGTGCGTCACCCAACGCGCTGCACTACATGTCTGGCGGAGAATGGGGGATTCGAACCCCCGAGGGCTTTCACCCAACACGCTTTCCAAGCGTGCGCCATAGGCCACTAGGCGAATTCTCCTGGCCGCCGTTCAATAAAGCAACGGCACCACAGAATCTTACCTGTTTCCAGCGGATGCTGCCGCCACCCTCGGTTGGTGCAGTCTCGTCGCGTGCCCTAAACTGAGGGTCGGCTCCTCGCGTGGCGCCACCCAGGCCAATTCCCCCAGGACGGAAACGTAGCAAGGGTAACCGGGCTCTGGCGGGTGCGCGAGGAGTCTTTTTCATACCCAACGCGCAAGGGTACCCGGGGCTGTGCCCCTGTACCGAGGTGCGCGAGGAGTCCTTTTTGGCCCCACCAGCATCCGCTTTCGCGTAATGAGCGTGAAATCCGCGTGAACGCTCGCGGGTCGGGACCTTTGGCCCTGCGCTGCGCAGCCACGGCTCAATAGGATTAAAGCAGCGCGGCTATGTCGCCGCACCACACTGCGGAGGACCAATGAGCCACGATTCCGGCACCATGCCCTGGCCCACACGCGCGCCGAAACCGCTCAGTGCAGCGGCGCTGGCTAGCATCGACGCCTGGTGGCGGGCCGCGAACTACCTCGCCGTCGGCCAGATCTACCTGCTCGGCAACGCCCTGCTCACCGAGCCGCTCACCCGCGATCACGTGAAGCCGCGCCTGCTCGGCCACTGGGGCACCACGCCCGGCCTCAACTTTCTCTACGCACACCTGAACCGCGCGATCGCCGAACGCAGCCAGAGCACCATCTACATCACCGGCCCCGGCCACGGCGGCCCCGGCATGGTCGCCAACGCCTACCTCGACGGCACCTACACCGAGGTCTACGCCGACATCGAGCAGAACGCTCAGGGCGTGCAGAAACTGTTTCGCCAGTTCTCCTTCCCCGGCGGCATCCCCAGCCACGCCTCGCCCGAGCTGCCCGGATCCATCCACGAGGGCGGCGAACTCGGCTACGCCCTGAGCCACGCCTACGGTGCCGCGTTCGACAATCCGAACCTGCTCGTGGCCGCGGTGGTCGGGGACGGCGAGGCCGAAACCGGCCCGCTCGCCACCAGCTGGCACTCCAACAAATTCATCGACCCGCTGCAGGACGGCGTCGTGCTGCCCATTTTGCACCTCAACGGGTACAAAATCGCCAACCCCACCGTGCTCGCCCGCATCCCCGAAGACGAGCTGCAGGACCTCATGCGCGGCTACGGTCACACTCCTTATCTGGTGAGCGGCGGCTTTGACGGTGAAGATCCGATGCTCGTGCACGCTCGCATGGCCGAGACTCTTGATGACGTGCTCAACCAGATCGCCGAGATCAAGGCCGCAGCCGCCCAGGCCGCCACCAACAACGAGGATTTCGCCCGCCCGCGCTGGCCCATGATCATCCTCCGCACCCCCAAGGGCTGGACCTGCCCCGCCCGTATCGACGGCGTTCAGGTTGAGAACACCTGGCGCGCCCACCAAGTTCCGCTGGCAAACGCCCGCGACACCCCGGCGCACACTGCCCTTTTAGAAAAGTGGATGCTCTCCTACCGCCCCGCAGACCTGTTCGACCAAGATGGTGCTCCCGTGAAACAGATCACTGACCTCGCCCCACAAGGCGACCTGCGCATGAGCGCCAACCCGATCGCCAACGGCGGAGTGCTGCGCCGCGACCTGCACCTGCCCGACTTCCGTGATTTCGCCGTGGACGTGCCCGAGCCGGGTGCAACGCGGAATGAGGCGACGCGCGTGCTGGGCGGCTACCTGGCCGAGGTCATCCGCTTGAACCCGGATAACTTTCGCATCTTCGGACCCGACGAAACCGCCTCGAACCGGCTCGCCCCGCCGGTCTACGAGGTCACCGACAAGCAGTGGAACGCCGAGATCCGACCCGGCGACACCAACCTCGCCCGGGCCGGCCGCGTGATGGAGATGCTGAGCGAACACCAGTGCCAGGGCTGGCTCGAGGGCTACCTGCTCACCGGGCGGCACGGGCTGTTCAACTGCTACGAGGCGTTCATTCACATTGTGGATTCCATGTTCAACCAGCACGCCAAGTGGCTCAAGGTGACGGCCGATATCCCGTGGCGGGCGCCGATCGCGAGCCTCAACTACCTGCTCAGCTCGCACGTCTGGCGGCAGGATCACAACGGGTTCAGCCACCAGGACCCCGGTTTCATCGACCACGTCGTCAACAAGAGCGCCGACGTGGTGCGGGTCTACCTGCCCTTCGACGCCAACACCCTGCTCAGCACCTACGATCACTGCCTGCGCAGCGTCAATTATGTGAACGTCGTCGTGGCGGGCAAGCAGCCGGCGCCGAACCTGCTCACCATGGACGAGGCAGTTGCGCACTGCACCCGAGGCCTTGGCATCTTCGACTGGGCTGGCACCGAACTTGCCGGTCAGGAGCCGGATGTCGTGCTCGCCGCCGCCGGTGACGTGCCGACGCTCGAGGTGCTCGCCGCCGCCGAGATTCTGCGCGAGAACCTGCCCGAGCTCAAGGTGCGGGTCGTGAACGTCGTCGACCTCATGCGGCTGCAGTCGGCGGAGGACCATCCGCACGGCCTGAGCGACAGCGCCTTCGACGCCGTCTTCACACCCGACAAGCCGATCATTTTCGCCTATCACGGGTATCCGTGGCTGATCCATCGGCTCACCTACAAGCGTCACGGCCACGACAACCTGCACGCCCGCGGCTACAAAGAGATCGGCACCACGACGACCCCGTTCGACATGGTCATGCTCAACGACGTCGATCGATATCACCTCGTCATGGACGTCATCGACCGCACCCCCGGCCTCGCCGCCCGCGCCGGCCTGCTCCGGCAGCGGATGCAGGACGCCCGCCTGGCCGCGCGCCAATACACCCGAGACCACGGCGAAGACGTTCCCGCCATCACCGACTGGTCCTGGTCTTCCCAAGCGGATGCCGCTCCCCGCGCCGCCTCGACCGGCAGCGACAATGTCTAACCCAGCACTGCTCCGGCCCCCACCCGCGCGCGGGACGCCGCCTGTCGTTGGTCGAGCTTGACGACCGCCATCGCCCCGCGCTGGCCGTCTGCGGAACCCCGCCATCCGCGCAGGCTAACTCAACCGCCATCGACCCACCCAAACTCGGTATAGCGTGGGTCACGACTTACCTCTATGATCCCGCCGACGCACTCCCACTCCGAATAAGCTTGAATGGACACCGTGGCTCGAAGCATCTATATCACCAGCGCAGAAGGCAATACCGGCAAGTCGACGATCGCCCTCGGCGTGCTCGACACACTCACCCACCTCGTGGAGCGGGTCGGTGTGTTCCGCCCGGTCGCCCGCACTGCGACCGAGCCCGACTACGTCGTCGAGCTTCTCCTCCGGCACCTGCAGGCGAACGCCGGCCCCGGCGCTGCCGCCGGACAAACCTACGAGCAGAGCATCGGTGTCAGTTACGACGACGTCAACACCGATCCAGACGCCGCCCTGGCCCGCATCGTTGCGCGGTACAAAGCGGTCGAGGCCAACTGCGACACGGTCGTCGTCATCGGCAGTGATTACACCGACGTCGGCAGCCCCACTGAACTCGCCTTCAACGCGCGCATCGCGGCCAATCTCGGCGCCCCCGTGCTGCTCGTGCTCGGTGGCCGAGTCGGCCCGGGCGAGGGCGAACGCCTCGGTCAGAGCGACGCCCGCTCGTCCGTGGACATCGCCCAGCAGACCGACGTGGCGCTGGCGGAATTGCGCGACGAACACGCATCCGTATTGGCGATCATCATCAATCGGGCCGACGAGAACGCGTTGCCGGCCATCATTGACGCGGTGCGGGCCACCACCAATGCCCAGCCCGCCCGGTCCGGCGGCGCTTTCGGCGTGCCGATCTGGGCCATCCCCGAAGACCCGTACCTCGTCGCACCGAGCATGCAGAGCATTATGGAGGCCACCGAGGGCACCCTGATCAAGGGCGACCCTGCCCTGCTGGCCCGTGAGGCGCTCGGCGTCGTCGTGGCAGCAATGTCGATGGTCAACGTGCTGCCGCGCCTGATCCAGGGCGCCGTCGTCGTTGTGCCGGGCGACCGCGAAGACGTGCTGCTGGCCGTGCTGCTGGCCAACGCCTCCGCAACCTTCCCGTCGATCGCCGGCATCGTTCTCAATGGCGGCTTCGAGCTGCCCGAGGCGATCCAACGGTTGATGGAAGGCCTCGCCCCCTCGCTTCCGATCATCAGAACCTCACTCGGCTCGTACGACACGACCATGCGCATCACGCGCGCCCGTGGACGCCTCGCCGCCGACTCCCAGCGCAAGCACGACACCGCGCTGGCGTTGTTCGAGACTCACGTCGACGCATCCGCTTTGCTGGACCGGCTCGATGTGAGCCGCGCGGAGGTCGTCACGCCGCTCATGTTCGAGTACGCGCTGCTCGAACGCGCGCGCCAGAACCGTCAGCACATCGTGCTGCCCGAGGGTGAGGATGACCGCGTGCTGCGCGCCGCCGCGACCCTGCTGGCCCGCGACGTGGTCGAGCTGACCATCCTCGGTGAGGAATTCGAGGTGCGATCTCGCGCGATCGGCCTCGGCCTAGACATTTCCAAGGCCCACGTCGTGAGCCCGTACGACGATCTGCTGCGAATCAAGTTCGCCCACGAATATATGCAGTTGCGAGCACATAAGGGAATTTCGCTCGACCAGGCCAATGAAACCGTCACCGATGTGAGCTATTTCGGCACGATGATGGTGCAGCTGGGCCTCGCCGACGGCATGGTGTCTGGCGCGACGCACACCACCGCGCACACCATTCGGCCGAGCTTCGAGATCATCAAGACCCAGGCCGGCGTCGGCGTGGTGTCGAGCGTGTTCCTCATGGCGCTCGCCGACCGCGTGCTGGTCTACGGCGACTGCGCCGTCATTCCGGTGCCGACGGCCGAGCAGCTAGCCGATATCGCCATCTCGGCCGCGGCGACGGCCGTGCAGTTCGGCATCGAGCCGCGCATCGCGATGCTGTCCTACTCCACCGGAACCTCCGGCGAGGGCGCCGACGTCGAAAAGGTACGCTCCGCGACCGCCCTCGTGCGTGAGCGCCGACCCGATCTGCTGGTCGAGGGTCCGATTCAATACGATGCAGCAGCGGATGCCGCGGTCGCGGCCACCAAGATGCCCGGTTCCAGCGTGGCTGGCCGCGCCACGGTGTTCATCTTTCCGGATCTCAACACCGGCAACAACACCTACAAGGCGGTGCAGCGCAGCGCGGGAGCCGTCGCGATCGGACCGGTGCTGCAGGGTCTGCGCAAGGCGATCAACGACCTGTCGCGCGGAGCCCTCGTGCAGGACATCGTGAACACCGTGGCGATCACCGCAATTCAGGCGGCCGGACTCACGGATGCCGCGGCCCTGGCTGCGGCAGTGGATGCGACGCCGGCTGGAGCCATTCGATGACCGCGGTTCTGGTCGTCAACTCGGGGTCGAGCTCCTTCAAATACCAGCTGATCGAGATGGACACCGAGACCACCCTCGCGAGTGGACTGGTCGAGCGTATCGGCGAGCTCATGGGGCACTCGTCGCATTCGGTGAGCGGTGTGGGTGGCGCCGAGAGCGCCAAGACCTGGCGTGAACTGCCCATTCCCGACCACACGGCCGGGTTCGCCGTCATGCTCGAGGCCTTCCACGCGCATGGCCCCTCGCTCGCCACCCATGCGCCGGTCGCGGTCGGCCACCGGGTTGTTCACGGCGGGGCTCGTTTTCACGAGCCGACCCTCGTCACACCGCAGGTGGAACGCGACATCGACGAGCTCTCCGGGCTCGCGCCGCTGCACAACCCGGGCGCGCTGCAGGGCATCGTGGCCGCTGAGATTGCCTTTCCCTCGGTGTCGCACGTGGCCATCTTCGACACGGCCTTTCACCAGACCCTCCCGCCCGAGGCGTTCACCTACGCGATCAACGTGGACCTGGCCGAGCGGTTCCGCATCCGCCGCTACGGGTTTCACGGTACGAGCCACAGCTTCGTCTCGCGGGCCGCCGCGGAATTCGTCGACCGTCCACTGGCCGACCTGAACCAGATTGTGCTGCACCTCGGCAACGGCGCATCGGTGTGTGCGGTGCGCGGCGGCCGATCGGTGGAGACGAGCATGGGCATGACCCCGCTCGAGGGACTCGTCATGGGCACCCGCTCGGGTGACATCGACCCGGGCGTGCTGTTCCACCTGCACCGCCGGGCCGGTCTCGACATGGACGAGCTCGACACCCTGCTGAACCGCGGCAGCGGGCTGCTCGGCCTCACCGGTCGCGGCGATATGCGCGACGTGATCGTAGCGGCGGAGTCCGGCGACGGTCCGTCCCAGCTCGCCATCGACGTCTACGTGCACCGGCTCAAGCACTATGTCGGCGCCTACTTCGCCCAGCTGGGGCGGGTCGACGTGATCACGTTCACGGCGGGAGTCGGCGAGAACGACCCGATGCTGCGAGCGCGCGCGGTCGGTGAACTCGAGGCGTTTGGAATCCGGATCGACCCGGAGCGCAATGCCGCTGCGAATCGAGGTGCGCGGCGCATCTCGGCCGACGACTCTGCGGTCACAGTGCTCGTCATCCCCACCAATGAGGAGCTGGAGATAGCCCGCCAGACCCTCGCCACGGTGCACTAGCTGCACTGAGTCAGGTCACGATCAGCAGAAAGCAGAGTAATATCACTGCGCTCAGGCTGATTTGACGCTGAACTGGACCTTAGCGCGCGATCTTCGCACTGAAGTATGCCCGGTCGCGCACGTCATCCGTGGGTTCGGGGGTCTTGACCTTCAGGCTGACGCCTGCGCGCGGCGGAGTGTCGGTTGCGGCAAGTACCATTAGAGCGTGGTTACCGCCCTGTATCGCCGCTATCGGCCAGAGACCTTTGCCGAGATGATCGGCCAGTCCCAAGTGACTGATCCGCTGATGACGGCGCTCCGCACCAACCGGGTGAATCACGCCTATCTATTCAGCGGCCCGCGCGGCTGTGGCAAGACCACGAGCGCGCGCATCCTGGCCCGCTGCCTGAACTGCGCCGAGGGCCCCACCGACACTCCGTGCGGCGTCTGCCCGAGCTGCGTTGAGCTCGCCCGCGACGGTGGCGGGTCGCTCGACGTCGTCGAAATCGACGCGGCCAGCCATAACGGTGTCGACGATGCCCGCGATATTCGTGAGCGCGCTATCTTCGCGCCGGCCCGCGACCGTTACAAGATCTTCATCCTCGACGAGGCACACATGGTGACGCCGCAGGGCTTCAACGCGCTGCTGAAGATCGTCGAAGAGCCGCCGGAACACGTGAAGTTCATCTTTGCGACCACCGAACCCGAAAAGGTGATCGGCACCATCCGTTCGCGCACCCATCACTATCCGTTCCGGCTGGTGCCGCCGGGTCCGATGCTCGAATACGTGCAGCAGATGTGTGACGTCGAGAAGATGGTCGTCGCTCCGGGCGTGCTGCCGCTGGTCGTGCGCGCCGGCGGAGGCTCGCCGCGCGACACCCTGTCACTGCTCGACCAGCTCATGGCCGGGGCCGACGGTCAGTCCATTGAGTACGAGCGCGCCGTCGCCCTGCTCGGATACACGAGCGCCTCGCTGCTCGACGAAGCCGTCGACGCCATCGGAGCCCGCGATTCCGCGGCCGCGTTCGACGCCGTCGACCGGGTCATCCAGACCGGGCAAGATCCGCGCCGGTTCGTCGAAGACCTTCTCGAGCGGATGCGAGACCTCATCATCGTCGCGGCCACCAGCGTCGCGGGAGCTGCAGCGGTGCTGCGCGGGGTGCCGCAAGACGAGCTGGAGCGCATGAGCGTGCAGGCATCCGCTTTCGGGCCAGCCGAACTCTCGCGCACCGCCGATATTTTGAACGCCGCCCTCACCGAGATGAGCGGGGCAACCTCGCCGCGCCTGCACCTCGAACTGATGATCGCGCGCGCCCTGATTCCCGCGACCGATGACACGACCCGCGGCGCCCTCGCCCGGGTCGAGCGGCTCGAGCGTCGCATCGGGGTCGACGGGGTCGCTGCGTCGGCGCCCGCGCCCCGGTCGGCCAGTGGCGATCTCGGTAAGCTCGATCAGCGGGTGGGGGCCCCGGTCGCGCCCGCGGCGCCTCCTGCTCCGCTGGTCCAGCCTGTTGAAACCGCCATCCCGGGAACTCAGGGCGCCTCCGCGGCATCACCTTCCTCCGCGGGTCCCGCGTCATCTTCCGGTTCCGCCCCTTCCGCGGGCGCAGCACCTTCTTCGAGCTCTACGCCGGGCTCCTCGCCTGCCGCTTCCGGCGCGCCAGTAACCTCCGCGGCCTCACCCTCTCCGCTGGTCGAAATCTCGACAGGCTCGATCCAAGGCCTGCCCAACGAGACCGCCATCCCGGGGGCGCAGACTGCCCGCCCGGCCGTTGTTCCGGGGGCGCCGGTCTCCCTGCAGCAGTTGAAAGACGCCTGGCCCGAAATTCTCGAGGCCGTGAAAACGGAAAAAACGACCGCGTGGCTCGTCGTCTACACCGCGCACGTGCTCAGCCTGAACGGTGACGTACTCGCGCTGTCGTTCCCGAGCGTTGCCGACGTTGACAGCTTCAAGCAGCAGAAGGTTCCAGGAATGGGAACGAGCGACTTCCTCCGCACCGCGATCGTCGCCGTGCTCGGCTTGCGCGTCAAGTTCATCGCCCGGGTCGATGCCGGCCGTGAAACGTCCTCGCCGAGCGCATCGTCCGGCGACTCGACGACCGTCGCCGCGGAGCCTGCGCCAGCGGTTCCCGCACCGAAACCGCCGGCAACTTCTGTGCCGACAACTTCCGTGCCGGCAGCTTCTGTGCCGGCAGCTCTCGGAGCCGACTCTGTGTCGAGCGCATCACCTGGGTCGACTGAAAACGCGGCCGACACAGCAGAATCCGCGCTCACCGATCCAGCCTCGACCGAGGCCGCGCAAGTCCGGTCGCCTGCTTCCGCGCCTGCGACCTCCGCGCCCTCTGCGTCTGCGTCCGGGGCTCCCGGGCCGGCTACTCCCACCGCTGCGCTCGCTGCGCGTGCTACTGCGGCTACTGCGGCACCCGCGGCGGCGCCAGCTTCCACACCAGCAGGTGCCTCGGCCGTCGCCGCCTCGACCAGTGGGTGGGCCACCGTGGCGATTCCCGGCTCGCCCAACGGCCCGGCATTGCCTGCCGTCGTCGACGACACAACGGATGCCCCGGCCCCCGCCAGTCCCGCGGCTCCGATATCAGACGTACCCGACGCGGCTTCGGTCTCGGCTTCCTCGTCGTCGTCAACTCCAGTCTCAGCGCCGTCTTCGCTCGCCGACTCCGCGTCCCCGCGCCGGGACGAGCCGCCATTTGACGATGCGCCCCCGCCATTTGGCGACGACGACGCGCCGCCCGAAATGGACGCGCCCGCGGAGGAACGCGTGCCCGACTACGGGGCCGACGCCGAGGCATCCGCTTCGCAGCTGACCTCGGGGCAGCCAAGCAGTGCAGGGCAGCAGGATTCGCGTCGCTCAGGCCAGCAGAACGCGGCCCACGCTCCCGGCCAGCAGCCTTCCGGCCAGCAGGGCCAGCAAATCCCCGGCCAGCCGAACGACCAGCGCAACGCTGGCCAGCCGAGCGATCAGCAAATCCCCGGCCAGCCGAACGACCAGCGCAACGCTGGCCAGCCGAGCGATCAGCAAAACCGCGGCCAGCAGTCTGCGCCGGCGCAGCGTCAACACCCGAACGCATCCGGCCAGCGCGGAGCCGCGAAAGACCCGTCCCGCGCGCCGTCCTTCGCTGAGAAGCAGCGCTATGGTGAGGCCGTGGTGCGCGAGATCCTGGGCGCGACCTTCATCGAAGAACAGCCGTACACCGCGGCGCCCCGAACCAGAAACGACCACTAAACCATGTATGAAGGCATCGTTCAAGAGCTGATCGACGAGCTCGGCCAGCTTCCCGGCATCGGACCGAAGTCGGCGCAGCGCATCGCGTTCCACATTCTGCAGACCGAGAAATTCGACGTGACCCGGCTCGCCAACGTGCTGCTCGAGGTGCGCGACAAGGTGCGGTTCTGCGACATTTGCGGCAACGTGTCCGAGCAGCCGACCTGCCTGATCTGCCGCGACCCGCGCCGCGACCCCACCTCGATCTGCGTGGTCGAAGAGGCCAAGGACGTCGTCGCGATCGAACGCACCCGCGAGTTCAAGGGCCTGTACCACGTGCTCGGCGGAGCGATCAGCCCGATCGACGGCATCGGCCCCGACGACTTGCGTATCCGCCAGCTGATGCAGCGCCTCGCCGACAACACAGTGCAGGAGGTCATTATCGCGACCGACCCGAACCTCGAGGGGGAGGCGACTGCCACCTACCTCTCGCGCCTGTTGACGACGCTCGAGATCAAGGTGACCCGTCTCGCCTCGGGCCTGCCCGTCGGCGGCGACCTCGAATACGCCGACGAGGTCACCCTCGGCCGAGCCTTCGAGGGCCGCCGCGAGGTCACCCACTAGCCACCCGCCACCCGCCGCACCTGCGGCCGCCCTTTGCGGTCTCGTAGTACTTCCCGGGCCGGGCCCGGAAACTGGGCCCATGCTTGATCATGGGCCCGGTTCCCTATCCTGGGCCCGGCGTCCGTATCCGGACCGCGGTTCCCTAACATTGGGCCCGGCGTCCGTATTCGGGCCCGTCGAGTGATTCGGTGCGGTGACGTCCCCGCGCGGTCTCGTAGTACTTCCCGGGCCCGGAAACTCGGCCCACGCTTGATCATGGGCCCGGTTCCCTATCCTGGGCCCGGCGTCCGGATGGCGCCCTCCCCCGCCCCCGCCTGCACGCGTGCACGCGCACTCCTGAGTGCCCGCCCTGCACGCGTGCCCCTGAATTCGCTGAACGCCGCCGCACAGTGTCACATGGCACCCACCCGTCAGCACCAGCATTTAGGATGGGAACTTGGACGCGGCCCGAACATCGGCCAGCGACACCCCCATCTCAGGAGTCACATGAGCTTGATCGTGCAGAAGTTCGGCGGATCGTCCGTCGCCGATGCCGAAAGTATCAAGAGGGTTGCCAAGCGCATCGTGGACACCCGCAAGGCCGGCAACGAGGTCGTCGTCGCCGTCTCGGCGATGGGAGACAGTACCGACGAGTTGCTCGACCTCGCCCATCAGGTCACGCCGTTGCCCGCCCCGCGTGAGCTCGACATGCTGCTCACCGCGGGCGAACGCATCTCCATGGCGCTGCTCGCGATGGCCATCAAGAGCCTCGGCTACGACGCCCGCTCCTTCACCGGCAGCCAGGCTGGCATGATCACCGACGCGAGCCACGGCTCGGCGCGCATCGTCGACGTCACGCCCGGACGCATCCGCGATGCCCTCGACGAGGGTGCCGTCGCGATCGTCGCCGGCTTCCAGGGCTTCAACCGCGACACCAAAGACATCACCACCCTCGGACGCGGCGGATCCGACACCACCGCCGTCGCACTGGCCGCCGCCCTCGGCGCCGACATTTGCGAGATTTACACGGATGTCGATGGCGTCTTCACCGCTGATCCCCGCGTCGTTCCCAAGGCTCGCAAACTCGAGCGCGTGACGAGCGAAGAGATGCTCGAACTCGCCGCCGCTGGAGCCAAAGTTTTGTATATTCGCGCTGTGGAATATGCTCGCCGCCATGGGGTCACGCTGCACGTGCGCTCCTCCTTCAACAACAACACCGGCACCATCGTCTACAACGCCGCGACCGCGCGAGAAAATGGAGAAATTGTGGAAGAGCCCATCATCGCCGGAATCGCCGCCGACCTGAGCGAAGCGAAGGTCACCGTCGTCGGCGTTCCCGACATTCCCGGCAAGGCCGCCCTGATCTTCAAGATCGTCGCCAAGACCAACGCCAACGTCGACATGATCGTGCAGAACGTGTCGGCCGCGTCGACCGGACTCACCGACATCTCCTTCACCCTGCCCAAGTCGGAGGGCCAGCAGGTGCTCACGGCACTGACCAACGAGCGCGACCGCATCGGATTCGCTGGCCTGCAGTACGACGACCAGATCGCCAAGCTCGCCCTGGTCGGCGGCGGCATGCGCACCAACACCGGTGTCTCAGCGAAACTGTTCGAGGCGCTTTACGAAGCCGGGATCAACATTGAGATGATCTCGACGAGCGAGATCCGCATTTCGGTCGTCACCCGCGCCGACACCATCAACGAAGCCCTCCGCGTGGTACACACCGCGTTCGGGCTCGACGGCGACGCCGAAGCCATCGTTCACGGCGGCTCCGGCCGCTAACTCCCGCACACACCTCGGCGAGCGGATGCCCCGCCTCACCACCCAGTCCAGCCCCAGCCCGTTCATAACTCCTGCAAATTGTCATCATCGACTTTGACTGCCCTGTAATTGCGCGGGACTGAACCGGCGGGCGACGAAATTGCAGGAGTTATGCGCGAAGTGGGGGGAGAACCTCGCATCAACCACCCGCACCACCTCGTCACCCCACCTTTTGGGAGTTAATTCAGGGAATCGACCCGCAGCATCCGCTCTGGGGAGAAAATATCGGCAGGATCGCCGATGTTTCCTGAATTAGCCACGGGAGACAGCCCCAACGACGTTAGGAAACACACGTGACCACCTCAGTCAGCACTTCTGGAATCAACATCGGCGTCGTCGGAGCCACCGGACAGGTGGGCGCCGTCGTGCGTCGTCTGCTGGAGGAGCGTGACTTTCCGGTGAAGAGCATCCGCTTCTTCGCGTCGGCACGCTCGGCCGGCACCACCCTCACCTTTCGGGGCGAGTCAATCACGGTCGAAGATGCCTCCGTCGCCGACCCATCCGGGCTCGACGTTGCTATCTTCTCGGCCGGTGCCACGCTCTCCAAGGCGCAGGCTCCCCGCTTTGCGGCAGCCGGCGTGCTCGTCGTTGACAATTCTTCGGGCTGGCGGATGGACCCAGACGTTCCCCTCGTCGTCAGCGAGGTCAACCCCGAAGCCATCAAGCTCGCCGTCAAGGGCATCATCGCCAACCCGAACTGCACCACCATGGCCGCCATGCCCGTGCTCAAGGTACTGCACGACGAGGCCGGGCTCAAGCGCCTGATCGTCAGCACCTACCAGGCCGTCTCCGGCAGCGGCCTGGCCGGAGCGTTCGAACTCGCCAGCCAGGTGCGCGTCGCCGCGCAAGACGAGAACCTGTTCCAGCTCGTGCACGACGGCAGCGCCGTAGCCCTGCCAGAGCCCACCATCTACGCCCGGCCCATCGCGTTCGACGTGATCCCGCTGGCCGGCGCCATCGTCGACGACGGCCAGTTTGAAACCGACGAAGAGAAGAAGCTGCGCAACGAGAGCCGCAAGATCCTCGGCCTGCCGGAGCTGCTCGTCTCCGGCACCTGTGTACGCGTGCCCGTCTTCACCGGCCACTCCCTCTCGATCAACGTCGAGTTCGCGAAGCCGATCAGCGTCGCCCGCGCCGAGGAACTGCTCAAGACCGCGCCCGGCGTTGAACTGACCGACATCCCCACCCCGCTCCAGGCAGCAGGGCAGGATGCGAGCTTCGTCGGCCGAATCCGTCAGGATGAAGGCGTAGCGGATGGCCGTGGCCTGGCCCTCTTCATCAGCAACGACAACCTGCGCAAGGGTGCGGCGCTGAACGCCGTACAGATCGCCGAGCTCATCGCTGCCGACCGCCTCGTGCCCCAAGCCTGACCCGCGAGCGCGCCGAGACGTTCCGGGCCCGGAACGGGGGCCCAGTCTAGAAACTGGGCCTAGGTTCACAGGGTGGGCCCGGCCCAATACGGCCCAGTACGGCCCAGTACGGCCCAATACCGGCGCCGCAAGCCCACACAATCACCCGCACCAATACCCCCGCTCCGGCCCTCCTCCGGGGGTAAGTTGCGTTGGCTTTGACTGAGTGAGCCGAAGAAAGATTTGGGGCGTGCTGCAGCGCGTCTCCTTCGGAGTATTCGGCATCCTGGGCCTCGTCTTTTTTCCCCTGGCCGTCGCCGGGGTACTCGAAGATCTGGGCAGCAGAATTGTGCCGGTGCGCACGGCCTCGACCTACTGGTCCCAGGTCGGCCTGCCCACACCGGGAGAAGGTCGCACCGCTATCCAAACTGCCGTCGGTACCCTGCTGGGAAGCTTCGTTTTGGCCCTCGTCGCTATCGTGCCGCGCACCATGTGGGACATGCGTCGCCGCATCAACGGGGTCGTGCTCGGCAGCAACATTCTCAGCGCCACCCGCCGACTCGATTCAGCGGCCGAAGTGGCCGAGGCCCTCTGCCATGCCACGGCCAGTGCGGTCGGTGTGGTGACCCGCACTGAGCGGAGGTCGGGTCAGGGGCATCCGCTTGCAGCGATACACTCGACAGTGTGAATTCTCAGGGAACTGTCGACGTTGTCCTCATTGGTGGCGGCATCATGAGTGCCACCCTCGGAACGCTCCTCAAGGAGCTGCAGCCCAACTGGCGCATCGAGGTGTACGAGCGCCTCGGTGAACTGGCCCAGGAGAGCTCGAACCCGTGGAACAACGCCGGCACCGGGCATGCCGGGCTGTGCGAACTCAACTACATGCCGCAGGCTGCAGACGGTTCGGTCACCGCCGACAAGGCCGTTGTGATCAACGAGCAGTTCCAGATCAGCCGGCAATTGTGGGCGCACCTCGTTTCTATTGGTGCCCTGCCGGAGCCTGAAAAGTTCATCAATTCCACGCCGCACATGACCTTCGTGCACGGCAAAGCCAACGTGGAGTACCTGCGCAAGCGGCACGCCGCACTCGTCACCGAACCGCTGTTTGCCGGCATGGAGTTCAGCGACAACGTCGAAAAGATCGGCACCTGGACCCCGCTGCTCACCCGCAAGCGTCCGGCTGGCCAGAAGATCGCCGCCACGCGCATCGCGAGCGGCACCGACGTCGACTTCGGCGCCCTCACCCGGTTCATGTTCGACAACCTCGAAAAGCAGGGGGTCAACATGCACATGAACGAGCAGGTCGTCGGCCTGGGGCACAAAGCGGATGGTTCGTGGAACCTCAAACTGCTGCGTCAGGTCGGGCAGACCCGCAGCACCATCAACGCGCGGTTCGTCTTCGTCGGCGCCGGCGGTGGCGCGCTCGCGCTGCTGCAGCAGAGCGGAATCCCTGAAATTCAGGGGTTCGGAGGCTTTCCGATCAGCGGCCAGTTTCTGCGCACGAACAACCCCAAGCTTGTCGCCCAGCACCAGGCCAAGGTGTACGGCAAGGCGGCCAAGGGTGCCCCGCCCATGTCGGTGCCGCACCTCGACACCCGCGTGGTCGATGGCGAAAAGTCGCTGCTGTTCGGCCCGTACGCCGGATTCAGCCCGAAGTTCCTGAAGACCAGCACCTGGTTCGACCTGCCGTTCTCCATTCGCCCGCACAACCTCGGGCCGATGCTCGCGGTCGCGCGTCACAACTTCGACCTGATGAAATACCTGATCGGCGAGGTGTTCGCCTCGCGCAACGCCAAGCTCAAGGCCCTGCGTGAGTTCATTCCCGCCGCAGATTCAAAGGACTGGGAGCTCATCACGGCCGGCCAGCGCGTGCAGGTCATGAAGAAGGATGCCAAGCTCGGCGGAGTGCTGCAGTTCGGCACCGAGGTCATCACCTCGTCCGACGGTTCGATCGCCGGACTGCTCGGTGCCTCGCCGGGAGCCTCGACGGCCGCGCCAATCATGGTGGACCTGCTGGCCCGCTGCTTCCCCGACCGCATCGAGGGCTGGAAGCCGCGCATCCGCCAGATGATTCCGAGCTACGGCACCCGCTTGTCCGACGACCCCGCAGCTGCCGCCGCGTCCCTCGCCGCCACCGCTGAGGTTCTGCACCTCAGCAACTAGCACCCTCGCGCGAAAGCGCAAAAAGTGCCCGATTGAACCCTTCAATCGGGCACTTTTTGCAATCTCGCGGCCTGGTAGATGGGCGTTTCGTGAGAGTCACGTAGGAGGGGGCCGTCAACCCCGTCAACCCCGTCAACCCCGTCAACCCCGTCAACCCCGTCAACCCCTTGAAAGAGTGAGTGGGGCTACCTGACGGTCCCAAAGCGGCCCGGAGGCGGCAAGTGAACCCGAACAATGGCGTTTCGGATGCGGAGAACCTGCGCGTATCGCAACTCGGCATCCTCCAGCTCACACCCACCGAATGGCTGGTTCGAGATCCCGCACTACCGGACGGCGACCCGGCCGCCCTGATGGGAATCATCGAACAAATCGGGGGTGCCTACGGAGTGACCAAGCTCGGCGTGCTCAACACGCGCTGGTTCTACTCCTCGTTCGACCGCGCCCAATCCAGCTTTCTGGTGCCGGGTGCGCCCGAGCCTCCCGCCACATTTGGGCCGACCGAGCCCGTGAGCTCACGCGTCACCGACCAGCGCGCCCGTCGCCGAGTCGGTCGCTCTGATACACCAGGCGTTTGGCCCGCAACGCGACCCGGTGCCCAACCACGAGCCTGGCCCCATATCAAGGACGGGACTGGGACTAATCACCGGCGCGGGCGCCCGGGAGACCACCCGGCCGGACACCCCTACCGGGACTCCAGCCGGGGCGTCGGCGTCGTGACGGATTTACAGGTCGTGGCCGTCGGCATCCGGGGTCGGATTTGCCTTGCGCTCCTCCTTCTTAATGGATGCCTCGGCCTGGTCGAGCAGACCGCTCACCTTGGTCTGCGCGACGGTGGCGGCGTCGCGCGCGATGCCTTCGGCCTGCGAGATGACCTTCTGGGTGCCGGGGTCGCCCCACATTTGGCGGGCCTTTGCGGCGATGCGGTCGTAGGCCTGGCGACCGGCCTTGGATCCGAGTACGAAGCCGGTCGCGGTGCCGGCGAGAAACAGAAACTTGCCCTTCATGGGGGACTCCTTGGGGTTAGGCGGTTGGTTCGGCGAGGTTGGGGGCTTCTCCATCGATATCGTGGCCGACCAGATCGGGGTTCGATGGGTTGTCGGCGTTGTCCTGGTCGTCTTCACTGTCACTGTCACTGTCACTGTCACTGTCACTGTCACTGTCACTGTCACTGTTGCTGTCGCTGTCGCTGTCGCTGTCGCTGTCGGTGTCAGGATCGGTGTCGCTGTCGGGCTCGACCGGGCTGGCTGTGGCGGCTTCTCCGGCCGTAGAGCCGTCATCGCTCGGTGCGGGGCCGTCGGGACCGGTCTCGGCGCTGGCGACCGGAACGGCCGCTACGGTGCTTTCATCAGTTGAGCCGGCATGTTCCTGCGCCGGGCCGTCGGGTCCGTCGGGTCCAACGAGCTGGTCGGGGTTTGTGGGAGTATTGGGCGGCTCAGGAATGTCCAGGGGTGGTTCTTCAACGGGGTCAGAGTCGTGGGTCACGGGCATACCTTTCTTATAGACAGCAGCCGGATCAGCTGAGCGGCACTCAAGTTATACCGCGAACGTGCGACATTCTTAAGCGTCGTTTCTCAAACATCGTCACCAAGTACGAGCGTGCGCAGTGCCGTCTCTGCCGAGACGCGGCCGGCCGGGTCTATGGTCTCGCCGGCGCGAAACAGATCCACGATGCGCGGGTCGACGTAGCTCGTGCGGGCGATCGCGGGGGTGTTGCCGAGCACCGCGGCCGCCTGCCGCATCGCTTCGGCAATGGCACGGGTGTCGGCGCGACGGTTGCGCGACGCCGCCCGCGGTTGCCGTGAAGCGGATGCTGCCGGCACGGCCCCAACGCCGGTCGCCGTCGCTGTAGTGCTGGGTTTCGTGCCGGCTCCGGCGGCGCCGTCCCTTGCCCCCTTCCCGGCGGTGCCGGATTTTGTCCCGCTCCCGGCGGTGCTGGCCTTCGCCCTGCTCCCAGCGCTGCCCGATTTTGTCCCCGCGTCGCTGCTCGCCTCATCCTCGTGCGTGGTCATGCCAGCCGCCGCCCTCAGATTCTGCGCGAGGCTCTGGGCCAGACTTTGGGCCGCAGCGGCCGTGCCCCGCAGGGTACGAAAGTCCTTCGCGCTGAACTCGCCGCCGGTGCGTTCCTTGATGAACGAGTTGATATCGGCGGCCGAGAGAGCATTCTCCTCCCCGTCGACCACCCAGGACAGTAGCGGTGCAGCCGGGCGCTCGCGCAGGCGGGCACGCAGATAGGTCGCGAGGTCAGCATCCGTTATGACGCCTTGAAATTGTTGACCACTCTTGGCGGGAAAGTCCAGCCGCACCACGTCTCCCCGCACCGACACGTGCGAACAGAGCAGGGTGGAGAGCCCGTGGCTACCGTAGTCGTCGGCATAACGCTCGCTGCCGATGCGCAGGGAAGCGAGGTCGAGCATGCGAAACGCAGCGGCGAGGGCCCGCGCGCGCGGCTCGCTGTCCCCGCGCAAATCCCGGGTCACCTGACCACGCACCCGGGGCAGGGAGGCGGCCAGCTCCAACGCGCGCTCAAACTTGAGGCGGTCCTTCTGTTCGCGCCAGGCCGGATGGTAGATGTACTGGCGGCGCCCGGCCGCATCGAGGCCGATCGCCTGGATGTGCCCGTTCGGGTGCGGCGAGATCCACACGTCGGTCCAGGCGGGCGGAATCGCTAGCTCCGTGAACCGCTGCCGCAGCTGCTTCTCGGTGACCTTCTGACCGGCCGGGTCGCGGTAGCTGAAGCCCGTGCCCGCGCGCCGCCGGGAATACCCCGGCCGGGTCGGGTCGCTGCGCCGCAGCCGGGTCACGCGGGTGCCGTCGGTGTGCGCATGCTGAAACAGTAGTGCGAATCGCCCTCGTCAGCACGAAAGCGGATGCCGCTGCCCGCCCATCGCCTGCCCGCCGCGCTCTCGCTGGGGCCCGCAGCGCTGGCCGAGCTCAAGGCACTCGCGGCACCCCTGCGTAGGGGTACCCGCGTCTCGAACGAGTGCCGCGACGCGCATCCGCGACCGTTTCGGCGCGACGCGAGCTGAGGCATCCGCTTCAGTGCGGTTTTTTCTGGCATCACTTGCACTTTCCTAGAACTTGTGTTCGACTATACCCATGCGGTGGAGCTCACAGGAACTACAGACCGAACAGGTCGGAGCCCTTCCCGGACTCGCCCGCCTGAATAACCTCGTACGCAGCGTGCAGACGCCCGAGTTCGCCGGAATCACGTTCCACGAGATCCTGTGCAAGTCGGCGCTTAACCACGTACCCGGTCAGAGCGCGCTGCCGTACGGCTACACGATCAACCCTTATCGCGGATGCTCCCACGCCTGCACCTACTGCTTCGCCAGGCCGACCCACCAGTACCTCGACCTCGACGCCGGCAAAGACTTCGATAGCGAGATCATCGTCAAGGTCAACGTGGCCGAGGTGCTGCGCAAGGAACTCGGCAAGCCCACCTGGGGGAGGCATCCGGTGGCGCTCGGCACCAACACCGACCCATATCAGCGCGCCGAGGGACGCTATCGACTCATGCCCGGCATCATCGCAGAACTCGCTGACAGCAAAACCCCCATCTCCATTCTTACCAAGGGCACACTGCTGCGCCGCGACCTGGACCTGCTCGTCGAAGCGAGTGAGCACGTTCCAGTCGACCTGGCCATGTCAATTGCCATCTATGACGATGAGTTGCAGCAATCCGTCGAGCCGGGAACTCCCACGACGAAGGCGCGCCTCGCCACTGTGACCGCGGTGCGCGAACGGGGACTCGACTGCGGCGTCTTTCTCATGCCCATTTTGCCGTTCCTCACCGACACCCGCGCGCACCTCGATGAGGCGCTGCGGCAGGCCAAGGCGGCCGGAGCCACGAGTGTGCTCTATTCCGGCCTCAACCTCAAGCCCGCCGTCAAGGACTGGTACCTGCGCTGGCTCGACCGCGAGCATCCCGAGCTGGTTACCCGCTACCTCGAGCTCTACGCCGGCGGCCAATACGCGCCCAAGGAGTACCGCACCTGGCTCGCCGCGCGCATCAAGCCGCTCATTCGCGCGCACGGCCTCGAACGCGGCATCGTCGACCCCGCAACCGGCGGCCTCCGCTCCAGCGCTCTCCCGTCTTCCCCAGAACGGATGCCCGTCGCCCGCCGGACGCCCGCCTTTACCCCCGCCCGTTCACCGGGCCCGGGCCCGGGCCCGAAAACCGGGCCCATGATGGATCATGGGCCCGGTTCCCTAAGGTGGGCCGGGAGCACGGGGGCGCCCCGGTCCCTGATCGCCGCCGAACTCCCGCCCGACTTGGCCCCGACCCTGTTCTGACCCCATCACTGCCTTCCCCGCACCCAACCCCTACCCACCCCGATGGCATACTTACCTATTGGGGGAAATATGTCTCTAGGGTTACCCGGCCACCTGGTCCAGCGCACGCTCGCACGCGCCATCGCACGGGCCGCGCACTGGTTCGCGCTGACCTGCTTTAGCGCCGCGATCCTGTCCGTCAGCATCCTCACCCTCAGAACCCCCGAACTCTGGATCACCATCGTGGTCGTGGCCGCCATGGCAGCCCTGCTCATCCTCTTCACCAGGCATCGGCGCATCCCGCTGGCCGTTGCCTATCTGCTCGTTGGAACCCTCGGCGTTTACGTCTTCACCGCCACCGTGCTCGGCGTACCCGACGTATTCCCCGCGTCGAATATGTTCCTCGTCGCCCTGCCGAAGATGGCCCTCGTTATGGTCGGCGGCGCGGGATCCACCGCCCTCGCTGGCGTGCTCTGGAGCACCGCGGCGTTTCTGCTCGCCGAGGCGGCTGCGCTCCTCGCCATCGTCGGCGCGACCGTGCCCTACCAGCCCGACCTGTTCACCCTTTCGACCTACCTCGTACTCGTCGGGGTTATGGTGCTCGCCGGAATCGACCGCCGCGCCAGCAACGCCGCCCAACCCGCCATCCACCGCGCGGTGCAGGACGGCGCCAACCGCCAGCTGCGCGATGCCCTCGACACCCGCGCCATCGCTTTACTCAACGACACGACCGTCTCCCAGCTCGTCGCGCTCTCCCTGGCCGAACCCGGCGCTCTCTCGCCGGGCCTCAAAGCCAGCCTGAGAGACACCCTCACCACCCTGCACGACACCAACTGGCTCGCCGATATCGACGCCCGCACGACCACGTCACCGCAGCCAGCCGTCCACGAGCAAGCGCCAACACCAAGCCCGGCCTGGCGCTCCAGCGCCGTCTACACCGCCGTCGAACGCTGCCGTGATCGCGGGCTGAAAATCGAGGTCACCGGAGACCGCGACGCTCTCGCTCGCCTCGACGCCGGCAGCGATCGCGACGTCGGCCTCGCCGTGCAGCAATGCCTCGTCAACGTCATCCTCCACGCCGGAATCGACTCCGCCGAACTCGCCATCGAGTCCGACCGCAGCACCATTTCACTCCTCATAACGGATGCCGGCCGCGGCTTCACGGAATCGGAATCCGCTTCCGACCGGCTCGGTCTACGGCAGTCCGTGCGGCGACGTATCGAGCAGCTCGGCGGATCCGTGCTGATCTGGAGCCGCCCGGGCGCCGGCGCAAGCGTGCGACTGACCGTGCCGGCCGAACCCCCCAGCATCAAACCGAAGCCAACCCTGCCCACCCACCACACGCCGGTCCGGCCCGGCAGCCTCAACGCCACCCCGGCCAACGCCACCCCGGCCAACGCCACCCCGGCCAACGCCAACGCCACCCCCGCCCCCCGGAACCCCCGATGACCCGCGCGACCCCCACGCCGCGCCGGCCGCGCGCACCGGCATCCGCTTCACAGCAGCGTCTCGACCCCATCGGTGGCCTGGCCGCCTGGCCGATCGCCCCGGTTGTCGCCCTGATCGTGGTGACCTACGCGATAGCGGCGACCGTGTCGCGTCCGCACGAAATCCAAATTGAGGAGCTCGCGGTCTCGGCCGTCGCCGCGCTCATTATCGCGGCCGCCGTGCTGGTCTGGTCGGCGCGCCCCGACCTGGCCCCGTTCACCCGCAGCCGTGCGATCGTCGTCGTGGCCCTCGGCCTGGTCGCCCACGTGCTCGCCGCGGCCAGCGCCTGGCAGTACAACGGCATGATCCAGGACGACTTCGCCCCGATCGGACTCGGCCTGCTGCTGCTCGCCCTCGCTCCGTTCCGGCCATGGAAAGAAATCCTCGCGCTTGGCGGAATCTCAGCGATCATCGTCGGCGCCACCGCCCTCGGGCAATCGCCCTTTCTCGGCGTGCGAACCCCGCCCGCCCTGTTCGCGATCATCGCCATGACCCAGGTGCTCGCGCCCAGCCTCGCCGCCGCCGCGTTCTCGCGCCAGGTCGTCAATTCCATTCACCGTTGGCAAACGGATGCCCGCCGCGCGATCCGCGGGCGCACCGAGGAGAAGCGCGACCTCCTCGCGCACGAGGTCGTCGACCATCGCGTCAAGAACCTCGGTGCAGATGTGCTGCCGTTCCTGGCCGATGTGCTCGAGCGGGATGCGCTCACCGCCGCCGACGTGAAGCGGGCCCGCTCCCTCGCCTTCCAGGTGCGTCGGGTGCTCGTGGCCGAAGTCGACCACACCTGGCTCGACGACCTGATCGAACGTGAACGCGCCGCACTGACCGAGCGCGGCCTCAACCCGCTCTGCGTCATTGCCGACCCCGAGCGCCGAGCGACCGCCTTCGACTCCGACCAGCGTGCCGCCGCGGGCGCTATCCTCGTGGCGCTCTGCACACTCAAGGGCTTTGATCCGACCAGCCTCGTCGTGCAAATCGACGGGTCCGGCCCCGCCCCCGCCGACACCGCCCAGGTCACCCAGGCCTTCGGCGCCCGCGGAGCCCTCCCCACCCCGGCCACCGACACCACGACCATCGCCATCGTGACCGCCGCCCAGGAGCAAGCCGCCGCGCAGGCCCGCACCCAGGCCCAGGCGCAGCTGAAGCCCCGATCGCGCTCGACCGGTGAACGCGCCGTCGACACCATCACCATCCAGGCCGGAATCTCGCTGCCCCCGTATCAACGCCGCCGGGCCCTGCGCCCGTACCTCAGCGTGCTCCGCGCCGTCTTCTCCCAGGTGCGCGTGACCAGCCGGCATCCGCTTCTCACGCTAGAATTTGACGCTGACCGCAGCGGCTCAAACTCAACCAAAGGCACCTAAATGGCGAAACTGTACTTTCGATACGGCGCCATGAACAGCGGCAAAAGCACCTCTATGCTGCAAGCGGCATACAACTACGAGGAACGCGGCCACCACGTGCTGCTCGCCAAACCGTCGGTCGACACTAAGGGCGACCGCGGAATTCTCTCCCGTCTCGGCGTGACGCGCGCCGTCGATTTTTTGCTCACCCCGCAAACGGATGCCTACGCCGTGTTCCAGCAGCACCGCGCGCAGGTCTTGAAAGAGTCCGGCCGTGACGTGAGCGCCCTCTTGCTCGACGAGGCCCAGTTTCTCACCGAGACCCAGGTCGACGACCTGCTGCGCATCGCCATTCTCGAGAACGTGCCCGTGCTGGCGTACGGAATCCGCACGGACTTTCAAACCGTCGCCTTTCCGGGAAGCCGCCGTCTGCTCGAAGTGGCCCACAGCCTCGAAGAGCTCAAGACCATCTGCCGCTGCGGACGCAAAGCCGTGTTCAACGGGCGCCAGATCGACGGCGTCTATGTGTTCGACGGCGACCAGGTGGCCATCGATGGCGAAGAGGTCACCTACGAATCGCTCTGCGGCAGCTGCTACCTCGAAGAGAGCCACGGCGTGCTCAATAACCGCAGCCGTCCGGCACCGGAGTAAGTCAGCGCCCTAACGCTGCACGCACGAGTCGCCGTCACCGTGGCCGCCGGTCGCACACAGAAGAACCAGCTCACCGGTGCCATTGCCGCCCTCATCAGTGTCGGCGCCCCATCTCCCGGGCTCGTGCTGACCATGCTCCCCACCAGCGGACCGGACGCCTACAGCTACGCCTACAGCTACAGCTACAGCTACGGCTACGGCTACAGCTACGGCGATCCCGGCAGAACCGGCCCGCGCCCGCGGCACGCGCGTCAAGTCCTGACCCACCCGACTTGGTGTGCGCTGACCGGAGGGCTCTCCTCGCGCGGTCTGCTTAAATAGGGCCATGCCCTCTCCAGACTCGGCACGGCCTGCATCCGACTCTGACGACCCCGCGCAGCACTCGGCCGATGCAGCCTCCGCTGCCGCCCCCGCCGCCGTCCCGGCCAGCACAATTCCCGCCGCAATCCCACCCCCAGCGCCCCGCACGCGCCGCCGCACCATCGTCGGGCTCGTCGTCCTCGGCCTGCTGATCTTCGTCGTGGCGGCCACCGCCTGGGTTGGCGTTCGCGGTCTGCAGGCCAAAGATGCCCTCGAAGCTGCCGTTCCGCTCGCGTCGACCATTCAGGGCCAAATCCTGGCCGGCGATGGTGAACAAGCGGCTCAAACCGCTGCCGACCTGGCCGAATTCGCGGCAATTGCTCGGTCGCGCACGAGCGACCCGATCTGGCGCGGCTACGAATTTCTGCCGTTTCTCGGACCGAATCTCACGGCCGTGCGTGAACTCGCTACCGTCGTCGATGATGTCGCCCAGAACGCCGTCACCCCGCTGGCCGGTCTGGCCGGAACCCTCGACCTGAACGCGTTCAAGCCCGTCGACGGATCGATCGCCCTGCAACCCCTGCTCGACGCGCAGCCGTCAGTTGACCAGGCCAACACAGCCCTCGCCCGCGCCGTAAAAGATGTCACTGCGATCGACACCGACAACGTACTCGCCGTGGTGCGCGACGCCGTTACCCGGCTGCAAACCGTCACCGAGCAGACCGCGAGCAGCCTGGACGCCATGGATCGCGCCGTCACCCTGCTGCCGGCCATGCTCGGCGGGGCCGCTCCCCGCGACTACATCCTGCTGTTTCAAAACCTGGCCGAGCTGCGCGCGACCGGCGGCATCCCTGGCGCTCTAGCCCTGGTGCATACCGATCAGGGCAGCGTCGAACTCACCCAGCAGGCGACCGCTGAGGACTTTGACCCGTTTGCCGCGCCGGTGCTGCCGCTCGGCGACGACACGACCCTGATCTATGGGGACATCACCGGCGAATACATCCAAAATGTCACCCTTACGCCCGACTTCGCCCAAACCGGAGCCCTGGCCCGCGAAATGTGGCGGCTCCAATTCGGCCTTGAGGCGAACGGCGTGCTCTCGATCGACCCGGTTGCACTGAGCTACCTGCTCGATGCCACCGGCCCGATCACCCTCGCTACCGGCGACGAACTCACCGCCGACAACGCGGTGTCACTGCTCTTGCACGACGTGTACGCGCGCTATGACGACTTGAAACAGCAGGACATCTTCTTCGCGGCCGCCGCCGGCGCCGTGTTCGACGCTGTCAAGAGCGGTCGCGCCGACCCGAACAGGCTCATCGCCGCGCTCGCCCGCGCCGGAGCCGAACACCGCGTGCTGGTCTGGAACGCCGACGAGACCGAACAGGCAGTGCTCGACGACACCACCCTCGCCGGCGGCCGCCCGGTCAGCGACGATTCGACGAACCGATTCGGCCTCTACATCAACGACCTCTCCGGCGCGAAAATGGACTTCTACCTCGACGTCGAAACCGCCATCGGCCAGCAGACCTGCCGCACCGACCGGCGCCCGCAATACACCCTCGAGGTCACCGTCTCCAACACTGCACCAGCGGATGCCGCCACCTCCCTTCCCGTCTATGTCACCGGCCGCGGTCTCTCGGGGGTGCCGCTCGGCAACATCAAGACCATGGTCGCCGCTTACGGTGTTCCGACGATGTACAATCTCGGTGTCACGCGGGACGGCATCGACGCGGAACATGTTCCCGCGACCGATGCCAGCTATCCGGTGACCTCCGTGGTCTTCGAGCTGGCTCCCGGCGAAAGCACCGTTTTGCACTTTGACTGGCTCGGCACCGGGCCGTTCACCGGTGATCTCGCCCTGCGCAGCACCCCGTTAATAACGCTGCACGAAACCGAGAAGCTCGACCTCAGTTGTTAGGGTTCGCCATGGGGAGCCGCACCATTGCCACCACCGGGATCCACCTTGATTAGAAAACTTCGTGCCACGCTCGCGCTCGCGAGTATTGCACTGCTCGCTGGTGCGGCCGTAGCGCACGCCGCCGGCTATGCAGCAGCCAATCTCATCAGCGTTTCTGGTAACAACACGCCGGGCGGCACGGTCGTTGTCGCCTTCGGTGACGAATCCTTTGCCACCGGCGAACGGGTGTCGATTGCCGTCTCCGGCGGAGGTTCCGCTACCCTCGCCGCCGTGCGCGCCGCTAGCGTGAACATCGAAAAGTTGGCTACGAGCACCGATGCCCTCGACCGAAGCGTGACCTTGCCGAGCAACGCAACCGACTCCTAAAGCCGTACATCAACAGGGCTCCGCTCGGGCACCGCCTCGATCACCGTCGTCGCCGCCGCCGACGGCAGCGACGACCTGGCTACGGCCGGTGTCGACGTGCCGATTGCCCTCATCGCCAGCCCGGCCGGTGCACTGCTCCTCTGCCTGGGACTCCTCATCACCCTGCGTACCGTTCTCCGTCGTCGCGCCGCCACCGCCGTCTAGCGGCCGGCTGAGCAGCTCGACCCCCTGATCGCGGGGCGCTGCGCAATCAAGTGTCCTTGCGCAACTGTGCCAAACTACCGGGTAGCAGCTTTGTGCCGCAACGGGAGGTGACGCAGTTGGAACTCCGTGACTACATACGCATCCTGCGCGACAGTTGGATCCTGATTGTGGCGGCGACCTGCCAAGCCGTGTCGGCAGCATCCGTTTTCTCGATTGTGCAGACGCCTACCTCTAGCACTACGTCCAAAGCTGTCGTCTTGACCGAGTCGGGCGGCACCACGAGCGACCTTGTGCAGGGCGCGAAGTTTGCGGTCGCCCGGGTGAAGACGTACGCCCGCTTGGCAACCACGCCGCTGGTTCTGCTGCCCGTCATCGAGAGCCTCGACCTTCGCAGTACAGCGGTCGAGCTGGCCAAGCGCATTGCCGTCTCGGCGCCGCTCGACACGTCGATCAGGGACATCTCGGTAACCGACACCGACCCGATTCGTGCTGCCGAAATTGCCAATGCCGTCGCGCAGAGCCTCACGGACGAGGTGAAAAAAGTTGAGCAACCGGACGACCCCACCGCGGCATCGCCCGTGAAACTCCCCCGGGTTCAAGTTGCCACCGTTCCGACTTCGACGGTCTCCCCAAATGTACCGCTCCACTTTGCGTGGGGCGCGCTCGTGGGGCTCGCCCTCGGCGTTGGCCTCGCGGTGCTGCGCGAAACCCTGGACACGCGCATCCGCACCCAGCGTGACGTGGAACAGATCACTGACGTGCCCGTCATCGGCGGAATCCTGTTCCACCCGAAGGCTATCGAGCGCCCCCTCATCGTGCACGCCGATCCACGTAGTTCGCGGGCGGAATCCTTTCGCACACTGCGCACCAATCTGCAGTACCTCGACGTCGAGCGCGCTGAGCGCTCATTTATGATCACGTCGTCGATCGGTAGTGAGGGCAAGAGTACGACGAGTGCCAATCTGGCTATTTCGCTGGCAGATTCCGGTGCTCGCGTTCTGCTCGTCGACGCGGATCTGCGTCGCCCGCGTGTCGCCGACTACATGAACATCGAGGGCGGCGTGGGCCTCACCGACGTGCTCATCGGTCGCGCCGCGCTCAGTGATGTTATTCAGCCGTGGGGTCGCGGCCAGTTGTTCGTGCTGCTGGCCGGTCACATTCCGCCGAACCCGAGCGAGATGCTCGGATCGTCGCGAATGAAGCAGGTCATCGAAGACTTCAATCGCACCTTTGACGTCGTTATTTTCGATTCCCCACCACTGTTGCCCGTGACGGATGCTGCCATCCTCGCCAAGAGTGTCGGCGTCGCCATTCTCATCGTCGCAGCTGGGCGCACCCAGAAGGCGCAGCTCAAGGGGGCCATCGCCGCCCTGGCCAGTGTTGGCGCGCCATCAACGGCGTCGTCATGACCATGATGCCCACCAAAGCGCCCGGCGCTCACGGATATGGTCAGTACGGCTACGGAAACACCTATGGCGAGATCCCTGTTGAGCCCGTCGCCCCCAATTTACGTCGATCGCGAGCCCGATGACCGCGCCTCGCATCCTCATCGTCTGCACCGGAAACATCTGCCGGTCGCCACTGGGGGAGCAGCTTCTGCGGGAAAACCTGCGCAACGCCGGCATCGACGCCGTGGTCACGAGCGCCGGAACCCACGCCATGACGGGCAGCGCCATGACGCCCGAAGCCGCCGCTCTGTCGACTCAATACGGCGCGTCAAACACCGATCACGTCGCTCGGCAGCTCACCGCGAAGCTCATTGCCGACGCCGACCTCGTGCTCACTGCCACCCGCGATCACCGTCGAGACGTCGTCACCCTGCTGCCCAAAGCCACTCGCTACACCTTCACCCTCAACCAGTTCGCCCGCCTGGTGGCCCCGGCCGATGCCGAAGATTTCGCCGCTGACGCCTCCCGCGCTGACGCCCAAACAGGCCTCGACTTCCCAGCCTTCGTCGCGTCCGTCGCCTCGACCCGCGGACTCCACCCCTCGCCCAACCCTCCAACCCTCGACGACGTCGAAGACCCCTACCGCCAGCCCGCCGCCGTCTATGACCGCGCCGCCGCCGCGATCAACGTATCCGTCACCACGATCACCGCCGCCCTGATCGCGGCAGGAGCCTGATGGCCCAGCACCCCCGCCGGCGTCGCATCATCGCCTACTCCGCTATCGGACTCTTCCTGCTCATCGACGCCGCGCTCATCACGAGCGCACTCACCTCGACCTCGGTTGATGCTGCCGTCGACGCGTCTTCGGAGCCGGCCGCCACGGCATCCGCTTTTCCCGTGCCGCGCGCCACCCCGACAGCTTCGCCTACGGCCGAGCCCACGGTGATGCCCCTGCCGGCCACCCGCCTGCTCTCCGCGGTGTCGGCGACCGCCGCTTGGCGTGCCAGCACCGGAACCTGCAGGGCCCCGGCCGCACCCGAACTCAGTACCGATTCCGGCACCAGCTGGACCGCCACCGACGCCGCCGGCCGACGCTGACTCCGCCGCCGTCCTCTGCCCCGACGCACGCATCTTCGCCACAACGGATGCCGCCGCCTCCTGGTCAGCGCCCCTGACCGTCCCCGGAGTGCTCACCCTCACCGCAACCGACCTGGGCTACATCGCCTTGGCCGCGGGGGACCCGGCCGCCTCGTCGACGGACTCCGGCTCGGTCGCGTGCCTCGGCCTTAGCGTCGTCGACGTCGGCGTGCTCGACCCTGCCGCTGAGACCGCTGCACTGAGCGCGAGCACCACGGGCTGCTACGCCACCGACGAAGCTCCCGCCGAGCTGGCCGCAAACATTGCTGTCGCATCCGCCGACGACACCCTCTGGCTCTGGATCGGCGACCTCACCCTGCGCTCCACCGATGTCGGCCAGTCCTGGCTCTAGTTGCCCCGAGTATGCAGCGCCCACTTCTCCACAGTTCCTAGAATCCCCAGCACACCCCTGCCAGCGGGACTAGTCTCACTCCATGGACGACAACGTCTCGTGGCTGTTCGAGAAGCAAGACGTGCAACGTCCGCGCCTCTGCTCGCAATGCGGGGACGCCATGGAGGTTGCCTGGCACGGTGACGGCTATGACTACGGCTGCACGAATCTCGGCTGCACGCAGCTCTACTTCGGGCCGCCCTATTCCGAGGCCGAGCTGGCCAGCGATGCTCCGCTCGAGCTAAGCCCGCCCAATTGCCCCCGCTGCCTGATGCGCATGGGGGCCGTTTCCGACGGAGAGACCTGGCAATTCGTCTGTCTCCAAAACGGATGCGACGGCATCTGGCCGCCCCGCGACTCCCGTTAGCCGCCTCTCCGGCTGCCCCCCCCGCGCTGGTCGAGACGCGAGCCTCTGTTCGCTGGTCGAGTTGCAAGAAACGAACGATCGAGACCTTTCGTCCGGGATCTCGATCGCTCGCAAGCTCCCCACTCGATCGGCGAGTCAGATGCCCCCAGTTCGCGCACAAATAGCGAGCAACCCTCACAATCCGCTACCCTCAACACGTTAGGACCACCACGCATCCAGCGCTGAATGCACACTTGCCCCCGACCACAGGGAGAACAATGTCATCCACCGCTCAGCTGCGGCGCGCGCCGACTGTCACGAGCTGCGTCCGTGCCGACATCCAGGGGCTCCGTGCGCTCGCCGTCGTGGCCGTCATTTTCGACCATATCTGGGCGTGGCCATCCGGCGGCTTCGTGGGCGTCGATGTCTTCTTCGTCATCAGCGGCTTTCTCATAACCGGACTCCTGCTGCGTGAGCATGAGCGCACCAACCACATCTCGTTCACCGTCTTCTATCAGCGCCGCATCAAGCGCATTATCCCGGCAGCGACGCTCGTCTTACTGGTCACCGTGGGTACGGCACTCCTCCTGTTCAACCGGGGCCGGTTCTACCAGACCTTCTGGGATGCGATCTGGGCGTTCTTCTCCACCGCGAACTGGCACTTCGCAGCCACCGGCACCGACTACTTCCTGGCGGATGGCCCCGTTTCCCCCCTGCAGCACTACTGGTCGCTCTCCGTCGAGGAGCAGTTCTACTTCGTCTGGCCGTGGCTGATGCTGGCCGTCTTGATTCTCGCCGCCAAGGTAGGAGTCAACCGTCGACGCCTGGTTACCGGCCTCGTCATGGCCATCATCATCGGCGCGTCCTTCGTCTGGGCCATGTTCGACACGCAGGCCAACCCGACCCTGTCCTATTTCTCCACCCTCACCCGGGCCTGGGAACTCGGCGTCGGCGCGCTCATCGCCATCACGGCGCCGTGGTGGTCACAGTTGCCGGCCCGAATGCGTCCCGTTCTCGCGTGGGTGGGCTTGCTCGGCATCATCGTCTCCATCTTCGTCATCAACGGCACCATGCCCTTCCCCGCGCCGTGGGCGGTGCTCCCCGTCGTCGCCACGGCCCTCGTTCTTGCAGCCGGAATAGGAGGCGAACAACGTTTCCTCTTTCCGCTGACGAACCGGGTCAGCGGCTACCTCGGCAACATCTCCTACTCCCTGTACCTCTGGCACTTCCCGGTCATCATCTTCGCCGGCACCCTGATCCGGCCATCGTCGCCGGTGTACTCCGTTGTCGTTGTCGCGGTCATCGCGGTGCTGTCGGCGCTCGCCTACAACCTGGTTGAGCTGCCCCTGCACAAAACACCGTGGCTGGGCGGCAAGATGAGTCGCCATCGCCGCCGATCCGAGTGGTTGGCCTGGCGGCGACAGTACGCCCCGGCCATGAAACGCAACGGGCTGGCCGGTGCCTCGCTCCTGGCCTTGGGCGTCGTCGTCCTCGCCATTCTCCCGTCGCTGTCACCCAACCCCGCAGCCGGCTACGTTCCGCCGGCTCCCACGACGGGCCCCTCCACCTCTCCGCAGGCCGATGCCGTGCAGGCGCAGCTCTCCGCGGCGTTATCGGCGTCAACCTGGCCCGAATTCAACCCGCCGATCGTCAATTTGGCCGATCAGCGAGTGCCGCAATGGACCGAAAACGGATGCCTGAACGTCACGGCCCGCAATTTCGATCTGTGTTCCTACGGCGCATCCGCTCCCACCCGCACCGCGGTCGTCATGGGCGATTCCATCGCAACCAGCTGGCTTCCGGCCGTGATCTCGGCGCTGGAACCCCTCGGCTATTCGGTTCAGGCACTCACCAAGGAGAGCTGCCCCATTGCCAGAACGGATGTCTTCGACCCGGCCGCCCGAGACACAGTGTTTACCGAGTGCGCATCATTCACCGACTGGGCGCAGCATAAGGTGCAGCAGCTCGACCCGGACCTGATCATCCTCTCGGATTCTTTTCTCTCCATCAAACGACTTGCGTCTCAGGCTGAAGGGCCGGACGCGGAATCCGAGTGGACCGCTGCCTACGCGGCCGCGCTCGCCGAGCTGCCTGCCCGCGCGTCGAAGGTCAGCCTGATGCCGCCGCCCGGTGCCCAGAATTTGCAGTCCTGCTACACCCCCTTGTCTCAACCGGGTGATTGCATCCGTTCGATTCAGGATGACTTCAATCTTCTCCTCCGTGCCGAAACGAGCGCCGCAACTACGGCAGGCACCACTTTCATCAACACCCAGCCCTGGTTTTGTATTGACGCTCTGTGCCCCGCCTTTGTCGGCACATCAGCCGTGTACGCCGACTCCGGTCATCTCACCGCGACCTACAGCGAAAGCATCGGTGCAGTGCTCCAGGAAAAACTACTCTCCATCAAAATCGCTCCGCCGAGCCCCTAAGGTCGCGCGTCGGCTGCAACCGGCTCAACTCACTGCTCGACGGTTAGGGGAAAGGGGTCAGGGTGCAAAATCTGCCCCGGGGTGGCGCGAGCGTGCGGCTCGCCAGAAGAAGTTCAGCGAGCTGGAAGCGCGGAGCCCTAGGCTTCGCCAGGTGGACAGTACAAGAATGCGCTCGGCCGCGATCGATGGCTTGCGCGTTATCGGCATTGTGGCCATCGTGGCTGGGCACGTCTGGTCGGACCAGAGCAATGACATCGCCCGCATGGGTCTCTACACCTGGCACGTTCCCGTGTTCTTCTTTCTCAGCGGATACCTCTGGGCCAACGAACGCACGCTGGGCGTCGAATTCAGCAAGCGGGTACGCACTTTGCTCGTGCCCTACGTCGCGTGGCTGCTCGCTATCGGCGCCGTCTACGGCACGTACCTCTGGGCAAACGGGCAGGCTCTGCACGTAGGTAACGTGTTGCTCGGCGGTTCCTACATGGGCGCACCATTCTTCGCCTTCTGGTTCGTTACCGCGCTCTTCGGCGCCTGCCTGTTGCTTCGTGCACTGCAGCGCTTTCCCGTCTGGCTACCCTGGGCGGTTGCCGTTGCCGGGTTGACCGTCGCCTACCTCGCCCCCGACGCGTTGACCGCCGTCCCCTTCTCGCTGGGCGTTGCCGTGCCCGCCATGATCTTCATCCTCGCGGGCATTTCCTTTCGCCGGATCGCCCCGCGGCTCAGGTCGAGGGGCTGGGTTTCAGTGGCCCTCCTGGCCGGCTCAGCAGCCCTCATCGTCACCGGCCTCTCGCAGCCACTAGACATGAAGCAGGGTGATTTTGGCACTCCTGTCGTGAGCGTCGTGGTTGCCAGCGCCATCTCTGCAGGTCTCGTCCTCTTATTTCAAAGGGTGTTTGCTTCCATCAGGCCACGGGTTGCCGGAGCTGTTACGCGGGCGGCCACCGTCGGGCTCGCGGTTGTGCTGACCCACAGTGCATTCATTTTGTTGTTGAGCAAGATCCCGGTCTATATGCCCCCGGTCGCGCACTTCGTCATTGTTCTCGTGGTGGCATGGTCACTCGCGTACCTCCTCAGTCAGACGCCGCTCGGTAGCGTATTCACCGGTGCTGCCGCGACTCCCGCTCGACGACCGAGCGACAGTTAAGTGCGGCTTGCCACCCGGACCCGCAGTGGCGCGACAGCGACAGCAGGGAGGAGCCAGAGTTGACGATCTCATTGCTCGAGGTCACCACGATGCCGTGTGGCTTCACGACTGACTACTTGCCCAGCAGCTCCGATAACTCGGCGAGCGTTTCACGTCCGAGCGCCTGAACGACGTCATCATGGTTGGCCCAAGGCCCTGTCTGCTCGGTCAGTACATTGACAAGTGCTCGCACCCGTCGGCGGCTTCGTTGGCTCAGCCCGATCAGCGCCTCGCGGGCATCATCCATACAGGCGAGAAGCACCACTGCGTCTTCAGCGTGTCTGCCTCGATCTCGGGAGTCTTCCAGATAGGCAGCTCCTTTGAGTACCAGCGCACCACGGACAGTCGGGATGACGAGCCTGACCGTGTCCGCTTCGGTCAATACATCAATGTTGATTGTCTGCTGCAGTGCGCGGGTCCCTCCGGGGATTCCGAACAGCGGGCGGCCGTCGTAGCGGGGGCGTTTCCACGTGGATTGACGGTCTGAGCACATGAGGTCCACGCGATCTGGTCCTCGATCGAAACGATATGCGTGTTTGGTTGTTGCATCCAGGACGTCGCCAGCTCCCTGCAAACGTGTGGCTGCCTGGGCAAAAGTGATCGCCCGGGTTTCGAGGTGAAGGGCAGAGTCCACGTCTACAGTCGTGCGCGGGGCCGGCAGCCCAGCCAGCTCAGCATGAAGTTTCACCATGAGGCCACCAACGAGTGTCCATAAGCCCTGCGGAAGCAGGCGCGCGAGCTCGAAGGCCGACGGCCAGGGTGGTTCCCATTGGCTCGATCGAGCGTCAATCTTGATCAGTGGGCGGTCATTCATACGGCTTCCTGGGCAGAGGTGATCCATTGGGTCGCCGCTGAGCATTCGCGCGCATCGCCGTAGGTGTAGAGAGCCAGGGCTTCAAGCACTCGGCGGTGTACCTCGTCGCCTTCAATGACAGCAATATCGCCGGAGTCATCGAGGCCCAGACGAGACCTTCTGGCCGCGCGGCTGGCGTCATGTGCGACCAATACGCCCAGTCCGCCGCCAGCGGAGAGGCCAAGCTCACTGGCCAGCACGGAAACGAAACGACTCTTGGCCTCGTCGCTTGCCGCTCGTCTCAGCGACACCCGGCCCCGAAGGACCTGGCCCGCGAGCGCGCCTACGTCCAAGCTCCGGACGCGGTGCTTCAGTCGGCTCCGTTCGGTGCTGCTCAACTCAGTTGTCTTCCCCGTGGCGAGTAGGTCAAGAGCGGCCTTCTGTACCTCGTCTGTCCAGTTGCGGCCCCGGTGCGCCGTGCGCTCAAGGGCCTGAACCTGACGCTGGGAGATTGCGTGGGAGGTGCCGTACTTCGTAGCAACTATGCGACCACTCGCGACCGCTCGCCTCACCTGCCGGGCGGTAACCCCCAGCTCCGTCGCAGCTTGAGACGTAGATAGATGCATGCAGATATGGTCCCATGTCGGACTATATCTGTCAATATTGTGTGGATTTTGCTGCGGCGGTTAATGGCGGGCACCGAGTGAAATCTCGCTGACACACGTGCGTGATTGCATGGCACCCCTGCCCCGAACTTCAGTTGCTTGCTATTAAGCGAATGCCGCACCCCGACGATACCGTCGCCTACGTCGCAGGATGCTCACGACGTGGGCATGCTTCCCCAGCTATGTACGCGCTCACCAGGTGCGCGGCGTGCCGGTCCAGGTTTTGGCGGCCGCGGTCTTAACGCGTCGTGATGCGTGGGTCGCTGTGTCGGGCGAATATTTGCGCATCGCGAAGTGGTGCGCCGGCGTCGAGCGCGGCCGTGATGGCGGCGTGTCGCATCGTGTGTGGGTGGGTTCCGGCGGGGAGGCCGGCTCGGTTGACGAGGATCTTGCAGCGGCCGTACGTGCCGCGCCGGTTCTGCGTCGTGCCGCGCTTGGTGAGCACCACGGAGCCGGTCGTCCGGTCGCTGGCGGCTGCGAGGAGCGCGCGCAGCACCGGCTCCGTGAGTGGCATTGTCGAATCCTTGTTGCCTTTACCCGTGAGTCGAAGATACACAGATGGATTAGGGGCCGAGCAGCGCCAGTGGCACGACGGCAACGCCGTCCTGCCGGCGGTACGCGTGTGAACCGGTGTAAATGAGCACCATGTCGGTGAGGTCTTCTCCGAGTTGCTCTTTGAGCCACAGAAGGTGGCGTACGTCGCTGCTGTCTGGGGCGCCGGTCAGTTTTACTTCTACAGCGATATTGGTGCCGTCATTTCGGTGAAGCAGGAAGTCTATTTCGTGATCTCCGCGTGATGTGCGGATGTGTTGGACAACGGCTTCTGCGGCTTGCGCATAGGTCTGCAGACTGAGCGCGACGAGCGCCTCAAATAGGGCGCCCAGCGCCGTTCTGTCCTGAGGCCCGAGCATCTTGGTTCTCGCACCAGCCAAGAGCCGCGGCTCATCTAGACCGAGAAGGCGCGCGGAAAGCGCTGGGTCGGCCAGAAAATGCTTAGGGGACAAGCTCAGCCGTGCAAAGTCGTTGCCTGGATGCCACGCGGGTACTGGATCGAGGAGCCACAGCTGAGTGAGGGCATCACGATATCGCTCAGTCGTCGATCGTGCGGGAACATCGCTGCCAGAGGAGGCAGCTTGGGCAATGGTGATGCTGGTTGCCGTGGAGCCGGTCGCTGCGGCGTATGCCGCCATCCAAGACTTCAGCTGCGCCGGTTGCCTACGCAGCATCCCCTCGTCCACGACCTCGTGCTCTACGACGCGTTGGACGTAGCCGTCGAGGCGAAGACGCCGTGCGCGACCGGGCAACGATCGAATTCCCGGAAAGCCGGAGGCCACAATCTCCTGCACGTACCCTTCCAGGTCGATCTCGGTCTCGCCGCCGATTGCAGCATGACCCGTAAACAAATCGAGAACCGAGACCGTTGGTGTCTCGATATTTCGTTCGGCGAAGGACATCGGCCGCATCCGGAGACTGTCGATACGAGCGGCACCTGAATGGATTGGTGCATTTTTTGGTGCTGCGCTTCCGGTCAGGAGGAAGCGGCTGGTTCCTTGCGTGTCGTCAACGGCACGCCGAACGAGGTCCCAGACCGGCGGGTGCCGCTGCCATTCGTCGATGAGAACCGGCTGCTGGGATGTCTTGATGATGTCGGGGGACGCGCGGATGAGCTCGAGGTCGTGGAGCGCGTCCATCCGAAATATGGTCGCGACGCGACGTTCGGCGGTAGCGGTCTTGCCGACGCCTTTGGGCCCCTCGAGTGCAATTGCCGACAGCGCCGGAAACAGATCGTCCAGCTCTGTGTCGATGACTCGGCGTGAATAGCACGTCTGGTTATTCTCGCTAACACCCCCATTGATCACGGCTTTCAATCGGACACCCTTCCTGCGCTCGTAGTCCACGATACATTTTGCTCACACTTCACGCTACATTTCTATCATGTCTCGCGCTGCACTTGGAGGCGAGACGGCCCTGCCCTTTGCGAGGGAAGTGCGACTCATCGAGCTTCTCCCCGCCCGTGAGAGAACGTCGGGTACATGTCCCCACGATCAAGCGAACTCGCCAGTAACGCCGCCATGAGCTCCCAGCCAAACGCGACCCAGATGCCGAGGCCGCCGTCAGCTGCTCCCGGCGCAGTGTCCCCGCAAGGCGACAATCAAAGCGAATGCCTCAGCGACCGTTGCCACCGCCGCCGGTCACGTCCCGCCGCCAGTGTCAGAGTCCTACGGACCGCGACGGTGTAGGCCCCAAAATTGGGTCAGAGTGATGCCCAAACGCGGAGCGCCGCCCCCGGCTTCCTTTGGAAGCCAATATTCATATCCGACGACCAGTACTGAACCTGTCGTGACTGAACATGTCAGCGGGGTATCAGCGACGCCGGCGCGTGATTGGGAAAGGCGTGCCTGCCAACGTCAACTTTATATACACATTTATGATCTAAAGGTGGGAACAAACACCACAATCGCGGGTGGGTTGTTATGTCAGGCTAAAGACATTCGCTCTCTAGCATGAGGGGTGAAATCTACTTGAGGGGCACTGCATGAAATCCGACAATGAAGTCGAAACGAGAAAAGCACCTGAGCGTAAAATCCCGGACAAGGAGCTTCCGTCCGGAATCAAGAAAATCGTCGCCGCTTCGATGGCCGGAACGGTCGCCGAATGGTACGAGTTCTTTATTTACGGGACTGCAGCCACGCTCGTCTTCAGTGTTCTCTTTTTTCCGCAGACAGATAATCCGCTCGATGGAATTATCGCGGCTTTCGCCACGTACGCGGTTGGTTTTCTCGCCCGGCCCATTGGCGGTCTGGTGTTCGGATATTTCGGAGACCGCGTCGGTCGCAAGAAGCTATTGCAATTCAGCCTTCTGCTGGTCGGTGTCTCGACCTTCTTAATGGGATGTATCCCCTCGTTCGACGCTGTGGGTTATTGGGCGCCGGCGCTCCTGGTGACACTGCGCTTCATCCAAGGCTTCGCGGTCGGCGGTGAATGGGGCGGTGCAATTCTGCTGGTCGGCGAACACAGCCCCAATGGCCAGCGCGGCTATTGGTCGAGCTTCCCGCAGGCGGCCGCTTGCGTCGGCAACGTGTTGGCATCCGTTGTGCTTCTGGGCTTGAGCGCATCCATGCCCGAAGAAGCATTCCAGTCCTGGGGTTGGAGAGTCGCCTTCTGGCTGTCGGCCTTCATCGTGCTGATCGGCTATTACATTCGCCGCACTGTCGAAGACGCGCCCATCTTTCTCGAATCGGTCGCGAAGCAAAAAGAACTCGAAACCAAGGCTGCTGGACTGCGGGAAGTTCTCACGCAGTACCCCAAGCAGGTCTTCGTGGGCATGGCGGCACGATTCGGTGAGAATACGGTTTACTACGCGATCATTGTCTTCTCGATCACGTACCTCAAGGTGCACGTTGGGATGAGCACGTCAGACGTCTTGCTGATCATGTTCCTGGCCAATATTGTTCAATTCTTCGCAATGATCTTCGCGGGCAAACTCTCCGACATGCTGGGTCGGCGCCAAACCTATCTGCTCGGCGTGGTCGGCCTGCTGATCTGGGTCTTCGTCTACTTTCCGATGCTCAATACCGGCAGCTTCTGGACCGTATTCGCTGCAATCGTGATTGGTTTGAGTCTGCAGGCCTTGTGTTACGGCCCGCAGGGTGCCCTCATGGCGGAGCTGTTCCCCACCAGAATGCGGTATACCGGTGTGTCTTTCTGCTACCAGGTGACGTCAATTCTGGCCGGATCGATAGCGCCGCTCATCTGCACCGCGCTGCTCGCCACGTTCTCATCAACGATGCCGATCGTTGCCTACCTCTTCACGGCCATGCTGCTTTCCGGAGTCGCGCTCTACTTCTACAAAGAAACCCGCGGAATCTCGCTGTACGAAGTCGATGTCAAAGACGAGCAAAAGATGCTCAGTCACGCCAACGCATCAAAGTAGGCATGTCGAGCAAATATTTCGGCCCGAAACAAATTTCAGGAAGATCGGGCATTGCGCACATTCATGGTTGCGACAATGCCCGATAAGGAAAGGTAGTGGATTCAATGAGTGAACGTATTCTTGACGCGATTATTCTGGGCGCTGGTTTCGGCGGACTGGGGGCAGCTGCGCAGCTCAAGCGCAACAACATTGACAACTTCCTCATCTTGGAAAAGGGAAACCGCATTGGTGGTGTCTGGCGTGACAACACGTATCCAGGTGCCGCGTGCGACACACAATCGGTGATCTACTGCTACAGCTATTTTCTAAACCTGCGTGTGAGTCGCATGTACGCAGACGGGAGCGAACTGCTTGGCTACCTCGAGTCGCTGGCCGATGAGTTCGACGTGCGCGCGAACATCCGTTTTCAGAGCCTGGTCAGTTCGGCCACGTGGCAGGAAGAACGCCACGTTTGGCGTGTAGAAACCGCCGATCAACAAGTTTTCTATGCCAAGGTCTTTATTCCTGCCTGGGGGCAGCTCAGCGAACCATCCACTCCCACTTTTACCGATGCGCATTTGTTTCGGGGGATCTCGTTCCACTCTGCGGAGTGGGATCATGACGTAGACCTGACCGGACTGCGAGTGGGGTCAATCGGATCTGCGGCCAGCGCGGTTCAATATGTACCCGAAGTGGCCAAAGTTGCCCAGCATCTCTCCGTTTTTCAGCGATCCGCAAATTACATACTGCCCCGAAATCAGATCGTCTTCTCAGAAGAAGAGCTCGACCGATTCCAGCGTCATCCCGAATCATTCGAGCGCATTCGCGGGGAAATACACGGCCAGCGAGAAGCCGGTTTCACCCGAACGAAGCATCTCTCGGCTGACCAAAATGAAGGTGCCCTGGAGGCACGGGCACACCTTGAAGCGCAAGTCTCCGACCCTGAGCTACGACGAAACCTCACCCCGAGCTTTGAGTTCGGCTGCAAGCGCATTCTCCGAAGCGATGCCTATTACCCCGCGCTCTCGCGGGCGAATGTCAGTCTGGAAACAGCTTCCGTTGACCGTTTTACCGAGACGGGGATAGTTACCGGTGATGGCGTGCATCATGAGCTTGATGTCATCATCTACGGCACGGGATTCAAGAGTCAGGCCTTCCAGGGTGATCTCGTGGTGACGGGGCGAGACGGCGTCACCCTCGATCAGCGCTGGGGAGATAGCCCGGAAGCATACTTAGGCATGGCCGTCGACGGCTTCCCGAATATGTTCATGGTTTATGGCCCCAACACGAATCTGAACCACAACTCGATCGTGACCATGCTTGAAGCTCAGCACGAATACATCGTTCAGGTCATTACTCACCTCCGCGACGAGAACGATGACGTTTTCGACGTGAGGGTTGACGTGCTTCGGCAGTTCAACGACATGGTGCAAACTGAATTGGAAGGGTCCGCGTATTCGTCCGATTGCTCCTCCTGGTACAAGAATGCGGCTGGCAAAGTCATCAATAACTGGTGTGGAACGGTAGACGAATATCGCACCATGATTAATGAGTTCGATCTGGCTGACTACGCGGCGGTGAAGTGAGCGGATGACTGTGGCGCAGAACGACCGCAGGGCTGCAGATCCTATGGTTGCTGCCGAGGCGGCGCCTTCGATCACCGCGTTCCGGGCTAAGGGCTCGTTATCGTTCCAAGACGTTGGGGTCGAACAGGCCCGAGTCAATTATTCCGTAAGCTGCGCGGCAAACGGGCTGACAAGTCAGGCTATTGCGAAAGTCAACGACGTTCAGTTTGAACCGGACATTCCCGGGCGGCTTTACGATGCTCGCGTAGGCGAGCCCACGGGGCTGGCTCCTGCCATCTTCTTTATACACGGTGGCGGCTGGGTCATCGGTGATCTCGACACTCATGATTCGCTCTGCCGCTATTTGGCGGTTAGTACCGAGTCCATTGTTGTTTCGGTCGACTATCGACTGGCTCCGGAAGCTCCCTTCCCCGCTGCGATTGATGACTGTCGATCTGCTCTCACGTGGGTGCTCGCTCACGGAGGAAAATGGGGAATCGACATCGCTCGCGTTGTCGTCATGGGCGACAGCGGCGGGGGCCAGATGGCTGCGATCCTGGCCAACGAAAGCGGTGGCGACCGTTTCGACAACCGGTTGATTGGTCAGGTGCTCCTATACCCCGTCACGGACCTCACCATGCAGACTCCGTCGTACGAGCGAATCGTCACGGGGTTTCCGTTGACCGCGAATACCATGAACTGGTTTGCAGACCACTACGTGCCCGAGGGTGTCGACCGCTCACAAGCACAGCTCAGCCCCTTACTCAATCCAGTACCGGCGTACGGAGCGGCGGCATTTATCTGCACCGTCGATAACGACCCGCTGGCCGACGAAGGCGCAAGGTATGCGGCCAAGCTTGCCGCGGCCGGCACTGCCGTTGAGTACCTCCACCTGCCCGGCCACTCACACGGTCTCTTCACCTCGGCTGGAGTGATCGCCACAGCGAGGGAAGTCCTAAACCGTGTGAGTGCCTTCGTCAAGGCTCGTTCTACGGCCGCTATCGACGAAGTGGCGCGAGACTGACCTGAACCGTCTTGCGGCTTTGCCCTCAGCCCTCGAACTGGCTGAGGGCAAAGCCCCGATTGGTTCAGCGGATGCTGCGATCGCCCGCGTAGGCAGCCTGCACGATTTCGGTGATGGCGTTGAGATCGAGGCTGACCGGGTTGTTATCGATGAGTCGCTTGGAGTTGAGAGAAAGCTGAGCGATCTGGGCGAGGTCGCCTGACTCAACCCCCAGCTCCTTGATCGTTTCCGGCAGGTCGATACCGGCAATAAGTCGATCGACCGCTTCCACGCCGGCGATGGCAGCTGCCCGCGCATCCAGTCCGGAAATATCACACCCCAGGGCTTCGGCGACCTGGGCCAGAGCCGGTTGGATTGCTTGAAAGTTGTAACGCAACACGTAGGGCAGCAATACGCCGACGCCGACGCCGTGTGGAGTATGAGTCAACGCGCCAACGGGGTACTGAATAGCGTGAGCCGCCGCCGTTCCCGCATTGCTGAGAACGACACCGCCGTACAAAGCGGCCATCATCATGTTTGCCCTGGCCTCGGTATTCGATGGGTCCCGGTAAGCGGTGAGAAGGCTGCGCCCAACGAGCTGAATTCCGCCGAGAGCAATCGAATCGCATAAGGCATTCTTGCCAACGAAAACGCGCTCCGAGGCAAGAGAACTCGTTCTCTCGCGGGTAATAGCTGTAAAGGATTCCACGAGGTGCACCAGAGCATCCGCGCCAGTCGCGGCAGTCAGCGCGGGTGGGCAGGTGTACGTGAGTTCTGGATCGCAGATAGCGGCGAACGGAATCAAGTGTGGGCTCGAAATGCCCATCTTCATTCCTAATTCTGAATCGGAGACGACGGCGATGGCGGTCGCTTCGGAACCGGTCCCTGCTGTCGTCGGCAGCGCAATAACAGGCACAGTTGGGCCAGGAACAGCAAACTCACCGTAGTAATCGCGGGGCTGGCCGCCGTGTGTCAAAAGCACAGAGACGACCTTGGCCATATCAATGCAGCTGCCGCCCCCAAAACCGATGACAGAAGAAACCTGCTTCTGAGCAACCTCGGTAATCCAGTCGACACATCTGTGGATGCCCAGGAGGGGGAGCTCGGCCTCAGTATCACCGAAGACGTGCACGGTCAGTCCCCTGCTTTCAAGGCTGCTGACGAGTTCGGCGAGGTCGTGCGAACCGGCGAGACGGGCATCCGTGCAGATCAGAACGCTTTCGCCGAGGCTTGCCGCCATCTCAGCGGCGGCGAAGCGTTGCCCCGCACCTGCAACGATGTTTCGCGGCAGTCGCAGAACACCAAAAGGTGCCGAAGGTATTCCAGCTTCGTGTTGACACGACATTGTGCGTACTCCTGACATTGGGGTCATGCCCGTTCTGTGGCGAAGAATCCGCCATCACAGTGCACGACCTGGGGACCGAAAGTATGCGGCTGCGTGGCCCAAGAACGCACAAATGCCGCTCTTCATATGGTTCCAAGAACAGCGAAGAATTTGTATAGCAGCGCGCACCATTGATTGAGCACATCTATATACAAATTGAACATTCTTGGTGCTCGCGACTACTGACGCACGACCCCACGAGTGCCAGACCGTGCAGCGCGTCAAGAAGTGGTCTGAATTGCACCCATCGTCTTCAGCCGCCACAGACGCAGCGCCACTCGTACATCCAACGATCGGCTGCCTCGGCGCCAGTCAGGGTCCAAGAGCGTGTCGATGCGGTCGAGGCGCTGACGAAGAGTGTTCGCATGCACATGGAGTTCGTTGGCCGCGGTGCCAATGGCAGATTCATTCTCAAGAAAAGTCCAGGCGGTTAACGTCAATTCGGTGCCGTGACGCGAGTCGTAATCGAAGAGGGGACCGAGCTGGGCGTGCATCAGCTGTTCCGCGAAAGCATTTTCGGTGCCACCCAACAGCATTCCAGCCGTTCCCAAAACCGCACGATCTGCTGCCTCGCCGACCCGGGCAAGAGCATGAAGGGCGCGCAGTACGGCGTGCGCTTCAGAATGAGCCGCGGCCAACCTGCCGAAGCCAGTCACAGGACCCGACGAGCCCACCGTTGCCGTGATGAGCTGGCGTTTCAGGATCGTCACTATCGATCGCCCATCATCACCGGAGGCTTCATTTGCGGTCTGTTTAGAGGCCCAGCGGCCCACGGGCTCAACTACACACAGGTGACCCTCGTGCAGTGCAATGATGCCTGGCGTGTCTTCCGCAGCACGCCGCAAGAGGGCGAGTGATTTCTGGCGGTCATTGTCAGCGACGCTAATCACCCTGACCATCAGGGGAGTGGTGTCAGACAAGCCGAACCTTCCCGCCCGCCGGGTCAGCGCGGCCGTTTCTTCCGCTCGAGGCGAGAGCAGGTCGTCTATGAGCTCAAGTTGTAACCGAAGTTCGGCATCGACCAGTGTGCGCCCAAACAGCATTGAAACGCTGAGCACCAAGGCACCTCGTTCGAGCATCGCCAATTGGGTGGCGCCGAATTCTCCAGCCACGATGAGAGACGCCAAGTGCTGATCTCCGGCGATGGCGGACATGACCAGGTATTGCGCGCCGTCAATCGTAAATGGTACGGGTATGGCCGTCGCTGCGGATTGCTCTGCGGCTCGGAGGGCCGTCGGAAAGCCAAAATCCTGGCGCGATTGGGACGCAGATAGAGGTCCTCCCAGTGGATCAACAACAAAAACCTCACTACCGAGCGATTCAGCTAACAGATCCACCAGGCGCGGCATGCTCTCCGCAGCCACGAGAGTTTCTGTCAAGCGCCGATTCAGCGCAGCGATCTCTTCCAGACCACGTACGTGGGCGATGTTCTCCTGCTGCGCACTGTCGCGCTGGGCCAAGGCCTCCGCCATCTCGCTAAAGTGGCGCGCATTCTCGAGAGCAACCGCCGCGTGGGTTCCAATCGACTCCATCAGGGACACATCGTCACTGCTGAAATTGTGCGGCTGCCGGTCCGCGACCAGCAGCGCGCCAATTACTTTTCCTTCAACGCGAAGTGGTACGCCCATGATGGCCCGCACCCCCTCGGCAGCCACCGCAGTGTCGCTATCGAGAAAATGAGATATTGAATCGTCGGTCAGGTAGTCCGCAGTCTGTGCCGGTGACTCTCCCGTGGCCACGGCTCCGAGAACTCCGCCGCCGAGCGGCATTCGGATGTTTCGAAACAACGTCGTCGTAGCGCCGTCGGTGACACGTACGAAGGACTTGCCGGACACATAGTCATTCAGGCTCAAGTAGGCCACATCACTGCCGATCAGCGACCGTGTGCGCCTCACGATGGCTTTCAGAATTGCCTCGACATCGCGTATCCCTGTCAAATCCGTGGCCGTGTTGTACAAGACGCGCAGGAGCTGTTCTCTGCGATGTGCCTCCTGAAGCTGAGAATTCAACCGGCGAACAGCACCTGCGGTCAATTCGTTAATTGCTCCGTCGCGCAGCGATGCCGCCAAGTGAGACTCAAGCGAGGTGGCAGAAATTCCCCTGTCCAACAAAGCCAAAAGGTGCCCGGTGCCGGTCGAGCTGACCTGCCGAGGCGCGACAGCGTCAGACGGCAGGGAAGAACGCTGGTCACTCAGTCGGCCGAGGTCTTCTTCGTGCAGGCTTTCGTTGTCTCCCATTGGCTCATGCTAACTGTCTGCGTTCCCGGGCCGAAGCTCCTTGGTTCACCGTGGGTACACAAACAGTCGACTTCCTTCATCGAATGGGGTGAGTTCGGCACACCCGTGCTCAGCGTCTTGATTGCCGGCGCTATTTCTGCTGTTCTCGTACCCCTGCTGGAACGCGTGTTTGCTTTCGTCACGCCACGTGCCGCCCCGGATCGTTATGAGCGCGGCCGCTATCGGGCTCGATACACTGAACCGAGAGTCCGACGCCGCGCCGGGACCAGGGAACAGGTTTCATGAGTCGAACGTCGCTGGTCGATGACCTGGTCGAGAGCGTCCTCGACCGGATTCTGCGGGGGGTATTCGCGGTGCAGGAGATGCTTCCTCCGGAGGCGGTTCTGGCCGAGGAAGCCGGCGTCAGCCGCCTGACGGCTCGCGAGGCGATCAAGACCGGAGGCCGCGGTGACGTCAATGGTGACCTGCCGCGCATCGGCGGCGGCACGGCTCGCCGCCCGGGAATGGTCGATCAGCACCCGGATGTCGGTGGCCGCCCGGTGCAGCTCCAGCTGCGAGGTGCCGGTGCTGCGCGCCAGCAGTAGATCGGCGAGGATCGTCTCCATCTGCTCGACGCCCCGCACAATCACCCCGGCCCGCCGCTCCACCATCTGTGCCTGCTCGCTCGCGCGCAGCACCAGGTCCGCGTTGCCCAGGATGGAGGTGAGCGGAGTGCGCAGTTCGTGGGTGACCGCCTCGATCAGGTCGTCCCGGGCCCGCACCGCCTGCTCGGTGAGGGCGGTCTTCGCGGCCAGTTCACGACGTTTGCGATGGATGCGCGTGCCCGACACTCCCGCTGCCGCCGACATAATGACCATGGTCAGCGGAAAGGCGACGAGGTGGGTGAACTGCTTGGAGTCGAAGTCGGCGTAGCCCGCGAAAAAGCAGCTCGGGCTCGTCGCTGCCACGAGGGCGAGGCAGATCACGAAGCCCCACGGGCCGAAGGAGTAGGCGATCCAGATGATCAGCAGCATGAGCAGCAGGGCCGTGCCCACCGCCAGAAGCGCCCCAAACATTACGATCTGAAATTCCAGCAGGGATCGGGCGTAGCCCTCGTAATGCCTTGCCATGCTCATTGACCCCCGTATTCGTAGCCTAACGACCGGGGGAGCCAGTGGGAGCCCCTGAAAGGGGCGCAGCGCGCGCGGTCCGCGCGGCGTCGTTCAACCGGGTTACGCTGCGGCGCGCTGTCGCCTGCTCGTGGTCACCAATGCGAGGCCGAGGAGGAGCGCGGCGCCACCACCCGCGAGCAGCAACACGGGAACGTCGTAACCGGTGGAGGCGAGCCCGGTGGAGGCGAGCCCACTGTAGCCGACGTACTCCTCATCCGGCGGGACCAGGGTACCGGTCACGGCCAGGGGAGACTTGCCTTCGGGAACGTAGGTGGCAGCGGATGCTGCGGCCGGCACGGTAAAGATGGCCAGCGCGGTCAAAGCGGTGATGGCGAAGAGCTTCTTGAGCATGAGAAATTTCCTGTCAGAACGGTCGTTTTGGCACAAATCGAGACGTCGGGTGGGCCTCGAAGGCCTCACCGTACCGACCTTCACCGTAGATATCTACAGGTAGCTGATGATTTATCACCTATTCGTGCTGACTGTTATGCTCTCCTGCCGCGTTGCGCGACGTGGAACAATTGCGTATGACCAACGAGACTTCGCCCCTGCCGCTCTTCCTCGTGCTGAACGGCCCGAATCTCAATCTTCTCGGCACGCGCGAGCCCGAGCGGTACGGATCCGAAACCCTGCCCGACCTCGAGACGCGCGTCACCGCCGCGGCCGCGCGGCTGAACGTGCGGGTCGAGTGTTTTCAGAGCAACCACGAGGGCGCGCTCATTGACGCCATCCATGGCGCCCGCGGTGTGGCCACCGGAATCATCCTCAACGCGGGGGCCTACACCCACACCTCGATCGCCATTCGCGATGCGATCGTCGGCGTCGCCATCCCCACCGTCGAGGTGCACGTCACCAACGTGCACGCGCGCGAGGAGTTTCGTCACACCTCTTATATCGCCGAGAAAGCGGATGCCGTCATCGCCGGCGCCGGCCTGCTCGGCTACGTCTTCGCACTGGAGTTCCTGGTCGCCAAGTACGGGCGTTGACCGGCTGCGTCAGAGCTAACCGGGGTGCACTGACTCTCGGTGCTGCAATCTTGCTGATGTGGCGGTTGCTTTGGCACGCCCGCCTTGCGCAACTCGTTGCTCGTTGGCCGTCATTGCGAAGCGATGCCAGCCGCCGCCGATTGCACACTGCCCGCCGGTAGGGTGGCAGGACGCCCCGACCGAAAGCCGAACCATGCCCGATCTCGTTTTGCGCTCCGCCAGGCAGCCCGGCGACACCACATTCTCGGATGTGCACATAACCGGCGGTGTCATCACGCAGATCGTGCCCGCCGGCACAGACTCAACCCGCAGAGACTCAACCGGCACAGACTCAACCCGCCCGCACCCAACCCGCCCGGCCCCCGCCGTTGCCGGCCCGACCGGCACCCCCGCCGCCGTGGATCTCGAGGGCCGCACCGTCATCCCCGGCCTCTGGGACGAACACGTGCACCTCACCCAGTGGGCGCTCACCGGCGCCCGATTCGACCTCTCGGCGGCAGCATCGGCTCGAGAAGCCCTCGAGCTCGTGCGCGCGCAGGCCATTGCTGCGGCGCGGCCGACCCCGCTGATCGGCGTCAGATTTCGCGATGCGATCTGGGCCGACGCGCCCACGCTACGCGGTCTCGATGAGGTGACGCGGGGGCATCCGACCGCTTTGATCAGCCACGATCTGCACTGTGTCTGGCTCAACAGCGCGGCCGCCGAGCGTTTCGGCGTGCGGGTCGACGAGTCCGGACTGCTGCGCGAGCAGGCCGCGTTCGCCCTCACGATTGCGCTCGGGCAGCTGCCCGATGCCGAGGTTGATGCCCTGGCCACCCAGGCCGGAGCCCGGGCTGCCGCCCGCGGCGTTGTCGGCATCGTCGACTTCGAAATGACCTGGAACCCGGGCGTCTGGCAACGCCGCATCGCCAACGGATTCGACTCCCTGCGCATCGACGCCGGCATCTACCTGGCCGACCTCGACCGCGCCATTGCCGAACGGATGCACACCGGCGACCGCATCGCAGACACCCGCGGCTTGCTCAGCGTGGGGCCGCTCAAGATGCTCATCGACGGTTCGCTGGGAACCCGCACGGCGTTCTGCGTCGACGAGTATCCGGTCGGTGGGCACGGCGTGCTCACCGTGAGTGAAGACGACCTGGTCGAGATTCTCGTGAACGCCACCGCGGCCGGGCTGCTGCCCGCGGTGCACGCGATCGGCGATGCGGCGAACACGATCGCGCTCAACGCCTTCGGACGCGCTGCGGCCACCGGACGCATCGAACACGCCCAGTTTCTGCAGGCCGATGACTTTGCCCGCTTCGCCCGCCTCGGGGTCACGGCGAGCGTGCAGCCGGAGCATGCGCTCGACGACCGCGACACGGTGGAACTGAATTGGGCCGCCGGAGCCAACCGCGTCTTCGCCCTGCGCTCCCTGCTGGACGCCGGCGCGACACTCGCGTTCGGATCCGACGCCCCCGTCGCACCCCTCGACCCGTTCACCGCCATGAGCGCCGCGTCGTCCAGGGCTCGCAGTGACGGCCGCGAACCCTGGCGCCCCGACCAGGTCGTGACCCGCAGCCAGGCACTGGCCGCCTCAGCCCGCGGACGCACCCGCCTGCGCGTCGGCGACGTCGCCGACATCGCCATTCTCGACGGCGACCCGCTGACCGTCTCCGACGCCGTCTTCGAACGGATGCCCGTCGCCGCGACGCTCCTGGCCGGTCGCGTCACCCACGGCGCCGACCTCTTCGCGGGCTAGTTGTCCACGGACGGGTCTCAGTGGACAACTTCGGTGGGTGAAGGTCGGGCGTCACCCACCAAAGTTGTCGACTGAGCCGATGCCCTGAAACTCACGGCTCCGACCAGCGAGTGACCTACCCGAACCGACCCGACACGTAGTCCTCGGTCGCCTGCACGCTGGGGTTCGAGAACATCGTGGTCGTGTCGTCGTACTCGATCAGCTTGCCGGGCTTGCCGGTGCCGGCAATGTTGAAGAACGCGGTGCGGTCAGACACCCGCGAGGCCTGCTGCATATTGTGCGTCACGATCACGATCGTGTACTCGCTCTTCATCTCCTCGATGAGGTCTTCAATGGCGAGCGTCGAGATCGGGTCGAGCGCGGAGCACGGCTCGTCCATCAGAATCACATCGGGCTCGACTGCAATGGCGCGCGCGATGCAGAGGCGCTGCTGCTGCCCACCGGACAGGCCCGATCCGGGACGCGCGAGGCGGTCCTTGACCTCGTTCCACAGGTTGGCGCCGCGGAGGGCTTTTTCGGTGAGGTCGTCGGCATCCGTTTTGCTCATGCGACGGTTGTTGAGCTTGACGCCGGCCAGCACGTTGTCCTGAATCGACATGGTCGGAAACGGGTTCGGCCGCTGAAAGACCATGCCCACCTGGCGGCGCACGAGCACCGGGTCCACGCCGGGTCCGTACAGGTTGTTGCCGTCGATGAGTACTTCACCCTCGACGCGCGCGCCGGGGATGACCTCGTGCATGCGGTTCAGCGTGCGAATGAACGTCGACTTTCCGCATCCACTCGGCCCGATGAACGCGGTCACCGTGCGGGGTTCGATCACGATCGACACGCCTTCGACGGCGAGAAAGTTGCTGTAGTAGACGTTGAGGTCGTTGACTTCGATGCGCTTGGACATGAGTCCCTTTCTAGAATCTTGAGACAGCGAGAAGTGTTAGCGGCCCAGCTTGGGCGAGAACCAGTGGGCGATGAGGCGGGCGAGTCCGTTGAGCAGCATCACGATGAGAATCAGGGTGAGCGCCCCGGCCCAGGCCCGGTCGATATACGCCTGCGAATCCGCTCCCTGGTTGGCGTATTGCGTGTACACGAACACCGGCAGCGTCATCATCCGCTCACCGAACAGGTCATAGTTCATGCTCGAGGTGAATCCGGCGATGATCAGCAGCGGAGCGGTCTCACCGATGACCCGGGCGATCGACAGCATCACACCGGTGACGATTCCGGCAACGGATGTCGGCAGCACGACCTTGAGAATGGTCAGCCATTTCGGCACCCCGAGTGCAAAAGCGGCCTCGCGCAGTTCGTTCGGCACGAGCTTGAGCATCTCTTCGCTCGAGCGCACCACGACCGGAATCATCAGCACCGACAGCGCGATCGCCCCGCCGAATCCAAAGCGGATGCCCGGGTCGTCAAACAACAACGCGAACAGCGCGAAGGCGAACAGCCCGGCAACGATCGAGGGGATCCCGGTCATCACGTCGACGAAGAAGGTGATGGCCTTGGCGAGCTTGCCACGGCCGTACTCGACCAGGTAGATCGAGGCCAGCAGCCCGATCGGCACCGAGATGAGCGTGGCCATTCCGGTCACCATGAGCGTGCCGATGACCGCGTGCAGCACGCCGCCGCCGGCACCGACCACGTTGCGCTGCGAGGAGGTGAAGAACGTCGGCGTCAGAAACGCGGGCAGCCCGTTGACCACGGTCGTGTAGATGATCGACACGAGCGGCAGCAGCGCGATGACGAAGGCCGCCGTCACGAGCGCCGTCATCAAGCGGTCCTTGGCCTTACGCGAACCCTCGACCAGTCGGGAGAGCACGTAGATGGCCACGCAGTACAGCACCGTGCCGAACACGACCGTGCCGACGACGTTGAAGCCGTCGACGCTGCCCGACAGAAACAGCATGGCGAAAAACGCGGCTGAAACGGCCCAGCTGGCCAGCAGCACCCAGAGCGAGGAACGGCGTGGCAGCTTGCCCGCGGTAAGCGAGTTGGTCAGCGGCGAAGCTTCCAAAACGGATGTCATCAGTTGGCTCCCGAAAATGCCTTACGGCTGTTGATAATGACGCGGGCCAGCATGTTCACGAGCAGGGTGACTACGAACAGCATGAGGCCGGTGGCCAGCAGAATATTCACGCCGACGCCGTGCGCCTCCGGAAAGTTCAACGCGATGTTCGAGGCAATGGTGTTCGAATTCTGAGCGGTGAACAGCTGAAAGATGACCTCGGAGCTGGGGGAGAGCACCATGGCCACGGCCATCGTCTCACCGAGGGCCCGGCCAAGGCCGAGCATCGAGGCGGAGATGATGCCGGGCAGTCCGAACGGCAGCACCGCCATGCGGATCATTTCCCAGCGCGTTGCGCCGAGGGCCAGGGCGGCTTCCTCGTGCAGCAGCGGCGTCTGCAGAAAGATTTCGCGGCAGATGGCGGTGATGATCGGCAGAATCATGACGGCGAGCACGATGGCGACAGTGAAGATGGTGCGACCGGTGCCCGAGACGGGGCCCTCGAACGGGGTGAACCACCCGAACCACTCGACCAAGGTGGTGTAGAACGGCTGCACCATCGGGGCGAGCACGCCGATGCCCCAGAGCCCGAAGACCACCGAGGGAACGGCAGCGAGCAGGTCGACCAGGTAGCCGAGCCCCTGAGCGAGCTTGCGCGGGGCGAAGTGCGAGATGAACAGCGCAATGCCGATAGCGACGGGCACGGCCATGAGCAGGGCCAAAATGGCCGAGTAGATGGTGCCGAAGACCAATGGGCCCACGTACGACCAGAAGTTGGTCACGTCACCGCTGAAATCATCGGGTGCGGCGACAAACGCCGGCAGGCTCTCCACGAGGAGGAAGACTGCCACGGCGGCGAGCATGGCAAGAATCAGGCTGCCGGCAATGACGGTGGCCGAGGAGAAGATGCGGTCACCCGGTCGTTGCCTGGCCTTGATGGTCGTGGCGGCAGCTGTGGTCATGCCGGGGTCTCCCTAGAAAACAAAAACTGGTGAAATCCTGATGCCGGGTATCGGTGTTGGGCTGCGAACGTCAATAAAAAGACGTGCACACCCCAGTCTGCCCGATCAGCTCCCGCACATGTGCGAAAAGCTGACCGGGCAGGTGTGTTCAGGTGTTACTTGACGGTCGCGAGAACCGCGGCGACGTTGTCGATGAGCTCGGAAGTCATCGGTGCGACGCCGGCGAACTCTTCAGCAACGGCCTGCCCTTCGGCGCTGGAGATGAACTCGACGTAAGCCTTGACGAGCTCGCCCTGGGCGGCATCGGCGTACTCGTTGCAAACGATCGCGTAGCTCACCAGAACCAGCGGGTATTCCGCCGGGTTGGTGGTCTTGCGGTTCAGGTCGAGCGAAAGGTCATCGGCTGCGCGGTCGGCCACGAGGGGCGATCCGGCGACAACCTCGGCCGCAGCCTCGGGGGTGTAAGCGACGAACTCGTCGCCGACCATGAGCTTGGCGGTGCTGAGGTCTCCGGCCTGCGAAGCGTCGGCGTAGCCGATCATGTTCGTGCCGTTGGTGACAGCGTCAACGACGCCCGAGGTTCCCTTGGCGCCTTCTCCGCCGAACGGGAAGGTGTCAGAGGCCTTTTCCGTCCACACGGTCGGTGCGGTCTGGCCGAGGTAGTCGGAGAAGTTCTTGGTGGTACCCGAGTCGTCCGAACGGTGCACGGCGTTGATAGTTTCGGAGGGCAGGGTCGCGTCGGGGTTGAGCGCGACGATGGCGGCGTCATCCCAGCTGGTGATGGTGCCGGCGAAGATCTTGGCGAGCGTGTCAGCGTCGATATTGAGTTCGTCAACACCATCGACGTTGAAGATCACGGCGATCGGGGAGATGTAGACCGGAAGGTCGACAGCCTTGGTGCCGGGAACGCAGGAGGCGAATTCGCCGGCCAGCTCGTCTTCACCGAGGTAGGAGTCACTGCCGGCGAAATCGGTGCCGCCGGCGATGAAGGCTTCGCGGCCGCCGCCGGAGCCGGAGGGCTCGTAGTTGATGGTCACGCCGGTGTTGGCGGTCTGGAACGCGGCGATCCAGGCCTGCTGGGCGGCGTCCATGGCGGAGGAGCCGGCGCCGTTCAGGGTGCCGGTGAGCGTGCTAGCAGATGCATCGTCGCCGGTGGTGGCAACATCGCCTTCGTTTGCTGCACAGGAGGACAGTGCGAGGCCTGCGGCAATGGCGATGACCGCGGGGCGGCCGAAACGCTTGAAGTTCACGTGAATCCCTTTCAAGAAGAACAAGACATGATTGCTGGTGCATGGGCCGGTGCTGACCCGTAGACGAGGTTAAGCAAATGAAGTAACCGCCGACCGACGCCAAGGTAAACGGAAGGTAAACGGGCGATAACGTTTTTGGCGTGGGCGGGCCGTGATGCGGGGCATCCGTTCTATGAAGCGGTCGCCAGGCAGATGGCCGAGGCGGAGTCGGTGAGTATCGGAATGCACTGCGGCGGGGCCGATTATAGGACTGAATTGCCAAAAGGCAATCTCATACCATAGGATTGATCCTTGGTGTCTGGTGTCGTCTTTCGTGGCGTGTCTGGCACTAATCCCGCGTGACCAGCATTCAATACAGAGCGACAGTGAGGGTATGGCCAAAAAAGACGGTGTCATCGAAATCGAGGGCGCGGTAGTCGAAGCTCTGCCCAACGCGATGTTTCGCGTTGAGCTGTCAAACGGCCATCGAGTTCTTGCCCACATCTCGGGCAAGATGCGTCAGCACTACATCCGTATCCTTCCAGAGGACCGCGTGATCGTTGAGTTGAGCCCGTACGACCTGACCCGCGGCCGGATCGTCTACCGCTACAAGTAACGACTGCTGTAAGTAACGGCCGACGGCATCCCGTTGGTACGAAGACAGCGAAAAACAAGGAATCACCATGAAGGTCAAGCCCAGCGTCAAAAAGATCTGTGACAAGTGCAAGGTCATCCGCCGCAACGGCAACGTGATGGTCATCTGCGAGAACCCGCGTCACAAGCAGCGCCAGGGATAATCTCTCTCTTCGAGATTCACCTGCATAAGTAAATAGCAGTTCCGGGAGCCCTTCGGGGTGACACCATCGGTTGGAGGCCGGTGTACAGGAACTGTTACAGACCTCCATCACTAAACAGGAGACACAATGGCACGTCTAGCCGGCGTCGACATCCCGCGCGATAAGCGCGTGGAAGTTGCATTGACATACATTTACGGTGTTGGCCGTACGAGGGCCCTCAAGACCCTCGCCGACACTGGAATCGACGGAAACATCCGCGTCAAGGATTTGAGCGACGACCAGCTCGTCCTTCTCCGCGACTACGTCGAGGGAACCTTCAAGGTTGAGGGTGACCTCCGCCGCGAGGTTGCCGCTGACATCCGCCGCAAGGTTGAAATTGGCAGCTACGAGGGCATCCGCCACCGCAAGGGCCTGCCCGTTCGCGGTCAGCGCACCAAGACCAACGCTCGCACCCGCAAGGGCCCGAAGCGCACCGTAGCCGGCAAGAAGAAGGCGCGCTAGGCCTCGGCCTAGCCCGCTAACGCCTTTAGGATTCAGGAGAAATTCATGGCACAACCCAAGTCGGCCGTACGGAAGCCGCGTAAGAAAGAAAAGAAGAACATTGCTGTGGGCCAGGCTCACATCAAGAGCACCTTCAACAACACGATCGTGTCGATCACCGACACGACCGGTGCCGTCATCAGCTGGGCCTCTTCGGGCCAGGTTGGTTTCAAGGGTTCGCGCAAGTCGACCCCCTTCGCCGCACAGCTGGCCGCCGAATCGGCCGCCCGCCAGGCGCAGGAACACGGCATGAAGAAGGTTGACGTCTTCGTCAAGGGACCCGGCTCAGGCCGCGAGACCGCGATCCGTTCGCTGCAGGCCGCTGGCCTCGAGGTCGGATCGATCAACGACGTGACGCCCCAGGCTCACAACGGATGCCGTCCGCCCAAGCGCCGCCGCGTCTAAAGCACTCGCTGTCATCTCGACGGGCTCGGCACTTGAATGGCGCCGAGCCCCATCGGGACTCTTTTCTTTCAACTTTTCACACTCTCGTCATTGCAAGTGTCATATAGCGGACACTTAGCCGAAAGGAATCAACAGTGCTTATTGCACAGCGTCCAACGCTCACCGAAGAGAACATCTCGGAGTTCCGTTCACGGTTCATCATTGAGCCGCTCGAACCTGGCTTCGGCTACACCCTCGGCAACTCGCTTCGCCGTACTCTGCTCTCCTCGATTCCCGGCGCTGCTGTAACCAGCATCCGTATCGATGGCGTGCTGCACGAGTTCAGCACCGTCCCCGGTGTGAAGGAAGATGTCACCGAGATCATCCTGAACATCAAGGGCCTCGTCGTCTCGAGCGAGCACGACGAGCCCATCACCGCGTACCTGCGCAAGCAGGGTGCCGGCCAGGTTACCGCCGCTGACATTTCGGCTCCGGCCGGCGTCGAGGTGCACAACCCGGAACTGGTCATCGCAACCCTCAACGACAAGGCGAAGTTCGAACTCGAACTGACCATTGAGCGTGGCCGTGGTTACGTGTCCAGCACCCAGAACCGCAACGAGTTCTCCGAAGCCGGCCAGATTCCGGTCGACTCGATCTACTCGCCCGTGCTCAAGGTGACCTATCGGGTCGAGGCAACTCGTGCCGGAGAGCGCACTGACTTCGATCGCCTCGTCGTTGACGTGGAGACCAAGTCGGCCATCTCGCCGCGCGACGCCATCGCATCCTCTGGTCGCACCCTGACCGAGCTGTTCGGCCTGGCCCGCGAGCTCAACACCGCAGCTGAGGGCATCGAGATCGGCCCAGCGCCGGTTGACGCTGTGCTCTCGACCGAGCTTTCGATTCCGATCGAAGACCTCGACCTGTCGGTGCGCTCGTACAACTGCCTCAAGCGCGAAGGCATCAACAACGTCAGCGAACTGGTCGCCCTGTCGGAGACCCAGCTGATGAACATCCGCAACTTCGGGCAGAAGTCGGTTGACGAAGTGAAGGACAAGCTCGTTGAGCTCGGCCTGTCACTGAAGGATTCGGTTCCCGGATTCGACGGCGCGCACTTCTACAGCGGCTACGAAGAAGAGACCAACTAAGGCTCGGCTTCCCGCTGCCTTTCGATTTTTTGATACTGGAGATTACCAATGCCTAAGCCCACAAAGGGCCCCCGTCTCGGTGGCGGCCCGGCGCACGAGCGCCTCATGCTTGCGAACCTGGCCGCGGCCCTGTTCACCCACAAGTCGATCAAGACGACCGAGACCCGTGCCAAGCGCCTGCGTCCGCTCGCCGAGCGCATGGTGCAGTTCGCCAAGCGCGGCGACCTGCACGCCCGTCGTCGCGTTCTCGCGACGATCACCGACAAGTCCGTCGTGCACGAGCTGTTCACGGTCATCGCCCCGCAGGTCAACGAGCGTCAGGGCGGCTACACCCGCATCACGAAGCTCGGTTTCCGCAAGGGTGACAACGCGTCCATGGTGCAGATGGAGCTCGTTCTCGAGCCCCTGACCCCCAAGGTCAAGCGCTCCAAGACCGCGACCGTTGCCGCGACCCCCGTCGGGTCCGAGAACGTCGTTGTCGAAGACGTAGTCGCTGAAGACGTAGTCGTCGAAGACGCTGCGCCCGAGGCCGACAAGAAGTAGCACCACCACCGAAGGGGGGCCCACGAAAGTGGCCCCCCTTTTTTGCGCTCTCGACGAAAGATAGGGTGGGGGGATGGTTGATTACGAGACTCCGTTGACGGAACGCGTGGGGGATGCCCCGGCGCCGGTGGTTCCGTCGCACCCGGACGTCGCCGGGTGGCGCGCGGCCACTGAGAGCGACATCGACGGCATCTGGCAGCTGCGCCAGGCCATGGGCGAGGTCGATCACCCCAACTACCTCACGGCCCGCGGCGCGATCGCCGCCGACTTCGGCTACTCCCACTTTCACGCTGACCGAGACTCGCTCGTCGGCGTCGACGTGGCCGGCCGCATCGTTGCCGTCGGCATGGTCATGTTTCCGCCGCGTCAGGTGAGCCTGGTGCGTTCGATGCCGATCGGCGGGGTGCATCCGTCGCTCCGTGGCCGGGGTATCGGCCGCCAGCTGCTGGCCTGGCAGCTGGCGCGGGCGAAGCAGCAGCTCGCTTCGTCGACCAAACAACTGCCCGGCTGGATCCTGACCTACGCCGACGAACGTTCCCCGCAGAACTCCGCGCTGTTCGAGCACGCTGGCCTGACGCTCGCTCGTTACTTTCTCACCCTCGAGCGTGCACTGGATGCCCCGGTGCGGGTGATCGTGCCCGCCGAAGGCATTCGCATTGAGGCATATACGGCCGATCTGTCGGCAGCGGTCCATAAAACCCGCGACGATGCCTTCATGGACCACTGGGCCAGCCAGCCAATGAGTGACGAGAACTGGAACGCCTTCGTCGGCGGCACCTGGTTTCGCCCCGACCTCTCGTTCGTCGCGTGGGCCGGCGACGAGGTCGTCGGCTTCGTGCTGTCGACCGCCAACGAGAACGTCTGGGCCAGCCAGGGCTTCACCGGCAGCTATATCGACCTGGTCGGCGTATTAAGCGGATGGCGTGGCCGCCACATCGCGCAATCCCTCCTGGCCGCCCAGCTGGCTGCCGGGCAGGCGCTCGGCCACGAGCGAGTGACCCTCGCGGTCGACTCCGCGAGCCCCACCGGAGCCCTCGGCCTGTACACCGGCATGGGTTTCGTGCCCACGCATCGCAAGATGGCCTACACCCTTGAGTTCTGACCTCAGCGGTACGGTGGGGCCGTGGGCGCGTCGGCGTCACGCAGCAGCCAGCTCATGTCGGCCAGCGGCGGCAGCGCGGCCAGGCGTTCCAGCGCCGCCAGCACCTGGTCGGCGTAGAGCTGCCCGCCGCTCGGGCCTGGATGTACCTGGTCGCCGGCGAGCAGGTCGAGGCGCCCGGCGATCGTGTCGTGCCAGTTGGCGAGCTCGACCCGGCGATTGCCCGCTGCGAACTCAGCCAGGGTCGCATTGACCCCGTCGGTCCAGTCGCGGTCGGCATAAGCGTTCACGAGCACGAGCTGCCGGTCCGGGCCGAGAATGCGCAGAATGGACACGAGCTCGCTCGCCGAGATCGGGCCGTTGGTGCCGAGACCGATCACGACCACCGGATGCAACTGGCCGGCAGCCTTGAGCGCCAGCAATATGTCGTCTGCGGAATACATCCCGCGTGACACCGAAGCATCGATCGTGATGCCCGTGAGGGTCTCCTGCAATTCCGGGGCAGAGGCGAGCATGACCGAGTCTCCGACGGCGGTGATCAGTCCCTCGGCTGGGGCCGGGGTCGCCGTGGCGTGGCGGGCCGCCTCGGCGGCCGCAGCCTGCGCGGCGGCGCGCGCCGCCGCATTCACTGCCCGTTGGCCGCGTTCGATGCGCAACTGCGCCGAGGTCTGGGCGGGGGCGGTCAGGACGGCGGCCGTGGTGCCGCCGATCAGCAGAAGCGAGAGGGCTGCGGCGGCCGCGACCAGGCGGCGTCGCTGCGCGGGGCCAGTCAGGAGCGTGCCAATCAAACGGATGCTGCCGCGCAGGCCGATCCGCCGGATCGGCTGCTCCAACCAGCGGTACGACAGGCCCGCGCAGGCCAGCGTGATCCCTGTGGCGAGCAGCCCGATCGGCAGCAGGCCGCCGGTCGGCCAGAGCAGCTGCACCAGGACGAGCAGCGGCCAGTGCCACAGGTAGATTCCGTAGGATCGTTCGCCGAGGTAACGCAGCGGCGCCCGGTCGAGCAGCTGGCCGAAGCGGCCGCCACGCACACCGGCCCAGATGGCGACGGCTGTGGCCAGGCTCACCGCGACCAGGCCGCCGCGGTAGGTTGCGCTGCCGTCCTCGGGCAGCCAGATGGCGAACGCGATGATCGCCGTGACTGCGGCCGCGCCGAGCCAGGGCCGCAGTCGGGGCAGCTCGTTGCGGTGCCCGCTCGGACGGCGCAGCAGCAGCGCGAGGGCCGCCCCGGCGAACAGCCCGAAACTGTGCGTGTCCGAGCCGTAGTAGACCCGGGTCGGGTCGGCGCCGGGCTGATACAGCACACCCATCCAGATCGCTGAGGCGACGAACAGTGCGGTGACGATGGCCAGCCGCAGACGCGGGCGGCGAAGGAGTAGCACGGCCAGCAGCATGAGCGGCCAGACCAGGTAGAACTGTTCCTCGACGGCGAGCGACCAGAGGTTGCGCAGCAGCTCGGGCTCGTTCACGCTGAAGTAGCTGTTGTCCGTCGCGATCGACACCCAGTTGTAGCCGAAGGTCGTGGCCCCCAGCAGCTGAGCGCCGAGGCCGACGAGAACATCGCCGCCGATCAAAAATGCCACGGTGCAGCTGATCAGAATCACCGGAACCAGCGGCGGAACCAGGCGCCGGGCCCGCCGCTGCCAGAACCGGCGCAGCGAGATACGCCCGGTGCGGGTGTGCTCGGAGACGAGCAGACCCGTGATTAGAAAACCGCTGATCACGAAGAAAACGTCGACGCCGATGAAGCCTCCGGGCAGCAGCACCGGAAAGAAATGGTAGAGCACGACGGCGATCACGGCGAGGGCGCGCAGGCCGTCGAGGCCGGCGAGACGGCCACGGCGCTCGAGCGGCGCTGCGGCCGCCCGAGCCGGACTGTTTTGCGGCCCGATCACGGGTTCTTCGAGCACGGCAGCGCCGGTCGACGACGGAGTCCTCCCGGCAATGGGAGACGGTGCGACAGGGCGGGTCATGGGTAAGACGAGCATTCACGTGCCACGCGCACGGGGGTCATGCGCTGGGCCGGATTCAACGATAACCCGCACGCGCCGCCTAGGCTTACCCTCGTGAATCTTTTCGTACCCCGCGCCGGCCATGCCGCGCCAGGGTCCACGCGCATCAGACTTGACCTCGCCTACGACGGCACAGATTTCACCGGCTGGGCCCGCCAGCCGGGCTTTCGCACCGTTCAGGCCGACATCGAAAACGGGCTCGCCGGCATCCTGCAGAGCTTTCCCCCGCACCCCACGCTGATCGTCGCCGGTCGAACGGATGCCGGGGTGCACGCCCGCGGGCAGGTCGCCCACTTCGACCTCACCGCCGAGCAGGCACACTCCCTCGTGCGCATTCAGCGCGGCACCGGAAACCGCCCGCCGGTCGACCTCGGCACCGCCGTGCTGCGCCGCCTCGGCGGCATCCTGGTGACCAAGCCCGACATCGTTCTGCGCCGTGCCACGGTCGTGCCCGGCGGTTTCGACGCGCGATTCTCCGCCATGTGGCGCCGCTATGAGTATCGAATCGCCGACCCCCTCGCTCTGCACGACCCGCAGCAGCGACTGCGCACTACGTGGCATCCGTTTAAACTCGATCTCGCCGCAATGGACGCGGCGGCGGCGACCCTGGTCGGCCTGCACGACTTCGCCGCCTATTGCAAGCCGCGACCCGGCGCTACAACCATCCGCACGGTGCAGGACTTTCGCTGGCGGCGCGACGACGACGGCCTCATCGTAGCCACCATCAAAGCGGATGCCTTCTGCCACAGCATGGTGCGCGCCATGGTCGGCGCCTGCGTCGCCGTGGGGGAGGGGCGGCTCGATGGCAGCACCCTCGCGCACCTGCACTTCGACAAACACCGCATCAGCGAGTTCAAAGTGATGCAGGCGCACGGTCTGACCCTGATCGACGTCGGCTACCCGGAAGACGCCGAACTGGCGCTGCGCGCCGTCGCCACCCGCAACCGGCGTTCGCTGCCCGGCCCCGTCGAAGTTGCGTCCGCAGCACTCTGAGACTAGTGTTGACCCTTGGTGTCTGTGCGTTGCAGCGCGGCACCCGAACGTGAGCCCTCCATCGACAGTGTTCTGCTTGACAGAACACGCCCGGAGCGGGATTCACGAACACCTCCGTTCGAAAAAAGAAGAAAGCAGCACACTAGTGACGCGCACTTACAGCCCCAAGGCAAGCGAACTCCAGCACGACTGGGTAGTCATCGATGCCACCGATATCGTCCTCGGACGTCTGGCCAGCCACGCGGCAATCCTGCTGCGCGGCAAGCACAAGGCCACCTTCTCCCCGCACATGGACGGTGGCGACTTCGTCATCATCATCAACGCCGAGAAGGTTGCCCTCACCGGCAAGAAGCTCGACCTGAAGATCGCTTACCGACACTCCGGTTACCCGGGCGGACTCACGGCGACGAACTACTCCGAGATGCTCGAGAAGCACCCGACCCGTGCGGTCGAAAAAGCGATTCGCGGCATGCTGCCGAAGAACTCGCTCGGTCGCACCCAGCTCACCCACCTGAAGGTTTACGCCGGCTCCGAGCACCCGCACTCCGCTCAGCAGCCCACGCCGTACACCCTCAGCCAGGTCGCGCAGTAGCGCCGGCAACCAGACTTCTCGACTCTTAGATAAAAAGGATTCCCATCATCGTGGCGAAGATCGCAGACCAGATTGACCAGGCTCCGGAGAGCTACTCCACCGAGACTCCGGCAGAAACCGTAACCAAGGCGCCCCGCGCCGTCCTCAACGTTCCCGGCGCAGCCGTCGGCCGTCGCAAGCAGGCCATCGCCCGCGTGCGCATCGTCCCCGGCTCCGGCACGATCGTTGTCAACGGCCGCGAGTTCGCTGACTACTTCCCGAACAAGCTGCACCAGCAGCTGATCAACGACCCGTTCAAGGTTCTTGACCTGCTCGGCTCGTACGACGTCATCGCCCGCATCACCGGTGGTGGCCCGTCCGGCCAGGCCGGCGCGCTTCGCCTCGGCATTGCCCGCTGCCTCAACCTGATCGACGAAGAGAACAACCGCGCCATCCTCAAGAAGAACGGCTTCCTCAGCCGCGACGCTCGAGTCAAGGAGCGCAAGAAGGCCGGACTCAAGAAGGCCCGCAAGGCACCTCAGTTCAGCAAGCGCTAATCCGATTGCCGACGACGATATGACTCGTCTGTTCGGCACGGACGGCGTTCGGGGCCTGGCCAACCGTGATCTCACGGCGGGCCTGGCCCTGAGCCTTGCCCAGGCCAGCGCCGCAGTGCTGACCAAGGGGCGTCGTGCTCAAGCACGCCTCGAACAGGGCCGCCGCCCCGTTGCTGTGGTCGCCCGCGACCCGCGAATTTCCGGCGAATTCTTGACGGCTGCCGTCTCGGCCGGCCTGGCCTCCAGTGGTGTCGACGTGCTCGATGCCGGAGTCATTCCGACGCCCGCCGCCGCATTCTTGATCAACGACATCGGTGCCGACTTCGGTGTGATGATTTCTGCCTCACACAACGCGGCACCAGACAACGGCATCAAGATCTTCGCCTTTGGCGGAACCAAACTTCCCGACGACGTCGAGGACCGCATCGAGTCTTACATTGGACGCGACACCCTGATGCCGATCGCCGGCGACGTGGGACGCATCCGTCGTTTCGCCGACGCTGAAGACCGCTACGTCGTGCACCTGCTCGGCACCCTGCCGCACCGCCTGGACGGCATTCATGTCGTGCTCGATTGCGCCCACGGTGCTGCCGCTGGCGTTTCGCCGCAGGTGTTCACGGATGCCGGCGCTCGCCTCACCGTGATCGGCGCCGACCCCGACGGACTCAACATCAACGATGGCGTGGGGTCGACCCACCTCGACAACCTGGCGCGCGCCGTGCTCGAGCACGGTGCCGACATCGGAATCGCCCACGACGGCGACGCCGACCGCTGCCTCGCAGTGGACCGCGACGGCAACATTGTCGACGGCGACCAGATCATGGCGATCCTCGCCGTGTCGATGGCCGAGCGCGGTGTGCTCAAGGACCGCACGCTCGTGGCGACGGTCATGAGCAACCTCGGTCTGCGCAAGGCGATGGCGGCCAACGACATCGCGATGGTGCAGACCAAGGTCGGTGACCGGTACGTGCTCGAAGAGCTCAACGCCCACGGGTATTCGCTCGGCGGTGAGCAGAGCGGCCACGTGATCATGACCGAGTTCGCCACGACCGGCGATGGTATTCTCACCGGGCTGCACCTCGTGGCCGAAATGGCGCGCACCGGTAAAACGCTCGCCGAACTCGCATCCGTTATGACGGTCTACCCGCAGATTCTGGTCAACGTGCGTGGAGTGAACCTCAAGGGCCTCGCTGCCGATCAGGTTATTGCTGACGCTGTCGTGGCCGCGGAGACCGAACTCGGCGACACCGGTCGGGTGCTGCTGCGCCCGTCCGGCACCGAACCGATGGTGCGGGTCATGGTGGAGGCCGCCGACCAGCCGACCGCCGACCGCCTGGCGCACTCCCTCGCCGAAGTCGTGCGCGAGCGCCTGGCCCTCTAGCCCTACCTACCTACCGACGGGGCCCGGGCCCGGAAACCAGGCCCATGTTCTATCATGGGCCCCGTTTCCGTGCCCGGGCCCGGTCGCAGGGGAATCGCGGAAGCGCGGGTCAGACCTTGCGCAGCAGCACCTTGGAGACGGCGTGTGTGGGGTCCTTGCGCAGCACGAGTGTCGCCCGCGATCGGGTGGGACGGATGTTCTGCAGCAGGTTGGGCTCGTTGATGCTGGTCCAGATACTTCGCGCTTTGGCACGGGCCTCGTCCTCGGTAAGGGCGGCGTATCGGTGAAAGAACGAGTTCGGGTTCGCGAACGCGCCGCGCTGCAGCTTGAGAAAACGTTCCTCGTACCAGCGGGCGATGTCCTGGGTGCGGGCATCCACGTAAACCGTGAAGTCGAACAGGTCGCTCACCGCCAGGCCGTGGCCCGGCCCGGGCGGCTGCAACACATTGAGCCCCTCGACAATGAGAATGTCCGGCTGGCGCACAACGATCTGCGCGTCGGGCACGATGTCGTAGCTCAGGTGCGAGTAGAACGGCGACCGCACCTCGGGGGCGCCGCTCTTGACCGCGCTCACAAAGCGCAGCAGGGCGCGTCGATCGTAGGACTCCGGGAACCCCTTGCGCTCCATCAGCCCCCGGCGGTTCAACTCCGCATTGGGAAACAGAAAACCGTCGGTCGTGACGAGCTCGACCCGGGGAGTGTCGTCCCAGCGGGCCAGCATCTCCCGCAGCAGCCGCGCGGTGGTCGACTTGCCGACGGCGACCGAACCGGCGACGCCGATCACAAACGGAGTGGGCCGGGCGCGCTGCCCGAGAAACCCGCTGGTCGCGCGATGCAGTTTGCGAGCGTTCGCCGCGTACAGATTGAGCAGCCTGCTTAACGGAAGGTAGACATCCGTCACCTCGTTGATGTCGAGCGGCTCACCGAGGCCGCGCAACTGCACAATCTCGGTCTCTTTGAGCGGCAGCAGGGTGGTCGGCGCGAGGGCCGCCCAGTCGGCTCGGTCAAGTTCCACGAAGGGGGTACCGTGGCCGTTCATTACAGGGGCCAGCACCAGATCGGACATTCCACCAAGCTTAGTCCGGCTAAAATCGACTTCTATGTGCGGAATCGTAGGTTATGTCGGAAGCAACAAGACCGTAGACGTACTCATGGGAGGGCTCGGACGGCTCGAATATCGCGGCTACGACTCCGCGGGTATCGCCGTGATTGACGAGTTCGGGGTGCTCAATACGGCCAAGAAGGCCGGCAAGCTCGTGGCCCTCACCAACGAGCTCAAAGCCCACCCGATCAACGACGGCGCGACCGGCATCGGTCACACCCGATGGGCCACCCACGGCGGCCCCAACGACGAAAACGCGCACCCGCACCTCGGCGACAATAACAAGCTCGCCCTCATTCACAACGGCATCATCGAGAACTTCGCCCCGCTGCGTGACGAACTGCTCGCCGAGGGCTTCACCTTACTGAGTGAAACCGACACCGAAGTGGCCGCTGTGCTGCTCGGACGCGAATACCAGCGCGTCGGCGACCTGGCCGAGGCTTTTCGCACCGTCGTTGCCCGCCTCGACGGCGCCTTCACGCTGCTGGCCGTGCACCAGGACCAGCCCGGCGTCGTCGTCGGCGCCCGCCGCAACTCGCCGCTCGTCATCGGGCTCGGCGACGGCGAGAACTTTCTCGGCTCCGACGTGGCCGCTTTTGTGGAATACACCCGTCGCGCCGTCGCCATCGGCCAGGACCAGATCGTCACCATCACAGCGGATGCCGTCACCGTCACCGATTTCGATGGTCACCCGGTCGAGACCGAGGAGTTCGATGTCGCCTGGGACGCCTCGGCGTCGGAGAAGGGCGGCTGGTCCAGCTTCATGGCCAAGGAGGTCTCCGAGCAGCCGGACGCCGTCGCCAACACCCTGCGCGGCCGCATCGCCGACGGCCACGTGGTCGTACCCGAACTGAGCGCATTCGGCGATGACGTGCTCGCCGGCATCCGTCGGATCGTCATCATCGCCTGCGGAACCGCCGCCTACGCTGGCCAGGTCGCCAAATACGCCATTGAAAAGTGGGCGCAGGTGCCCGTCGACGTCGAGCTCAGCCACGAGTTCCGTTACCGCGACCCGGTCCTCAGTGACGACACTCTGGTCGTTTCGATCAGCCAGTCCGGCGAAACCATGGACACGCTCATGGCCGTCAAGTACGCAATGGAGCGGGGCGCCAAGGCGATCTCGATCTGCAACACGCAGGGCGCGACCATCCCGCGCGAGAGTGATGCCGTCATCTACACCCACGCCGGCCCCGAGGTCGCGGTCGCGTCGACCAAGGCTTTCGTCGCGCAGATCACCGCGCTCTACCTGTTCGCGCTGCACCTGGCCCGGGTTCGCGGCAGTCTCACCGAGGCCGAGCAGGCCGCGCAGGTCGCCGAGCTGCAGGCCATCCCGGCGAAAATCGAGACCGTTCTGCAGGTCGAAGACGAGGTGCGTCAGCTGGCCCGCTGGATGAGCGACACCCGCGCCGTGTTGTTCCTCGGCCGCCACGTCGGGTTTCCGATCGCGCTCGAGGGAGCACTCAAGCTGAAGGAGCTCGCCTACATCCATGCCGAGGGCTTCGCTGCCGGTGAGCTCAAGCACGGTCCGATCGCGCTGATCGAGCCCGGCCAGCCGGTGTTCGTCGTGGTGCCGAGCCCGCGCGGCTCCGCGCACCTGCACCCCAAGGTCGTCTCCAACATTCAGGAGATCCGCGCCCGCGGTGCCCGCATCATCGCCATCGCCGAGGTCGGCGACGCCGCCGTGCTGCCGTTTGCCGACACCGTCATCCGCATTCCGCTCGCACCTTCGCTGTTCGAACCGCTGCTGGCCGTGGTGCCGCTGCAAATGTTCGCCATGGAGCTCGCCATCGCCAAGGGCCTCGACGTGGACCAGCCGCGCAACCTCGCGAAATCCGTCACGGTCGAATAGCCCGCAGTGATCAAGGGCATCGGGGTCGACGTGGTCGACCTGGCGCGGTTCACCCGCCAGGTCGCGCGCACGCCGGGCCTGGTACCACGCTTGTTCGCCCAAAGCGAACGCGGTCTGCCGGTACATTCCCTCGCTGCGCGTTTCGCCGCTAAGGAAGCTCTGATCAAGGCCCTCGGCGACAGTGCGGGGGCTACCTGGCAGGAGATGGAAATCGTGAACGACCCACACGGCAACCCCGAATTCAAGCTCAGCGGGGCGGCCCTGCAAGCGCTGAAAGATCGCGGCATCAGCCGCGTGCACGTCACCATGACGCACGACGCCGGCGTGGCCTGCGCCTTCGTCGTGGCCGAGTCGTGAGCGGGTTTCGCGAGGCCGTGATCGACCTCGCCGCGATCCGCAGCAATATGGCGCACCTGCGTGCGCTGGTCGGCACCCCTCACGCCATGGCCGTGGTCAAGGCCAACGCCTACGGTCATGGCGCCGTGCCCGTGGCCCGCGCCGCCCTCGCCGGTGGCGCCGACTGGCTCGGCGTCGCCGACATCGACGAAGCCCTGCAGCTGCGTGACGCCGGAATCGACGCGCCCATCCTGGCCTGGCTGCACGATCCAGACGCCGATTTCAGCGCCGCCATCGATGATGACATCGCCCTCGGCCTCTCGTCAGCACGCCAACTGCAACGGGCAGCGGATGCAGCGGCGGAACTCGGCAGGGCGGCATCCGTTCATCTCAAACTCGATACCGGCCTGAGTCGAAACGGTGTGCACGAGAACGACTGGGCCGAGGTGTTCGCGCTGGCCGCGGCCCTCGAGCAGGTGGGGCTGCTGCGCGTTGACGGCGTGATGAGCCACCTCTCCAACACCTCAGCCATCGACGACCAGCAGGCGCTGGAGTGTTTCGAGCGCGGTGTCGCCTTAGTGCGTGCCGCCGGGTTGGCCCCGACCCTCGTGCACCTTGCCTCTTCCGCGGCGGCACTGCGGCTGCCAGCCGCGCGCTTTTCGATGGTTCGTTTGGGCATCACCCTGTACGGGCTGTCGCCGTTTGATGATGCCAGCAGCGCCGACCTCGGCCTGGTGCCGGCCATGACCCTGCGCGGCCGGGTCGCCCTGGTGCGCCGGGTCGCCGCGGGCGCCGGCGTTTCCTACGACTATCTCTGGCGGGCGCCGGAAGACTCCACGCTCGTGCTCGTGCCGCTCGGCTACGCCGACGGAATTCCGCGGCAGGCCTCCGATAGTGCGCTCGTGCAGATTCACGGCGCGACCTACCCGCTGGTTGGTCGGGTCGCGATGGACCAGTTCGTGGTCAATCTCGGAGCCGACAATCCAGGCGTCGCCGTGGGCGATACCGTCGTGCTGTTCGGAGACCCGGCCACGGGAGCGCCGAGCGCGACCGACTGGGCCGACGCCGCCGGCACGATCAACTACGAGATCGTCACCCGCATCGGACACCGGGTGCCCCGGCTGCACATCCATGGCTGAGTCGGGTCGGTCTGAACTGCGGCGAACCATCCCCGATGCCGCCGCGATGCACCGTTTCGGTATCGGACTCGCTGCCACGCTGCGGGCCGGCGACCTGATCGTGCTCACCGGGCCGCTCGGCGCGGGCAAGACCACCCTCACCCGCGGCCTCGGCGAGGGGCTGCAGGTGCGTGGCGCCGTAACCAGCCCGACCTTCGTGCTCGCGCGTACGCATCCGAGCCTGGTTGGTGGCCCACCGTTCGTGCACGTCGACGCCTACCGCCTGAACAGCGCCATGGAGCTCGACGACCTCGACATCGACTTCGCCCACTCCATCGTGGTCGTTGAATGGGGTCGCGGCCTGCTCGACGGCATCACCGAGTCCTGGCTCGACATTGAAATCGAGCGACCGCAGGGCCGGTCTGACGCCATCAGCGAAGCGGATGCCGCGGTATCCGTTATCGATCTGGATTACGATCTCGACGAACCGCGCACCGTTACCCTGACCGGTCACGGGCTGCGCTGGGCGGATGCGACCGACTTCGGGCAACTTCGACCGCGGCGCTGAGCCCCAGGCTGCTACTTCAGCAGCGCGACGTCCGAGACGAGTTCGATGTGTGCGAGCATCTTTGCCGCGGCCTCGTCGGCATCCTGCGAGCGGATGGCCGCCGTGATCGCTCGGTGCGACGCCAGGGACTGCTCGGGTCGTCCCGGCTGGGCGAGTGACTCGAGCCGCGTTTCGAGGATCATCTCGGCGATGAATGCCATCAGCTGGGCGAGCACGGGGGAGTGCGCAGCCGTCGTGACGGCTTGGTGGAAGAGCTCGTCGCCGTGCGACCCGCGGTCGCCGACGGCGATTTCCTCGGCCATCACTCGGAGCGCATCCTCGATCGCGAGCAGGTCGGCATCCGTTCGGCGTTCCGCGGCGAGCTCGGCGAGTTTCACCTCCAGGGTGCTGCGGGCTTCCACGATCTCGGGGAGCCGGTTGCGATGTTCGCGGAGCCCACTGATCACCGTTGCGATGCTCGGCCGGTAGACGAGAACGGCGCCGGTGCCGTGTTGAACGTCGATGACACCGAGCACTTCGAGGGCCACGAGGGCCTGGGCGAGGGTGGCGCGGGAGACACCGAGCCGTTCCGCGAGCTCGCGTTCGGCGGGTAACAGGTCACCGGGGCCGAGGTGGGCGGACTCGATGTAGGCGAGAAGCTGGGCCACGAGCTGTTCGTAAAGGCGTGGTTTCGTGACGCGCGTAAGCGGCTGGGGTATTGCGTCCCTCGTCATGTCTGCCTCCCTAAGATCCCTCAGCCCAACTTTACACGGCTCTTGACAAAGTCACCTACTGTCTAGGAGGCTAGTCCAGTGAGCCAATAGCCCACTCTCATCTGAACCTATGGAGGAACAACGATGTCCGCTCCCGTTATCTCAATCATCATCCTGGCGGTGATGTTTCTGATCGCCACGCTTTTGCCCGTCAACATGGGTGCGCTGGCCTTCGTGGGTGCCTTTCTGCTCGGTGCTATCTTCCTCGGCATGGAGACCACCGATATTCTCGCCAACTTCCCGGGCGGGCTGTTCCTCACGCTCGTCGGCGTTACGTACCTGTTCGCAATTGCGCAGGGCAACGGCACGATCGACCTGCTGGTGCGCGGTGCAGTGCGGCTCGTCGGCGGTCGGGTGGCCCTCATTCCCTGGGTGATGTTCGTGATCACCGCCGTGATCACGGCCGTCGGTGCGCTGTCCCCGGCCGCGGTGGCCATCGTGGCGCCGATCGCGCTCGGCTTTGCCCGCAAGTACAAGATCAGCCCGCTGCTGATGGGCATGATGGTGATCCACGGCGCGCAGGGCGGCGGATTCTCGCCGATCGCCGTCTACGGCGTGATCGTGAACAGCCTCATCTCGACCACCGGGCTCGATGCGAGCCCGACAGCGGTGTTTCTGTCGAGCCTCATCTTCAACTTTCTGATCGCCGTCGTGCTGTTCATTGTGCTCGGTGGCCGAAACCTGATGTCGAGCCGGGTCGGACATTTCGTGGAGCAAGCCGCCGAAGCGCGCATGGCCGTGAGTGTCGGTGCGCGCGCCGGCGGTGATGTGGCGTTCAAGGGCTTCGGCTCCGGCATCTACGGCCCCCGCGACCCCGCGGGCGACGGACTGCAGGCCACGGCCACCCGCGGAGAGCGCATCCCGCAGCTTGTGACGGTGGCCGGCCTCATCGCCCTCGCCGTGATCGCGCTCGGCTTCAAGGTTGACGTGGGCTTCGTTGCGATCACCATCGCCGTCATCCTCGCCCTCGTCTCGCCTGCGGCGCAGAAGGGCGCGGTCAACAAGATCAGCTGGTCGACCGTGCTGCTCATCTGCGGCATGCTCACCTTCGTCGGTGTTCTCGAAGAGGCCGGCACCATCGAATACGTGTCGGAAGCGGTGGCCAACCTCGGCATGCCCCTGCTTGCCGCACTCTTGATCTGCTACATCGGTGCCGTCGTCTCGGCCTTCGCCTCGTCAACGGCCATTCTGGCCGCGCTGATTCCGCTCGCCGTGCCGTTCCTCGCGACCGGGGAGATCAGCGCCATCGGCGTGATCTGCGCGCTCGCCGTCGCATCGACCATCGTGGACGTGTCGCCGTTCTCGACCAATGGCGCGCTCGTGCTCGCCAACGCCCCGGATGACGTGGACAAGGACCGCTTCTACAAGCAGATCCTCGCCTACAGCGGAATCGTCGTCGTGGCCGGGCCGGCCATCGCCTGGGCGGTGCTCGTGCTGCCCGGGTGGCTGTAACCCGTCACCGACCCCACGCACCTCGAGAAAGGACCGATCATGAGTACCGAAACCGACACCCGTTCTGAAGCCGACCGGCAGGGTCCCCTCGCGGGCTACCTCGTTGTGGACCTCAGCCGCGCGCTCGCCGGTCCGCACGCGAGCATGATGCTCGCCGACCTCGGCGCACGCGTGATCAAGGTGGAGAATCCAGGCACGGGAGACGATACCCGTGGCTGGGGCCCGCCCTTTGTGGGCCCCGCGAACGATCCGCAATCCACGTACTTTCTCTCGTGCAACCGCAATAAAGAATCCATCGCCCTCGATCTGAAGAGTGACGACGGCCGGGAGGTGCTCAGCGAGCTGCTGCTGCGCGCGGACGTTGTGGTGGAGAATTTTCGTCCAGGGGTGCTCGACCGGCTCGGATTCTCGCCCGAGGCGATGCACGCTCTCAACCCGGCGTTGGTGATTCTCTCGATCACCGGTTTCGGCCACGACGGCCCGGAATCCAGTCGAAGCGGCTACGACCAGATTCTGCAGGGCGAAGCCGGCCTGATGTCCCTCACCGGCTCCGCCCCCGACGACCCTCAGCGTGTGGGCGTGCCGATCGCCGATCTGCTCTCGGGCATGTATGGCGCGTTCGGGCTGCTCGCCGCGCTGCTTCAGCGCGAGCGCACCGGTCAGGGACAGATTGTGCGCACCTCGCTGCTCGCCGCACTGGTGGGAGTGCATGCCTTCCAGGGCACCCGCGCCACGGTGGCCGGCGAGGTGCCGGAGGCCCAGGGCAACCACCATCCGTCGATCGCTCCCTACGGGCTCTTTCCCTGCCGCGGCGGCAGCGTGCAGATCAGCATCGGCAGTGAGAAACTCTGGGCCACCTTCGCAGCCGAGTTCGGCCTCGATGCTGCGCAATCCGAGTGGGCCACCAACGCGCACCGCGTGCGCAATCGGGAGGGCCTCAAGGCTGCCATAGCGGATGCCTTCGCCAACTTCGATGCCGTGACTCTGCTGAAGAAACTGACCGACGCCGGAATCCCGGCCGGCAAGGTGCGTTCCCTGGATGAGGTCTATCAATGGGATCAGGTGCTCTCGCAGGGGCTGCTGATCGATGTTGAACACGAGGTGCTCGGCCGGATCAGCCTCCCCGGGCCTCCGCTTCGGTTCTTCGGACCCGCCGATACGGTCGAGACAACGAACACGATGCACTCCGCTCCGCCCGTGCTCGATCAGCACGGCAACGACATTCGCACCTGGCTCAACCGTTCACTGGAAGGTATCTCACTTTGATTTCTCAACCCGCGCTCGCAACTCGCCACCTCAACGCCACGGAGCTCATCGACGTGGTGCTCGATAACGGGTCCTTTACGAGCTGGGATCAGCCCGTGGTCGACCCCGACCCGAACGAGGCGTACCGGGCCGACCTCGTGAAGGCACGAGCGAAGAGCGGCACCGACGAGGCGGTGCTCACCGGCGAGGGGCTGATCCACGGTCGCCGGGTGGCGATCGTCGTGAGCGAGTTCGGGTTTCTTGCCGGATCGATCGGGCTTTCTGCTGCTGACCGGATTGTGGACGCGATCGAACGGGCCACACGCGAGGGGTTGCCGGTCCTGGCTGGACCGGCATCCGGCGGTACCCGCATGCAGGAGGGCACGTTGGCCTTTTTGTCGATGGTGAAGATCACCGCCGCGGTGCGCGCGCACCGCGAGGCGGGGCATCCGTATCTGGTGTACCTGCGGCACCCCACCACGGGCGGGGTGATGGCCTCCTGGGGCTCACTCGGGCACGTGACGGTGGCCGAGCCGGGCGCGCTGCTCGGGTTTCTCGGCCCGCGGGTCTTTGAGGCGCTGTACGGTAAGAAATTTCCGGAAAACGTGCAGGTCTCCGAAAACCTGTTCAACCAAGGGCTGATCGACGCCGTTGTGCCGCCGGAGCAGCTGCCGGAGATCGTGCACCGCGCCCTCACAATTCTCACCGACCGGGCCTCCATGCCGGTGGCGGCACCGGAGACCCTGAACGTGCGGCCGGCAGCGAGCGGCGCGTGGGCATCCATTCAGATTTCGCGCAACCCGCGGCGACCAGACCTGCGCCAGCTGCTCGCCTACGGCGCGCACGACGTGCTGCCGCTCAACGGCACGGGCGAGGGCGAGAAGGACCCGGGGCTCATGCTCGCCATGGCACGGTTCGGGCAGCAGAGCTGCATCGTGCTCGGGCACATCCGGCCGCGGCCTTCGCAAGACACCAAGATGGGCCCCGGATCGCTGCGGGAGGCCCGTCGCGGCATGCGCCTTGCGGAAGAACTCGGGCTTCCGCTGCTCACCGTGATCGACATCGCCGGGGCCGCGCTGTCGAAGGAGGCCGAGGAGGGCGGCATGGCCGGGGAAATCGCCCGCTCTTTGCACGAGCTGATCGGCCTGCGGTCGGCAACCGTGTCCGTGCTGCTCGGACAGGGTGCCGGCGGCGGGGCGCTCGCGCTGCTGCCCGCCGACCGTACGATCGCCGCCCAGCACTCCTGGCTGTCGCCGCTTCCTCCCGAAGGGGCAAGTGCCATCGTGCACCACAACACCGAGTTCGCACCGGCCATGTCGGAGGCTCAGGGCGTGAACGTGGCCTCGCTGTACGCCAATCGGATCGTCGACCACATCGTGGACGAGCGCCCCGACGCCGCCGACGAGGGACGGGCGTTCTGCCAGCGGCTGGCTGAAGCCATCGAATACGAGCTGTCCTCGCTGTCCACGGTGCCCGTTGACGAGCTACTTCCGCGTCGCTTGGCCCGCTACCGTTCCCTCGGTCGCTGATTCTCGTCCTTTCGACGGATGATGTGACCCTCCAGCCGCAGCGGCCGACGCGCGCAGCGCCTGCCGCATCAAAGCTAGGCTGAGCGGGTGCTACTTGCCATCGATACCTCTGCCGGCACGAGTGTCGCCGTGGTCGACCTTGACCGCGGGATTATCGCCGAACGCGGCGAGGCTGACACCATGCGCCATGCCGAAATCGTCGGCCCGTTCATTCTCGACTGCCTCCTTGACGCGAAGATCACCCCGGCGGATCTCTCCGGCGTGGTCGGCGGCATGGGCCCGGGCCCGTTCACCGGCCTGCGCGTCGGCATCGCCTCGGCGCGTGTGTTCGCCCTCGGCGCCGGCAAGCCGCTCGTGCCGGTGATCAGCCACGACGCCATCGCCTACGGCCACTACCGTCGCGGCCACACCGGCCCGCTCGTCGTCGTCACCGACGCTCGCCGCCGCGAAATCTACTGGAGTGCTTACAGCGAAGCGGATGCCGTCGGCCTGCCCGTGCGCGTCGGCCCACCCGGACTCGCCAAACCAGCCGAACTCGACGAGCCAGCCTGGCGGCACGCGCTCTGGCCGCGCCTCGACGCCGCCACGGTGTCGGCCGGGGAACTCGGCCTGGTCGCCGAACTCAACTATGCCCATCGGCGCCCGTTCGCTGCGAACGAGCCGCTGTACCTGCGCTCACCCGACGTCACGCTCTCGAATGGACCCAAGCGGGTCAGCCGATGACGTGGCAGCTGCGCCGTGCGCACGAGGCAGACCTCGCGGCGATCATGCACCTCGAAACCAGTATCTTTGAAAACGATGCCTGGTCACCGCCGATGATGGCAAGGGATCTCGGCGACCCCGCCTGCTATTACCTTGTTGCTTTTCCCCCGGACGACCCGGATAACATCGAGGCCTACGCCGGACTGCTCGCTCCGCAGGGAGCCACCGAGGGCGACATTCAGACCATTGCCGTCGCCGACTCGGCCCGCGGCCACGGCCTCGGACACACCCTGATGCAGGCCCTCATCTCCGAGGCCCGCAAACGCGGCGCCCGGCTGGTGTTTCTCGAAGTGCGCGCCGACAACCCCAGCGCCCAGCGTCTCTACGATCGGCTCGGATTCGTGGAGGTCGGCGTGCGCCGCGGCTACTACCAGCCCGACAACGTTGACGCCATCGTCATGCGCCTGAATATTCCAGAATTGGAATCTATGCTCACCGTCCCAGAATCAGCCGTGCCCACCTCCGCGGAGAATCCGTGACGACCATGAACCGCACCGCCCTGAATCGATCAGAACCGCTCGTACTCGGCATCGAGACCTCCTGCGACGAGACCGGCATCGGCATCGTGCGCGGAACCACTCTGCTCTCCAACACCATCGCGAGCTCGATGGACGAACACGCCCGCTACGGCGGCGTCGTACCCGAAATTGCCGCGCGAGCCCACCTTGATGAGCTCGTGCCGGCCATTGACGCGGCCGTCGCCGAGGCCGGCATCCGCTTGAGTGATCTCGATGCCATCGCCGTCACCTGCGGTCCGGGGCTCTCCGGAGCTCTCATGGTCGGGGTCGGCGCCGCCAAGGCGCTCGCCGTCGCCCTCGACAAACCGATTTACGCGGTCAACCACCTGGTCGGCCACGTCGGTGCCGACCTGCTGCGCGGCGCTACCAACACCAACGACACCGAGCCACTCGAGTACCCGACGATCGCGCTGCTCGTGTCGGGCGGGCACACCTCGCTGCTGCTCGTGCGTGATCTGGTCAGCGACGTCGAGCTGCTCGGTGAGACCATCGACGACGCCGCCGGGGAGGCCTTCGACAAGGTCGCCCGGCTGCTCTCGCTGCCCTACCCCGGCGGGCCGCAGATCGACCGGGTCGCAGCCCTCGGCAACCCGAAGGCCATCCGCTTTCCGCGCGGACTCAGCCAGCCCAAGGACATGGCCGCGCACCGCTACGACTTCTCATTCTCTGGCCTCAAGACTTCGGTCGCCCGCTTCGTCGAACAGCGCCAGGACGCCGGCGAGCCCGTGCCGACAGCTGACGTCGCGGCGAGCTTTCGCGAGGCGGTGGTCGACATTCTGCTCACCAAGGCCCTCGCCGCGTGCGCCGACCACGACGTGCCGCGGCTGCTGCTCGGCGGCGGTGTCATCGCCAACGCTCGACTGCGCCAGGTCGCCACCGAGAGAACGGATGCTGCCGGCGTTGTCCTGCGCATCCCGCCGCTCTCGCTCTGCACCGACAACGGCGCCATGATCGCCGCCCTCGGCGCGCAACTCATCATGGCCGGGCATGAGCCCTCGACCCTCGAATTCGGCGCCGATTCCACCCTGCCGGTCGGGGAGATCCAGGCTTGAGCAACGCCCAGTCGCCGGGTACCCGCTAACGGGATAATCTGGCAGGGCGACCACCGAACGAAATTATGAAGGAGACCGCAGATGTCTGATCCCACCCAGCCCCCCGTCGAACCGACGAACAGCGGCCCGACGAACTCGAATCCGGCCACTGCCAGCGTGCCCCCCGCCGCGCCCGCCTATCCGAGCTACCCGGCGGCGGGTACCCAGCCTCCCGCTCACGGCCAGGCTCCCGCGTATGGTCAGAATCCCGCGAACGGTCAGAACCCGTATGGCCAGCAGAACCCGCAGGACAAGTACAACGTTCTGTCGATCATCTCCCTGGTCACGTCGATCCTCGCGATCTCGATCGTGGGCATCATCACCGGCCACATCGCCCTGAGCCAGATCAAGAAGACCGGCGAAAAGGGCTACGGCCTCGCCCTCGGTGGTCTGATTGTCGGTTACCTCGGCTTCGTCGTGGGGATCTTCATCCTCATCGGCTCGATCGCACTGCTCATCACTGCCGCCAACGTCGGTGTGAGCCAGTTCTAACAGACTCACCCCACTGAACGGTCGCTGGCCGGTTCGCAGCACGAGGACAGCAATGAGTACACCGCACCAGGATTCCGACACGCATCGGGATTACACCCGTGCGCCCGCGCCCCCGGGCAGCCAGCTCAGCTGGGAATCGACCGTCACCGCCCCGACCGAGTTCGTGCCGTACAGGTACACCGAGGCGGAGGTGCGGCGCATCACCGGCCGGCGCCGACTCTCGGTCGTCTCCGTCGTCTGCGGGTTCGTCGGGCTCGTGCTCGGCGTGCTCGGTGTGTTCGGCCTGCCGGTCGCGCTCGTTGCGATCGTCCTCGCCTTGATTGCGCGCACCACCGAGCATCGGGCCCGTGCCCTCTGGAGCAGCGGTCTGGCGAGCGGCCTCGTCGGGATTCTGCTCGCGGCCGGCTGGTTCGTCTACATCAGCCAGACCGTGCTGCCCCTGCTGTAGGCCGACCGTTAGCGCACGCGCTCCACGAGCAGCGCAACCCGATGTCCGGCCACCCGGGTCAAAATCAGCGTTGCGACTTCCGGCCCCTTGAGCTTCAACCGGGTGCGCAGCGTCGCGGGATCAACGTCGACGCCGCGCTTCTTGATCTCGAGCGTTCCGATGCGGTGCTCGAGCAGTGCGAGCCGCAGCTTCTTCTCGTCGAACGACAGCGTCTCGAGCACCCGAAAGGCGGTTGCGAACGGCGTCGGCGTCAGCGTGTCGTTGGTCAGGTAGGCGATTCCCTCGCTCAGCATGCTGGCCTTCATCGAGCGGGCCAGATCGCCGATCAGTCGCGCCCGAATGACCGCGCCGTCGGGTTCGTAGACGTAGTGGCCGAGTTCGCCGACCGGCTCGTCTTCGCTGTCGGCACCGTTGCTCAGCTCCTGCACGCCATCCCGGGTCAGCAGCAACGCCGACCGCCGGATGCCCGGGCGGGCGAGAGCGCCGAACCACAGTCCCATTTCCACCAGCTGGCCATCCACCGACACCCACTGGGCCTCCGCGTCGACCGGAATCTGGTCGCGATCATGGCCGGGCCCGAGCTTCATGCCGAGCGGCAGCGTCGTTGCCAGCAGGTAGGCGAAGTCGAGGGAGGGGGAGTAATCCTCGGAGCGGGTGAGCCTCTTGGTGTTGCTGTGCCCGCCCGTGCGCCGGGCTGGATCGAGCCAGACCGCGTCGAAATCGGTCAGATCAACCGTCTCGGCGTCGGCCTGCAACGCGGAGGCATTGGGGAACGGGGCCAGGTTGTAGCTCGCAACCGTGGCCGTGACCTCGTCGGCGTCGACGGCCACGACCGGCAGATCCATCGCGGCGAGGGCCATCGCGTCGCCGCCGATGCCGCAGCCGAGGTCGGCGACCCGCGGCGCGCGGCCGAGGGTGGCTTCAAGCCCGGCGAATCGCCCGGCGTGCAGTGCGGCAACCCGCAACCGGGTCGCCTGTTCCAGGCCGGCCTCGGTGAACAGCATCCGCTCGGCAAATTCTCCGAACTTGGTTACGGCTTTCGCTCGCAGTCGCGACTGGCTCAGCACGGCCGACACGAGTCCGGGGGCGTGCCCGGCCTTGCGCAGCTCGCTCACGAGCTTGAGCACATCACCGTTTGCCTCGTAGGGCGGCAGGGAATCCAGCAGCCGTAAACTCGCGGGGGAGAGCAGCTCAACGAGCTCGGTTCGATCCATTCTGCAACGGTATCAAACGGCCCGATCTGGCACTCACGTTGCGCGAGTGCCAGCATCCCCCCTAAACTTCACTTGGCACTCTCGCTGTGAGTCTGCTAACCCAAGTCTTAGAAAGAGGTCAACCGTGTCGGTCTCCATCAAGCCGCTCGAGGATCGCATCGTCATCAAGCAGGTCGACGCAGAGCAGACCACCGCATCAGGTCTGGTCATTCCTGACACCGCGAAGGAAAAGCCCCAGGAGGGCGAAGTTGTTGCAGTCGGCCCCGGCCGCATTGACGACAACGGCAACCGCGTTCCCCTCGACATCGCCGTCGGCGACAAGGTCATCTACTCCAAGTACGGCGGAACCGAGGTCAAGTTCGGTGGCGATGACCTTCTGGTCCTCTCCGCTCGCGACGTGCTCGCTGTGGTCGTGCGCTAAGTAGGTTTCATCACTACCTAGCCTTCAGACTGAAATTGGTCTTTAGCCTGAAACTCCCGGATGGCCTGGCCATCCGGGAGTTTTTGTTTGCGCAGTTAGTGTCTCGGTAGGGAGAATATTTATGACGGATGCCGCCGCACCGGCCGAGTCGGCCGCTCGCGCCACCCACCGCACCGGCCTCGTCTTCGGCGGCCTGGCCTACGGCCTCTGGGGCGTGCTGCCGCTTTACTTTCTGCTGCTCATCCCCTCCGGCGCTTTTGAAATCGTGGCCTGGCGGGTGCTGTTCTCCCTCGTTTTCTGCGCCCTGATCATTACCGTGACCCGCACCTGGACCGTGCTCGGGCGCGCGTTCAAGCAGCCGCGTCTGGTTTGGACCATGGGCCTGGCCGGTGCGTTCATCTTCGTTAACTGGCAGACCTACGTGATCGCCGCAACCACCGGGCACGTCGTCGAAGCAGCCCTCGGCTACTTCATCAACCCGATCGTCACGGTGCTTCTGGGCGTCTTCGTGCTGCGCGAACGGTTGCGCCGCCTGCAGTGGGTGGCCATCGCCATCAGTTTTCTCGCCGTGATCGTGCTGGCGGTCGGCTACGGCTCGCTGCCGTGGATCTCGCTCATCCTCGCGTTCTCCTTCGGCTTCTACGGGCTGATCAAGAAGCGCGTCGGCCCGAACGTCGACGCCGTCACCGGCCTCACCCTCGAAACGGCCTGGCTGGCCCCGGTCGCCATCATTCAGCTTCTGGTCGTTTCCGGCATGTCCGGCCTCACCTTCGGCACCGTCTCCGGCTGGCACACGGCTGGCCTGCTCGCGGCCGGGGTCATTACCGCTGTTCCCCTGCTGCTCTTCGCCGCCGCCGCCCGGCGCCTGCCACTGACGGTACTCGGGCTCATTCAGTTCGTCGCGCCGGTCATTCAATTTCTCGTCGGCGTAGTCGTTCTGAACGAGGCGATGCCGCTCGAACGCTGGGCCGGATTTGCCCTGGTCTGGGTGGCCTTGATCATACTGATGGTTGATATGGTCGCCTCCGGCCGCGGACCCCGTCGCAGCTCGCTTGAGCCTGCCTAATACCGTCCGACCTGGCTCCGAACCCCCGTCCGGCCCAGCCGATACGCTGAACCGACACGTCACCTCAGCTCGTACCAAAGGATTTTAGATGCCCCGTCGCACGCTCACCGTCGTCGTTCTGCTCGGCGCCCTGGCCCTCACCGGCTGCACCAGCACGACCCCGGCCGCGCCGAGCACGACCCCGGCCGCGGTCGTCACGGCCGCTCCGAGCGGTGACGGAACCTTGAGCATCGGCACCCTCTTTCCCACCACCGGGGACAATGCTGCGAGCGGCGCAGCGCAGGTGGCAGGCACCGCGCTCGCCCTGCGCGACATCCTGGCCGAGCAGGCGACGCCGACGCAGCCGATCCAACTCGTGCATCGCAACTCGGCCGGTGACCTCGCCGCCGCCTACGCCGACCTCGCCGCTCGCGGTGTGGACCTGGTCTTGTGGGACGCGACGACCGCGCTGCCAGCGGATGCGCACAGCTCCGTTGGCAGCGCCGCTCTGGTATCGCTGGGTGACTTCGCCAACGGTGGCACACCGCTCGCCGCGGACGAGGCATTCACCGTGCGTCTGAAAACCGCCGACCCGGGACTGAACGCCACCGCTGGCAGCGCGGAGGCCTACGACGGCCTGATCACGGCCGCCCTGGCCGCCGTGATCACCGGGGACGACGGCGGCGCATCGCTCGATGCCGGCTGGCCGCAGGTGATTTCGGGAACGGCCGTCTGCCTTTCCTGGGGCGAGTGCGTGTATGCGCTGGTGCAGGAGCAAACCATTGATTATCAGGGTGTGACCGGGCGCCGTTCGTAACGATTTGATCGCTTTACCCGGTTGTGACACGCACAGGTAGGTTTCTGTGCCCTTGATTGCCTAATCTGTCACCACGGCAGTCAATCGGCTGACCAGACTTACCCCTCTTTACCTATCAAGGAGCAACATGAGCGTATTCGCGAAGGCCTCAGCCTCCCGCTCCGTTCGTACCCTCGTTACCGGTGTCGCGCTCGTCGGCGTGAGCGCACTTCTGCTCACCGGTTGCAGCAATGGCGCCGCTACTGAGCCCAGTAATTCTGCGGCACCGTCTGCGGAAGCCGCAGACTTCAATACGGTTGAGGCCGGTGACCGCGACCTGACCCTGAAGATCGGCACTATCCTTCCGCAGAGTGGTGGACTGGCGTTCCTCGGCCCGCCCGAAGAAGCCGGTGTTCGACTCGCTGTCGCTGACATCGCGGCGGCCAACCTCGGCATCACGGTTGAACCGACGCTGCTTGACTCCGGCGACACCACGACCGACATCGCGACGGTCTCCGTGACCGACCTGCTGTCCAAGGACGTCTCGGCGATCATCGGTGCGGCCTCCTCGGGTGTCTCCAAGACCGTGATCGACCAGATCACCGGCGCCGGCGTCGTGCAGTTCTCCCCGGCCAACACCTCGGACGCCTTCACGACCTACGACGACAACGGTCTGTACTGGCGTACGGCTCCGTCTGACGTTCTGCAGGGCGAAGTGCTCGGCACCCAGATCGCTGACGATGGCAACGCCACCCTCGGCCTGATCGTGCTGAACGACGCCTACGGAACCGGCCTGGCCAAGTACACCGGCGATGCCTTCGAGGCCGCCGGCGGCGAGGTTGTCGCTGAAGCACTGTTCAACGAGGGCGATTCCAACTTCGCCTCGCAGATCGCTGAAGTCACCGCGGCAGCCCCCGACGCGATCGCCCTTGTCACGTTCGACCAGTCCAAGGTCATTGTTCCGGCTCTGGTCGGCTCTGGCTTCCCCGGCGATAGCCTGTACTTCGTTGACGGCAACGTTTTCGATTACAGCGCGGACTTTGAAGCCGGCCTCATCGAGGGGTCCAAGGGAACGCTTCCCGGCCTCGACACCTCAACGCTCGGCGACTTCACCACCCGTCTGCTCGAGATCGACCCGGAGCTGACCGACTACAGCTATGCAGCGGAGTCGTACGACGCCGTCATCCTGATCGCCCTGGCCGCGTATGCGGGCAACGACGTGTCGGGTGAATCGATCGCGAACTACCTGCGGCAGGTCTCCGGCGGCAGCGGCGATGGCACCAAGGTCACCGACTTCGCCGAGGCTGCTGCAGCCTTGAAAGCTGGCGAACAGGTCGACTACGACGGCTTGTCCGGTCCGATCACGTTCGACGAGAACGGCGACCCCACCGAAGCAACCATCGGCGTCTACGAGTTCGGTGCCGACAACAAGTACACCCGTCTGCCCGACAACTAACCACTCGCTCCAGTGAAGGGCCCCGGCTTCGTACGGGGCCCTTTTGCGTGCCCGGGGGCGTCGACCGGCTCACCAACCGACGCGCCCGCTCCTCGACCGGCGGGGCGGTCGGCATCTCGTTGGTCGAGACGCGAGCGCGGACATCCGTCCCCGGCAGACAGAAGCGGCGCCCGAGAATGTCTCAGACGTCGCTGCTGGCTGGTGTGGGGAGTTTCGCTGCTAATCCTGCCCGAGGGTGCCCAGGTAGAGGCCGATCACCTTGGGGTCGTTCAAAAGCTCACGTCCGGTACCGGTGTACGCGTCCCGGCCCTGGTCAAGCACATAGCCGCGGTCGCAGATCTGCAGGCAGCGGCGGGCGTTCTGCTCGACCATGATCGTGGTCACTCCGGCCTTGTTGATCTCCTTCACCCGCAGAAAGGCTTCATCCTGGCGCACCGGGGACAGCCCGGCACTCGGCTCGTCGAGGAGCAGCACGTGCGGGCCCATCATGAGCGCGCGGCTCATGGCGACCATCTGTCGTTCGCCGCCGGAGAGCGAACCGGCGCGCTGGGACATCCGCTTGCCGAGCTCTGGAAAGATCTCGGTGACGAACTCCAGGCGTTCCACGAGCCCCTTGGGCTTGAGAAAGATGCCCATTTCGAGGTTCTCTCGAATGGTCAGGGTGGGAAAGACGTTGTTGTTCTGCGGTACGAAACCCACACCCTGTGCGACCAGCTTGTTGGCCTTGAGGTTGGTGATGTTGTTGCCGCGGAGCAGAATTTCGCCCTCGCGTACCTTGACCAGCCCGAAGATCGACTTGAGCAGCGTGGACTTGCCGGCGCCATTCGGGCCGATGATGCCGATCAGTTCGCCTTCGTAGGCGGTGAGTGAGCAGGAATTGAGAATGTTCACGCCGGTCACATACCCGGCGGTCACGTTCTTGACCGCGACGACCGCTTCCCGAGTCTCGGCCGGTGCTGGCGGGGCCAGCGGATTAGCGTTCGTCATCGAGCAACTCCTTTATGGCTGACACGTTTTCGGCTTCGGCGGCCTGGTCTTCGCCGATGTCTTCGTCGTGGTGCTGTCCGAGATAGGCGTCGATCACGGCCGGGTTTTTCATGACCTCGTGCGGGTCGCCCTCGGCGACCACCTGGCCCTCGGCCATCACGATCACCCAGTCGGCGATGTGCCGCACCATGTGCATGTCGTGCTCCACGAACAGAACGGTCATGCCCTGGGACTTGAGGTTCAAAATATGGTCGAGCAGCGACTGGGTCAGTGCCGGGTTTACGCCGGCCATCGGCTCGTCGAGCATTACCAGGGTCGGGTCGCTCATCAGCGCTCTGGCCATTTCGAGCAGCTTGCGCTGCCCGCCGGAGAGGCTCGCCGCGTAGTCGTCCTTCTTGGTATCGAGCTTGAACCGGGTGAGCAGATCGAGTGCTTTGGCCCGGTTCTCCTCCTCCTGGTTGCGCCAGAGAAATGGCATCAGCGCGCGGAACATGTTCTCGCCGGTCTGGCCCTTGGCGCCGAGCAGCATATTGTCCATGACGGTCAGCAGCCCCAGGGCCTTGGTAAGCTGGAACGTGCGAATCTGGCCCATGCGGGCGACCCGGTAGGCGGGAACGCCGGCCAGGGAGCGGCCGTCGAAGGTCCATTTGCCGGCGTCGGGCTTGTCGAAACCGGTCAGCAGGTTGAACAGGGTGGTCTTGCCTGCACCATTGGGGCCGATCAGCGCGGTGATAGCGCCGCGCGGAACTTCGACGTGGTCGACATCCACCGCGGTCAGGCCGCCAAAGGTGCGGCGCACGCCGTCGACGACGAGAATCGGGTCGACCTTGCGGCAGCCCGGTTCGGCCTCGCCGATGTGCAGGCCGGTCGTTTTGATCGGCTTCTGGGTGGGAACGGGCGGCTCGAGCGGAGCGGCCGAAACAGCGTTATCGGACAAAAGCCAACTCCTTCTTATTGCCGAAGATGCCTTGCGGTCTAAAGATCACGATTAACATAATCGCGACTCCCACCAGGATGAAGCGCAGCTGGCCGCCCTGGATGGATGTCATGAACGGCAGCCAGCCGGCCTCGACGGCCCGGGAGATGAAGCCGGAGAAGAACGACAGCAGCACCCAGAAGATCATCGAACCGATGATCGGGCCGAGCACCGTCGCAGCCCCGCCGAGCAGCAGGATGGCGTAGATGAAGAAGGTCAGCGTGGTCTGATAGTTCGACGGCACGACCGCTCGGGGCAGGGCGAAGATCATGCCGGCGATGGTGCCGAGTACTCCACCGAAAATGAGCGACTGCATTTTGTAGGCGTACACGTTCTTGCCGAGCGCACGCACGGCGTCTTCGTCTTCGCGGATGCCCTTGATCACGCGGCCCCACGGGCTGCGCATGATCTGCCAGACGAACAGCGCCGCGAGAATCACGATCGACCAGGCGACGATGCGCAGCCAGGTGTCGTAGGCGTTGTTCTCAAACGGCCCGAATCCATAGCTGCCCTCGGCAAGCGGGTTGAGCGCCGCGAACTCGTTCTTGTAACCGCTCAGGCCGTTGGCCGACCCGGTCACTGCGGCGAAGGTGTTCGTCGTGAACAGCAGCCGCACAATCTCGGCGGCGGCGATCGTGACGATCGCGAGGTAGTCAGCGCGCAGTCGCAGTGTCGGAATACCCAAAATCAAGGCGAAAATAACGGATGCTCCCACCCCCACCAAAAAGGCGCCCCAGACGGGAAAACCGAAGGTCAGGATGGAAATGGCGTAACCATAGGCGCCGAGGGCCATGAAGCCGGCCTGGCCAAAGTTCAGCAGGCCGGTGTAGCCGAAGTGCACGGCGAGCCCGAGGGCGGCGAGTGCGTAAGCGGCAGTGGTCGGGCTAATCAGCTCGACGGCTGCGTTGCCAAAGATTGCTCCCCAGTCCATGTGAACCCCTAACCAATTCTCTCTTTACGACCCAGAATGCCTTGCGGTCGAAACAGCAGCACCAGGATCAAAATAACAAGGGCGCCGACAATCTTCATGTCGGACGGAAGCCAGAGCGTTGACAGCTCAACGAAGAGCCCAACGATGAGGGAACCGACGAGGGCTCCGAAGGCGGTACCGAGACCACCCAGGGTGACGGCCGCGAAGACGAGCAGCAACATTTGAAAGCCCATGTCCCAGCTGACGCCCGGGCGGAAGTAGGCCCAGAGCACCCCGCTGAGCCCGGCCAGTGCTGCCCCGACCACCCAGACGATGCGAATGACGTTGTCGACGTCGATGCCGCTGGCCGAAGCCAGGCTGGGATTGTCGGAGACGGCACGGGTGGCTTTGCCGATGCGGGTGCGCAGCAGAAAGTAGGCCACGGCGAGCAGCACCACGATGCTGATGCCCATGCTCGCGAGGTCGATCGGGGAGAGCGAGATCGGGCCGAACTTGAGGTCCGCCATGCCCGCGCCGGGCAGCTGACTCGTGCTGCCGCCGAAGAAATACTGGTACAGGTAGCGCAGCGCCAGCGAGAGTCCGATGCTCACGATCATGAGGGGAATCACCGCCACGCCCTTACGGCGCAACGGTTTCCAGAGCACCGCATCCAGGCTGAATCCGAGCGCGCCGCTCAACGCAATGGCGATGAGAATGGCGAGCCAGATCGGCAATCCGAAGTTGACCGAGAACACCAGCGTCATCAGCGCACCGAAGGTGATCAGCTCGGCGTGCGCGAAGTTGCTCAGCCCCGTGGTGCCGAAGATCAGCGACACGCCAATCGCCGCGAGGGCGAGCAGCAGGCCAAAGTTCAGGCCGTTGAAGAATCGGTTCACAAACTGGTCGAAGAAGCTCACCGTGTTGCGGACCCCTTCACCAAGGAAGAAGTTGACCGAGCGACGGTCGGTCAGCCCGAACTCCGTTTCGATCACATTGCTGCCCTCGGTGACGACGACGCCCTCCGGAAGGGTTTCTTCGTCAAGGGTGACCTCATAGGTACTCTTTTCGGGAACCCCGATGGCCCATCGGCCATCGGCATCCGTTACCGTGTCGGCCTCGTAGCCGTTGCCGGACACGGCGATCGCTACGTCGCCGAGGGCTTCCCCGTCGAACTGCACGTTGCCGGAGATCGTGAAATCGAACTCGGTGCCGACCTCGTCGGCGTGTGCGCTGCCCGCCGAGAAGGTGGCCATGGTGAGGGCCGCGAGAAGTGTCACAAACAGGATCACGAGCATCCTGGGAACGTATCTCTGAGCCGTATGTGTGGGCTGCACGGGACCTCCATGTTGGTGCCGACCGATGGGTAACCGGGCGGGCGCCGGGTGACTAATGCCAACTTCTCTGTTGAGAGTATTTGCCGATTATGTCCTATATGTTTCGAAACTCCGCACCGGCGGGCCAATGGTGTGCGGAATGTGATGAGCCCAAACACGCTTAACATTGAAGGACCGGTCTATTCCCTTCACGTCCCGTGGGGTGGTAACGCGATTTTCCGGACAATTTTCAGTTTTTCAGCTACAGGTAAGGGGTTTCATGGATCAGCCAGATCCGTTCGGATTCACCGGACTCACCTACGACGACGTGCTGCTCCTGCCGGGGCACACCGACGTCATTCCGAGCGAGGCGGTCACCAAATCCCGGTTGACCCGGCGCATTGATGTGTCGCTGCCGCTGCTCTCCAGCGCCATGGACACCGTGACCGAGACCCGCATGGCGATCGCCATGGCCCGTGAGGGTGGCCTCGGAATTCTGCACCGCAACCTGTCGATCGGGGATCAGGCCGAACAGGTCGACCTGGTCAAGCGCAGCGAATCCGGCATGATCACCAACCCGGTCACCACTTCGCCCGACGCCACCGTCGCCGAGGTTGATGCCCTGTGCGGCCAGTTCCGCGTGAGCGGGCTGCCGGTCGTCGACAGTGACGGCATCCTGGTGGGAATCATCACCAACCGCGACATGCGCTTCGTGCCGCATGCCAAGAAGGCCCTCACCCGGGTGCGCGAGGTCATGACGACCTCCCCGCTGATCACCGGCAAGGTCGGGATGGCTCCCGAAGACGCCCTCGCGATCTTTGCCAAGCACAAGATCGAAAAGCTGCCACTGATCGACGCCAACGGCAAGCTCACCGGCCTGATCACCGTGAAAGACTTCGACAAGAGCGAGGAATATCCCCTTGCCACCAAGGACGACGGCGGACGCCTGCGCGTCGGCGCGGCGATCGGCTTCTTCGGTGATGCCTGGCAGCGCGCGACCGCTCTGCTCGAATCCGGGGTGGACGTGCTCGTGGTCGACACCGCCAACGGCGACAGCGCCGGCGTGCTCGACATCATTCGTCGTCTGAAGTCGGACAAGGCCTTCGCTGACGTCGATGTGATCGGTGGAAACGTCGCCACCCGCTCGGGCGCCCAGGCGCTCATCGACGCGGGTGCCGACGCCATCAAGGTCGGCGTGGGTCCCGGCTCGATCTGCACCACCCGCATCGTGGCCGGTGTCGGCGTGCCCCAGATCACCGCCGTGTATCAGGCCTCGCTGGCCGCGCGCGAAACCGGTATTCCGGTCATCGCCGATGGTGGCCTGCAGTATTCCGGTGACATCGCCAAGGCCCTCGTGGCCGGCGCCGACACCGTCATGCTCGGTTCCCTGCTCGCCGGTTGCACGGAAAGTCCCGGTGAACTCGTGTTCGTCAACGGCAAGCAGTTCAAGACGTATCGCGGCATGGGCTCGCTCGGCGCGTTGCAGACTCGCGGGTCGAAGACGTCGTACTCGAAGGACCGCTACTTTCAGAGCGATGTTCCGAGCGACGAGAAGCTGATCCCCGAAGGTATTGAGGGGCAGGTGCCGTTCCGTGGCCCGCTCGCCGCGGTGGCCTACCAGCTCATCGGCGGCCTGCGCCAGTCCATGTTCTATGTGGGCGCGCGCACCATTACCGAGCTCAAGCAGAAGGGCAAGTTCGTGCGTATCACCCCCGCCGGGCTCAAGGAATCGCACCCGCACGACGTGCAGATCGTGGTCGAGGCTCCGAACTACCGTCGGTAGTTCGGGCGCGGGCTGCCGCTCGCGTTCTCTAGGTGGCCCGCGCTGTCGGCCTGCGGATGCCGGGTGACGGCATCCGCTGGAAAAGGGGATGCCGGTGGCTCCCTCTAAACTGGAACCATGGAAATCGAGATCGGCCGCTCCAAGCGCGCTCGCCGCGTATACGCCTTCGACGACATCGCGGTGGTGCCCAGTCGGCGCACCCGCGATCCGGAGGACGTGTCGGTCGGCTGGACCATCGACGCCTACCAGTTCGCCATTCCGGTGCTGGCGGCGCCGATGGACTCCGTCGTCTCGCCCACCACGGCCATCATGATGGGCCAGCTCGGCGGCGTTGGCGTGCTCGACCTCGAGGGGCTGTGGACCCGGCACGAGAACCCCGAGCCGTTGCTCGCCGAAATTCGCAGCCTGCCCGCCGATAAGGCGACCGCGCGCATGCAGGAGATGTACTCCGCCCCGATCCAGCCGGAGCTTGTCACCGCGCGCCTGGCCGAGATTCGGGCCGGCGGCGTCACCGTGGCCGGGGCTCTCTCGCCCCAGCGCACCCAGGAACTCTACGAAACCGTCGTTGCCGCCGGCGTCGACCTGTTCGTCATCCGCGGCACCACGGTCTCGGCCGAGCACGTCTCGCAGAACCAGGAACCGCTCAACCTCAAGAAGTTCATCTACGAGCTCGACGTTCCCGTCATCGTCGGCGGCGCTGCCACCTACACGGCGGCCCTGCACCTCATGCGCACGGGAGCCGCGGGCGTTCTGGTCGGTTTCGGCGGGGGAGCCGCGTCGACCACCCGCGCGACCCTGGGCATCCACGCCCCGATGGCCACAGCCGTGGCGGATGTCGCCGGCGCGCGCCGCGACTACATGGACGAGTCCGGCGGGCGTTACGTGCACGTCATCGCCGACGGAGGGCTGGGCACCTCGGGCGATATCGTCAAGGCGATCGCCTGCGGCGCCGACGCCGTCATGCTCGGCACAGCGCTCGCCCGGGCAACGGATGCTCCCGGCGGCGGATTCCACTGGGGCGCCGAGGCGCACCACCCGCAGCTGCCGCGCGGCAAGCGCGTCGAGGTCGGCACCGTCGCGCCGCTCGAGGAGATCCTCTACGGTCCGGCTCCGGTCGCCGACGGCACCGCCAACCTGATCGGCGCGCTGCGTCGGTCGATGGCGACCACCGGTTACTCCGATCTCAAAGAATTTCAACGGGTTGAAGTGGTTGTCGCGCCGTACCGAGTGAACTAACGTCAGCTTAAATCAATATCGGTGAGAACTGGCGTCGGTTTAGATCAACACCGAAGTCAGCGCGTTCCGCCGGTACCCAGCTTCACCCGCCACAATTCAGTACCGCAATAGCGTTGTTGCAACACGCCGCTTGAACTTGAACACGGAGTCTGAACAGGAGTAGTCATGGCCTCCCACAATTCGGTACCGCACATTTCAGCAGGGACTAATTCAGTCGTCACTAATTCAGCAGTCACTAATTCAGTGACGCGATCCTCGAGATTAGGGCCGGAGGAGCGCGAGGCGGCCCTGGCCAAGCTCAAAGACAAAGAGCTCGACATTCTCGTGGTCGGCGGCGGAATCGTCGGTGCCGGGGCCGCTCTCGATGCCGTCACGCGCGGGTTGAGCGTCGGCATTCTGGAGGCGCGGGACTGGGCCTCAGGCACATCGAGCCGGTCGTCCAAGCTCGTGCACGGCGGCATCCGCTATCTGGAGCAGCTGGACTTTCGTCTGGTGCGGGAGGCGCTCACCGAGCGGGGCCTGCTGTTGCAGCGCATCGCGCCGCACCTCGTGAAGCCGGTGCGGTTCCTGTATCCCCTCAAGAAACGCTTCACCGAACGCTTCTACATCGGCGCCGGAATGCTGCTGTACGACATCTTCTCGTACACCGGGGGGCGCCCGCCCGGGGTGCCGCATCACCGCCACCTGTCGAAGAGTCAGGTGCAAAAGCTCATCCCGAGCCTGACCAACAACGCCCTGGTCGGCGGCATCACCTACTATGACGCCCAGGTCGACGACGCTCGCTACGTGTCCTCGCTTGTACGCACCGCCTCGTTCTACGGCGCGCACGCCGCCAGCCGGGTGCGGGTCGAGGGATTCATCAAGGTCGGGGAGCGCGTTGTGGGCGTGCACGCCCACGACCTGCAGACCGGCGAACGCTTCGATGTGCGGGCCAAACAGGTCGTGAATGCGACCGGCGTCTGGACCGACGACACCCAGCGCATGGTCGGTGAACGCGGCACCTTCAAGGTGCGGGCGTCGAAGGGCGTGCACCTCGTGGTGCCGCGCGACCGGTTCCAGAGCGCGATGGGGCTGCTGCTGCGCACCGAGAAGAGCGTACTGTTTGTGATTCCGTGGGGCCGACACTGGCTCATCGGCACGACCGACACCGACTGGTACCTCGACAAGGCGCACCCGGCCGCGACGGCCGCCGATATCGACTACATCCTGGAACACATCAACTCGGTACTGAGCGTGCCGCTCACCCGGGAAGATGTCGAGGGCGTCTACGCCGGGCTTCGCCCGCTGCTGGCCGGCGAGAGTGACGAGACCTCCAAGCTCTCCCGCGAACACCTCGTCGGGCATTCCGTTCCCGGCCTCGTCGTCATCGCCGGCGGCAAGTGGACCACCTACCGCATCATGGCCAAAGATGCAGTGGATGCCGCGGTGTCCGCTCTCGACGGGCGCATTCCCGCGTCGGCGACCCACGACATCCCCTTGCTGGGGGCCGAGGGATACCAGGCCGCCTGGAACAAGCGCGGCAAGATCGCCAGGGCGTTCGGCCTGCACACCGTGCGCGTCGAACACCTGCTCAACCGGTACGGCACCCTCACCGACGAGCTGCTCGACCTCATTCGCGCCACCCCGGCGCTCGCCGAACCGTTGCCCGGCGCCGACGACTACATCGGAGCCGAAGTGGTCTACGCGGCCTCGCACGAGGGCGCGCTACACCTCGAAGACGTGCTGGCTCGGCGTACCCGCATCTCGATCGAGGCCTGGGATCGCGGGGTGTCGGCCGCACCGGTCGCCGCAGCGCTCATGGCTGGCGTGCTCGGCTGGGACCAAGAGCGAATCGACCGTGAGGTCGGCTTCTACCTCACCCGGGTCGCCGCCGAGCGGGCTTCGCAGGAGCAGCCGGACGACGAGTCCGCCGACCGGGTGCGCCTCGAGGCCCCCGATATCGTCGTGACCACCTAGCGGCCCTCCGGTCAGGCCCGCGCCCGCTTTGGGTGGCCGCTACGGCCTCGAGCGGATGCCCGCGCCCGGTTTGGGTGGCCGTCCTCTGCGTCAACCGGCGTAGCGGCTACCGAAATGGGGCGCAGGCACCCTTGGGGCGCGGGCATCCGCTGGTCGAGCGCACGAGTGAAGCGGAGGCGCGGCGAGGGGCGCGCGGCGGTAAAAGCGGCTCCGGTAGAATAGGGCTACTGCCCTCTACCTCAGGAGTCATGACAATGGTTGATGTTCGGCGGGTCAAACTTCCCGGCGTGGGGGTACTGCACACCTTCATCACGGATGACGGTGGCAAGGTCGGCGTCATCGCCCACCGATCTGGCCACAGCGACCTCATCACCTTCGCCGATGATGAAGGCGGCCCGGACGCGAGCAAGGTTTCGCTACGGCTTAACGAAGACGAGGCGCACACCCTCGCCGAGCTGCTCGGAGGTACCCAGATCACCGAGTCGCTCAGCGCCCTCGACCAGATCCCGGGCCTCAGCATCGACTGGTTCACCGTCGACTACGAAGACCACATCGCCGGCCAGGCCCTGGGCAATCCGGCCGACCGTGGCATCGCGGGCCTCACCGTCGTCGCCGTGGTGCGCGGCGAATCCGCCAACCCGGCCCCCGCCGCCGACTTCAAGGTCTTCCCCGGTGACACCCTCGTCGTCGCCGGCTCGCCGGAAAAGGTCGTCAAGGCCTTCGCGTTCTTTCGTACCGGTGAAGTGAAGGCGAAGACCGTCGACGCTCCACCCGGGGGGTAAGCGATGCACGTGGGCGAAGACCTCCTCGTTCTCGGCATCCTGCTCGTCGTCGCCTACGTTCTTGGCCGCCTGGGCAAGGTGATCGGGCTCCCCACCATCCCGATCTACATGATCGTGGGCGTGCTCGCCAGCCCCAACACCGACTTCTTCCCCCTCGACTTCCAATCCGGCGATATCGAACTCATCGCCGTGTTCGGCCTGATCCTGCTGCTCTTCAGCCTCGGCCTCGAATTCGACCAGGAAGAATTCTTCGGCAACGCCAAGACGCTGATCATCTCCGGCGGTTCCTGGGTGCTCATCAACATGGGCGCGGGCTTCATCTTCGGCATGCTCGTGGGCTGGGGCCCTCGCGAAGCCCTCGTCATCGCCGGTATGACCGGCACGTCGTCGAGCGCGATCATCACCAAACTGCTCATCGAACTGCGCCGCCTGGCCAACAAAGAGACACCGATGATCCTCGGCGTGACCGTCGTGGGTGACATCTTCATCGCGATCTACCTCTCCATCGTCTCCGTCGTGCTCAGCGGCAAAACCGAGATCTGGCCGATCGTGCTGCAACTGTCCATCGCGTTCCTCTTTCTGGTCGCAATGTTCTCGCTAGCCCGCTGGGGCGGCCGGGTGGTGTCGCGTCTCATGCGCACCAAGGACGACGAGCTGTTCACCATTTTGTTCTTCGGCCTGGTCGTGCTGTTCGCCGGCATCGGCGAGATCATCGGCGTGACGGATGCCATCGGCGCGTTCCTGATCGGCGTCGTGCTCGGCGCGAGCAGCTACCGCGCCAAGATCGAACGTGTCGCCGTGCCCCTCCGCGATATCTTCGCGGCGTTCTTCTTTCTCAACTTCGGCCTCGCCCTCGATATCGCCCAGTTCGGTTCGGTGATCGGTGTGGTGTTCATCGCCATCGGGATGACCTTTGTGCTCAGTCTGCTCTCGGGCGCGCTGCTGGCGTGGCTGCACAAAATGGGGCCACGCGAAGCCCTCAATACGGCCGCGATCTTCGTCAACCGCGGCGAGTTCACCTTGATTCTGGCGACCCTGTCGGTGTCGGCCGGGCTCGACCCGCGCCTGCAACCGTTCGCCGGCCTGTACGTGCTCTCCATGGCCATCCTCGGCCCGCTGTTCGCGGCGAATTCGGAGAAGATCGGGTCGGCACTGCGCCGGCGCGTGCCGGCATCCGTTTCGCCACAGGCATCGCGCAATCCGATGCGGGACGAGGAGATCGCCCTCGTCGAGGCGGCGACGGCGGCCCAGGCCGCGGACGCTGACGAGCACACGCGGCGGGCAGCCAAACGTGACTCGGTCAATTCCCAAGCGACGGAAGCTACGGTTGCACAAGCGAAACACTTAGATTCAATGGCCGATTTCGCGCTCGGCCAGCACTCCCCAGATCCCGATGATGACGCCGACAGACCGGCACGCAAACCCGGGCGAGAAACCCACACAGGTGACTATTCGTGATCAGAATGATGCTGCGCCCCCGCTGGGTGCTCGCGCTGCTGCTGGCCCTCGGCATCGCAGCAGGCTTCGCCCTGCTCGGACACTGGCAGCTTGAGCGCGCCATCGAATCCGGCGTGGTCGTGGAGCGCAGCACCGAGCAGGTCAAACCGCTCGCCGAGGTCGTGCAGCCCGACGGTACGGTAACGCAGATCGCGACCGGCCAAATGGTCACGACGACGGGCTCCTGGGTGCCCGGCGATGAGCAGCTCATCACCACGCGCCTCAACGGCGGCATCGATGGTTTCTGGGTGGTCAGCCATTTTCAAACGGATGCTGCCGCCAGCGTCGCCGTCGCGCGCGGCTGGGCTCCCGACCGGGCCACCGCCCAGTCGGTCACCGAGGTATTGGCGACGGAACCGGCGAACGCTCCCGTCACGCTGACCGGACGCTTTCTCACCGGGGAGGCCCCGGAGTTGCCCGACCCGGAGGGCGACTCGATGGAAATGACCAAGGTCGCACCATCCGCGCTGATCAATCTGTGGGCCGATTTCAGCGACGAGTCGGTCTATTCCGGCTACATCGTCGATGCCGAAGCAGCGCCCGGCCTTGATGTGATCGATTCCCCGGTGCCGGAAGTCGACCAATCGCTGAACTGGCTGAACATCTTCTATGCCATCGAGTGGGTCGTCTTCGCCGGCTTCGCCGTGTTCCTCTGGTACCGCCTGGTGCGCGACGCCCTTGAGCGCGAAATTGAAGACGCCGAAGCCCTCACTGCGCTCACGTAGAATTAGGCACATGCCTCGTCTACCCAAGCCCGCCGATATCTCCAGAATTCCCGGTGCGCTGCGGCTGTACCAGGTGTCATCGACCATCACCGGCATCTTCCTGCTGCTGCTCTGCATCGAAATGGTCATTAAGTACGGTTTCGGCCACGAGATCGAGATGGGCGGTTCGCAGGGGTTTCTCGCGCTCGTTCCGACCGACACGGTCGCCGCGATCAACCTCAGCACCGGCATTCTGATCGCGCACGGCTGGTTCTACGTGCTCTACCTGTTCGCCGACTTTCGCCTCTGGAGCCTCATGCGCTGGCCGTTCTGGCGCTTCGTGCTCATCGCCCTCGGCGGCGTCGTTCCCACCCTGTCCTTCATCGTCGAGGTTCCCGTTGCTCGCACGGTGAAGCGTTTCCTCGCCGAGAATACCGAAAAGACCGCGGCACTTGCCGAGAAGGCGAAGGCCCAAGCATGACCATTCCAGCGGATGCCCCCATCACCGACTCCGGGCTGGATCGCCCCGTTCTCGTGGTCGACTTCGGCGCGCAGTATGCGCAGCTGATCGCAAGGCGCGTGCGGGAGGCATCCGTTTATTCGGAGATCGTGCCGCACACCATCACCGCCGCCGAAGTGCTCGCCAAGAACCCACGCGGAATCGTTTTGAGCGGTGGACCGTCCAGCGTCTACGCCGAGGGTGCACCAGCTTTCGACGCTGCGATCTTCGAGCTCGGCGTGCCCGTGCTCGGCATTTGCTACGGCTTCCAGGTGATGGCGACCGCCCTCGGTGGCACCGTCGCCCACACCGGGGCCCGCGAATACGGCTCGACCCCGGTCACCGTGAGCAACGGCGATAACGTTTTGCTCGCGAACCAGCCCGACAGCCAGACCGTCTGGATGAGCCACGGCGACTCGGTCGCCACCGCGCCCGACGGCTTCACCGTGCTCGCCTCCTCGGTCTCGACCCCGGTCGCCGCGTTCGCCAATGACGAGAAGCGGCTCTACGGCGTGCAGTGGCACCCCGAGGTCAAGCACTCCGAAAACGGCCAGCACGTGCTTGAAAACTTTCTGCACCGCGCCGCCGGTATCAACGCCGACTGGAACAGCGGCAACGTCATCGCCGAGCAGGTCGCGAAGATTCGCGCCCAGGTCGGAACCGGCAAGGTTATCTGTGGCCTGTCCGGCGGAGTCGACTCCGCCGTGGCCGCGGCCCTCGTGCACAAGGCCATCGGCGACCAGCTGGTCTGCGTCTTTGTCGACCACGGTCTGCTGCGCCAGGACGAACGCCGCCAGGTTGAAGAGGATTACGTCAAGGCCACCGGAATCCGTCTGGTCACGGTCGACGTACGCGAGCAGTTCCTGACCGCCCTCGAGGGCGTGAGCGATCCGGAGACCAAGCGCAAAATCATCGGCCGCGAGTTCATTCGCACCTTCGAGCAGGCCCAGGCCGAGCTCATCAAGGAAGCCGCCGAAACAGACGGCGATCCGATCGCCTTCCTCGTGCAGGGCACCCTGTACCCCGACGTCGTCGAATCCGGCGGCGGCAGCGGCACCGCGAACATCAAGAGCCACCACAACGTGGGCGGCCTGCCCGAAGACCTGCAGTTCGAACTGGTCGAACCGCTGCGCACCCTGTTCAAGGACGAAGTGCGCGCGATCGGCGCCGAACTCGGCCTGCCGGCCGAAATCGTGCAGCGCCAGCCGTTCCCCGGCCCCGGCCTCGGAATTCGCATCGTCGGCTCGATCACCCAGGAACGCCTCGACCTGCTCCGTCAAGCGGATGCCATCGTGCGCGCCGAGCTGACCGCCGCCGGCCTCGACCGCGAGATCTGGCAGTGCCCGGTCGTGCTGCTCGCCGACGTGCGTTCGGTGGGCGTGCAGGGCGACGGCCGCACCTACGGCCACCCGATCGTGCTGCGCCCGGTGTCGAGCGAGGACGCCATGACCGCCGACTGGACCCGGCTGCCCTACGACCTGCTGGCCAAGATTTCGAACCGCATCACCAACGAGGTCGACGGGGTGAACCGCGTGGTGCTGGACGTCACCTCGAAGCCGCCGGGAACGATTGAGTGGGAGTGATCCCCGAGTAAAAAAAGGGCCGGCTCTATGGAGCCGGCCCTTTTGTGTGCCCGGGCGCAGGCATCCGCTCGCGGGGTAATGAGACGGCTCGGTTGTGTGGCCCCGATGTCACTCGTGGCCGCGCGGAAATCAGCGGGCGGGCGCTGCGAGTAACGAGCGAGCTACGTCGCGAGCTACGTCGACCGGATGCGGGAATGTCTCCATGCCCACGGTGACCAGCGCGCTGTCGTGGAGCAGCATCATCCGCTCCCGGGTGAAGACGCCGGTGCTGGTGACGTTGACCGTACATGTGGCCGTGACTTCCCTCGCGCTGGTCGTGATCGCGGCAGCCACGGGCACGCTTGTTCCCCCGACCATGCTGACATTCTGGCTCGCGATGGTCATTTCGGCGGTCGTGCCGACCCTGGCAACGTACGGCCTGTACTGGTGGTTGCTGCGCCGGGTCGGCATCACCGCTCTCAACGCCCTGTACACACGGAGTCGCCGGGTGGCGCTACCAACAAGCGCTACTCGCCAGCCGCTGGATTACTTCTGTTCCGGTAGTACGTACTTCCCGGTCTTGTCGGTGGCGAGACAGAGGGAGCTGATGTATTGCTTCTCGCCGTTCGGGCCGGCTTCGGCGGAGAGCATCATGTCGGGGCGTTCGAAGTAGAGCCCGCTCACGTGGCATAGCAACAGCTCGTCGGAGGGATTGCCGTTCTCGTCGAGGATGGGCGAGTTGATGCCATCGTCAGTGCGCCGCAGGTAGTAACGCCCCTTGGTCAGGATGGCCATGAGCGGGGTGGCAATTACGGCGATCACGACCGCGAAGATGGGCGAGAATGGCTGGATGCCCGGACCGAACGCGCCGAAGAAGATTGCGATGGACACTCCAGCCGACAGCCCGAGCGAGACCAGCCCGACCGGGTTCCAGTTGTAGAGCATGCCACGACGGAACTCCGGGTAGACCGGCGAGAGCTTCAGCAGACCCTTGTTGATAATGATGTCTGTGGCCACGGTCACGATCCAGGCCATGGCGCAGTTCGCGTAGAAGCCGAGGATGGTATTGAGGAACTCGAACATGTTCGACTCCATCAGCACGAGGGCGATGGCGAGGTTAAAAAGGACGAACACCATGCGTCCCGGGTAGGTCTTCGTGATGCGGGTGAAGGAGTTCGTCCAAGCGAGGGAACCGGAATAGGCGTTTGTCACATTGATCTTGATCTGCGAGATGACCACAAGCACCACGGCGAGTGAAAGGGCGAGCCAGCCGGGCATCATTTCCTCGTAGACACCGAGGAATTGGTGCACGGGCTCGTTCGCCGTGGCTGCGGCGGCCGGGTCGAGGCTCGCGATGAGGTACACGGCGATGAACAGCCCGATGGCCTGCTTGAGCGCGCCGAAGACGACCCATCCCGGCCCGGCGAGCACCACGGCCCGCCACCACGAAACCCGGTTTTCACGGGTCTTGGGCGGCATGAAACGCAGGTAGTCGATCTGCTCGGCGATCTGGGCGATGAGCGATAGGCACACTCCGGCCGCGAGCATGATCGAGGCGAAGTTCGGTGAGCCGTCCCCGCTCTTCCCTCCGTAGGCGAAGAACGATCCCACGGAGGTGGGGTGGGTTAGCACGAGGTAGGCGATCGGGATGACCATCAGGATGAGCCAGAACGGCGTCGTCCAGACCTGAAGCTTGGACAGCACCTTCATGCCGTAGATGACGAGCGGAATGACCATGAGAGTGGACACCAGGTAGCCAACAGGCCGCGGGATACCCAGACCAAGTTCGAGCCCCTGCGCCATGATCGAGCCCTCGAGGGCGAAGAATATGAAAGTAAAGGTGGCGAAGATGACGTTCGTGATGACCGAACCGTAGTAGCCGAAGCCGGAGCCGCGGGTGATCAGGTCGAGGTCGATATTGTACCGGGCGGCGTAGTAGGCCAGTGGGAATCCGGTTACGAAGATAATGACCGCTGCCACGGCGATACCAAGCAGGGCGTTGGTCGTGCCGTGGGCGATGCCGATGTTGGCGCCGATGGAGAAGTCAGCCAGATAGGCGATGCCGCCGAGCGCACTCGTGGCCACGACCCCCGGGCCCCACTTGCGGTAGGAGCGCGGGGCAAAGCGAAGGGTGTAGTCCTCAAGGCTTTCCTTAGTGGCGCTCATGACCGAGGCAGCTGCTGGGACATTCGTGTCGACCGGTGGCCTGCGAGTCTCTACGTTCCATGCCATATGAAGTCCAATCAGTGGGAAAGTCCGAGACCTCATCATTGCGCTGCAATGAGTCGCTCCGATATCGGGTTTGTGTCGAGGTTGTAAACAACCTCGGGGCTTGGGCATCCAGGCTGACTCGAGTGATCGCGCTGCTTCTCGTGTCCGGCGGTTTCCAGCGACAGGTGATTTCCAGTGGTAGGCGGGTTCTAGTGCCCAGGCTGGCGCTGGCGACCCGGGCGCACGAGCGCGGCGGCGAGACTGACCAGGAGGAACGCCCCGACGACGATGAAACCGAGGCCGCCGGTTTCGATCGGCAAGGTCAAGCCCGAGAAGACGTTCTCACCGAGGATCTGCGACAGGCCCACCGTGACCACGACGAACGCCGCAGCGACCGAGAGCCCGGTCATGACAAGGTTGTAGCGGATGGCGCGTATCGATCCCCCTGTCGCCCAACCGTAGAGCCGGGACATGAACGCACCGTTGACGGTGTCGAACAGGCACATCCCGGCCGTGAAGAGCAGCGGGAGTGCAACAGTGAGCGCTAAGGACACCTGCATACTCGCCGCGCCGGCCGTGACGAAGAGACCTATGGTAACGGCCGTGTCGAACCCGAGGCCGAAGAGGATCCCCAGGGGGTACATGCGCGAGGGCCGATCGACGAGCCGGGTGATGGGGCGAAACAGCCGGAACAGCGGACCAGTCGGGGTATGGCTGGAGGCGTCACCGGCATCCGTCTGCCCAGCATCCGTCTGCCCAGCGCCGGCGCGGCGTTGTGTGCGTGCGAGGCGGACGAAGGAATGCAGATTAACGATGCCAAAGGCGAGCACGACGAGTACCGACACGCTCATGCCCCAGAGTGCGGTTGCCTGCCGGAAAGGCGACGAGTCGTCTTGCACGGCCGTGACCAGAAAATGCACGCCGAGCGCAAGGAATGCCACGGTGGCCACGACGACAGTGGAGTGGCCAAGCGCGAACCAGAATCCCAACGACGTGGTGCGCCTACCCGTGCTAGAGAGGGTGCGGGTGACGTTGTCAATCGCCGCGATGTGGTCGGCATCGAGGGCGTGGCGCACCCCGAGTAGGTAGGCCGTGAGTGCGAGGGTGAGCACGACGGTGCCCTCCTGGCCTGCCGCGAGTGCAAGTAAGGGCAGCCCCCAGCCGAGGAGATGCAGCACGAGGATAACAGTAGCCATGAGCAGCGTGGAGCGGTGCAGGACGGGCAGGGTGCGCGTCATAAGCTGGCCCCATGCGCGGCGGAAAGGGTAGGCGGTAGGCGGGCTCCGGGCGAGTTCCCTGTGTCGTCCCAGGAAACCTCACGGGAGATGTGCGCGGTGCGGGAAGAGAGTGCCTGGTCACGCCAATTCTCCCAGAGCAGGGCGAGCGGCGAGCGGTGGGCCTGAATGTGCAGTGAGCGGGCGAGGCTGCCCGGCAGCTCGAGCTGAAGCAGTTCCGTTCCGGCCGCGCCGAGCGCGGTCACGGTGCCGGCAGTGTCGGCGGCTCGCAGGCCGGCCAGCAGTACGGTGTCGAGCACCCGGTTGTCGCCGAGGATACCCGGGGTGCGGTCGGTCCCCCGCACGGGAAGCCGCTCGAGGAACAGCGGTTCGGTGCCGATCGTAACGTGCGTGCGCAGGTCAACGAACCCGCCGCTCTCCTCGGTGCGCCCGAGTACGATCGTTTCGCGAACGCAGGCGACGGATGACGAGTCCGCGAGCTCGATACTCGTGCTGCGGCTCACGTGGGCCCCGTCGGCGACAACGAACGGCAGTCCATGCCAGAGGAGCAGGGCATCCGATTCGACCCGGATGCTCACTGTCCACTCGCAATGCTCGCCGTCGGCGTCATAGGCGACGGTGCCGCCCACGTCCTCCAACTCAAGGGTGCAGCCGGCACCGACGACCACGTCGACGTGCACCCGGTCACCGCCAAGAAGCAGCGCGCCAGCGGCGACAAGGGCCACGCGTGCGGAGCGCGGCCCCACGTCGACGGTACGGGGAACGAGCGCCCCGGTGCCGAGTGTGAGGCGGGCGCGGCCGGGCGCGGCAGCAAGGTGCACCGCTGTCACACCCATCACTGAAGCAGTCACCTAGTGCGAGTGGCCGTTCTCGTCGTGCGCGTGCTGCTCGTCGTGTGCATGCTTATCGTCGTGCGAGTGCATAACCGGGCCGTCTTCTCCGGCGTGGAAGTGCGGCGCCATCGGTCCCGGGTCCTGTGGAGTGTGGGTGCCGGCGCGGTGCTTCACGAGCAGCCCGCGCACCCAGTCGCTCAGCTCGTCGACCGAAGCGGCATCGGTGCGGGACAGGGCAAGCACCTGGCGTCCCTCGCGAGCGAACTCGGCGTCGCGCACCATGAGCGAAACGTCGACGTCGACATAGGGGGCGAGGTCAGTTTTGTTAACAACGAGAAGGTCGGCACGGGCGATGCCGGGGCCGCCCTTTCGGGCAACGTCGCCTCCGCCTGCCACGTCGAGCACGAAGATCTGCGCGTCGACGAGGGCCGGGGAGAAGGTTGCCGTGAGGTTGTCTCCGCCGGATTCGATCAGTACCACGTCGAGCGGGGCGAAGTCGCGCTCGAGGTCTTCGACAGCGATGAGGTTGACGGTGATGTCGTCACGGATAGCCGTATGCGGGCACGCGCCGGTCTCGACAGCGCGGATGCGCTCGGGATCGAGCACGCCGGCGGAACGCAGAAAACGGGCGTCCTCGTCGGTGTAGATGTCGTTGGTGATGACGCCGAGGCGCAGCTCGGCGGCGAGCGAGCGGCAGACGATCGCGATGAGGGAGCTCTTGCCGGTTCCCACGGGACCGGCCACTCCGATGCGGAGCGCGCGGGTGGAGGTTTCTTTAGCCTGAATCCACCGGTTGACCTTGAGGTTTTGACGGCGCGTTAAACCGAGAATGCCCCTCTGACCAGCTAAAATAGTTGTTATCTAGACAAGCT